>JBHELH010000248.1:0-5087 GCA_046263215.1 Gemmatimonadaceae bacterium | reverse complement strand
CGGGCCCGCGCCGGCAGTGCTCGTGCGCGCGACGATCGCTTTCGTCGCCTCGATGCCGTCGAGCTCCGGCATTGTGAGGTCCATGACGACGACGTCGGCCGCGAGCCGTTCGGCCAGAGCCACCGCCTCACGCCCGTTCGCCGCTTCACCCACGACCTCGATCGCCGGCTCGGCCGCCAGAACGGCGCGAAGCCCCGAACGCACCATGGCATGGTCGTCGGCGAGGATGACGCGGATTGGAGGCCTGGTCGTCGCGACCATTGGCGCGCTGAGATCGGAGGTTAGAGGTAGCGGTGTGAGTTCGCAGTTGGCAGCTCGCCGTTCACACCGGTTCCGGCGGCGCGAGCGGCACGGTCGCCGTCACGCGCGTACCACGCCCGTGGATGCTGTGAATCTCCACGGTGCCGCCGACGAGCGAAACACGCTCGCGGATCGAAAAGAGCCCCATTCCCGGCCGCCGTGCCTCGGCTGCGTCGACGTCGAAGCCGGATCCGTCGTCGACCACCTCGAGCGTCGCGCTCGAACGGTCTCCGGTGATCCAGATGCGGATGCGCGACGCCCCGGAGTGCGTCACCGCGTTTCGCAGCGCTTCCTGTGCCACGCGGTAGAGGGCGGACGCGGAGGTCGGCGCGATTTCGGCATCGAAGGCCGCCTCGACGTCGACCTCCAGCCCGGCCGTCTCCGCGGTCTGCCGCGCGAGCCACTCGAGCGCCTCGACGAGGCCAAGGTCGTCGAGCACCCGTGGGTGAATCGCGTGCGACATCGTTCGCACCTCCTCGAGCGCCGCGGCGACGAGCTGGCGGAGGGTGTCCAGCGAGCGGGCCAGCTCGGGGTCGTCGCGTCCACGCGTGGTGGCCGCGCTCAACTGCAGCATCGCGGCCGCGAGGACCTGCGCGGTCGAGTCGTGGAGCTCGCGCGCGAGCCGGGCCCGCTCCTCATCCTGGGCGCGGATCACCTTCGCCGCCAACTGCCGCATCCGCGAACGATCGGCCGTCAGGCTGTCGAGGAGCAGATTGATTGTCTGGCCGATGCGGGCCATATCGCGGTCCGCCACCGCCGATCGCGCGACCCGGGCGGCTAGGTCCCCCCGACTCACGCGGCGAGCTGTCTCCTCCAGCGCGGCGAGCGGGCGGAGGGCAACGTGGACGAGCAGCAGGTTCACCGCGAAGCTGAGTACGAGCGCGCCGACAATGACCGGCGCGGAGCGCGACACGGGTTGGTCACGCCCGACCCACAGCGCGGTGCCAGCCGCGATGAGGATGGCGGCGTTCGCGCCGACGAGCTTCCAGCGGAGCGGCACCTCGAGGACGCGTCCGAGCCACCCCGGCAGGGAGGTCGAGGCGGCCTCCGGCCGGTGGACCATGCGCTGCTGATAGCGGCTGAGCGGCGCGCTCCGCGCGCCGCTCAGTCAAAGTCCAGCGCGAGGTTCATCGCCGGCGCCGAGTGAGTGAGCGCGCCGACGCTGATCCAGTCCACGCCCGTCTCCGCGATCGCACGCACGTTCGACAGGTTCACGCCCCCCGACGCCTCGATGACCGCGCGGCCGCTGATCAGCTGAACGCAGTCCCGCATCTGCTCGATCGACATGTTGTCGAGCATGATGATGTCCGCGCCGGCGGCGAGTGCGTCGGTGACCTGCTCGGCCGTCTCGCATTCGACCTCGACCTTCATCCCCGCCGGTGCGATCTCGCGCGACCGGCGGACGGCGAGCTCGATGTTGCCGTCGAGCGCCGCGAGGTGGTTGTCCTTGATGAGAATCCCTGTCGACAGGTCGGATCGGTGGTTCTTGCCCCCGCCGGCCAACACCGCGTACTTCTCCAGCGGCCGCCAGCCCGGCAGCGTCTTCCGCGTGTCGAGGATCTTCGCTTTCGTCCCCTTCACGGCGTCGGCGTAGCGCGCCGTGAGCGTCGCGATCCCCGACAGCCGCTGCATGAAGTTGAGCGCCACCCGCTCCGCCCCCAGCAACCCGCGCGCGTGGCCGCTCAGAAACAGCACCGGCGCGCCCTTCTCGACCCGTGTGCCATCCTCGGCGTCGACCCGGATCGCGACCTTCGGATCCATGATCCGGAACGCCTCGAGCGCTAGCGGGACGCCGCACACGACTCCGGGGTCGCGCGCGACGAGCGTCGCCCGTGCGCGCCGCTCCGACACGACCGTCGCAATCGTCGTCAGATCGTTGAGCGCGCCGTCCTCATTCAGCGCCGACTGGACCCACGAATTCAGCGCGTCGTGGTTGAGCGGGAATCTGAGTACCCCCGACCCATCCACTCCCGGCTCCGAGAGTGGTGCGATCGTCCTCGGTGTCCTCCGCCGCTCGGGCAACCGTTCAGGCAACCGCTCTGGCATCTGCATCTCCGTTGGTTCGTCCCTAAGTCAGAAAAAGCGGGCCGAAGGCCCGCCGTCCTTGCTACTGATAGCTGATAGCTGATAGCTGATAGCTCTTAGCTGATCGTTATTCTCCCGGGTCCACACCGACCGGCGCCGGCGACACTCCCACACCTCCCCGCCCCCCGATCGCGATCATGCGCTCGATCGCCGTTCGCGCCCGGCGCGCGACGTCCGGCGGTACAGTGATCCGGTGCTGGTTGCGCACGAGAGCGTCCCGCACCTTCGGAAGCGTCGTCACCTTCATGTACGCGCACGAGGCGCGCTCGTTCGCGGCGTGGAAGCGCTTCACCGGATTCTCGCGCCGCAGGCGATGCAGAATCCCGACCTCTGTCGCGACGATGAACTCGGCCGCCGGAGACTCCTTCGGCCGCTTTATCATCCCTTCGGTCGAGAGGATGTGCACGCCCTGCGGGTCGACATCGCCCGCGGAGATCGCCTCGATGACGCTGGTCGAGCAGCCGCACTCGGGGTGGATGAGGAACTCCGCATCGGGGTGCAGCTGCCGCTGCAGGCGAATGTTCTCGGGGTCGATGCCCGCGTGCACGTGGCACTCGCCCATCCAGACGCGGATGTTGTCCCGCCCCGTCACGCGCCGCACGTGCGCGCCGAGGAACATGTCGGGGAGGAAGAGAATCTCCTTGTCGCGAGGGATCGCGTTCACGACCTCGACGGCATTGCCGGACGTGCAGCAGTAATCGCTCTCGGCCTTCACCTCGGCCGTCGTGTTCACGTAGGCGACGACGACGGCGCCCGGATGCTCGCGCTTCCACTGCCGGAGCTGCTCGGCGTCGATCGTCGACGCGAGCGAGCAGCCGGCGGCCAGATCCGGCAGTAGCACAGTCTTGCTCGGCGACAAGATCGCCGCGGTCTCGGCCATGAAGTGCACGCCGCAGAAGACGATGACGTCGGCGTCGGTCTTCGCGGCCTCACGCGACAGCCCCAGGGAGTCGCCGACGAAGTGGGCAACGTCCTGCACCTCGGCGCGCTCGTAGTTGTGGGCGAGGATGACCGCGTTGCGTTCTTCGGCGAGCTGCCGGATTTCAGTTTGGAGGGTGACGACCTCGTCGTCTGTTGCTAGAGTCATAGGTTATTGCAATATAACAGCTTGTGAGTTCATTGCTCACAGTTCGACATGCCGCCCCCGCCACGCCCGCTTCGCCCGGGGGTAGTCCGCACGGTAATGGCCGCCGCGTGACTCCTTTCGGAGTAAGGCCGCTTCGACGATGAGGCGGCCGGTCTGGACGAGGTTGAGCTCCTCCGTCGCCCCTTCCGGCAGCCGTTGCTCGATCTCCGCGAGCCCGGCCAGGCAGGCGCGGAGGCCCTTGGCCGTTCGTGAGATGCCCGCGTGCTGCCACATGATCGCCCGCACGCTGTCGGCGGCGACCTGCGCGGCGCCACGGTCGGTCAGTCGCGGGACTTCCCACTTTCCCGGCTTCGGCACGCTCGAGAGCTCCGACGCACCAACGAGGTCGCGCGCCACGCGTTCGGCGAAGACCAGGCCCTCGAGCAGCGAGTTCGACGCGAGCCGATTCGCCCCGTGCACGCCCGTGCGAGCCACCTCGCCCACCGCGTAAAGCCGCGGCAGGCTCGACCTCCCGCACAGATCAGTCACGATGCCGCCCATCATGTAGTGCGCGGCCGGCGTGACCGGAATCAGGTCGCGCCGCGGGTCGATGCCGCGGGCGGCACACAGCGAGAAGATCCCGGGAAAGCGATCGGCGAATTGGGGGCCGAGCTTCCGCGCGTCGAGGTAGACGCGGTGCCCGCGGCGCTGTTCGCGGAAGATCCCGCGCGCGACGACGTCGCGCGGGGCCAGCTCGGCGAGTCGATGCCGCTTCGCCATGAAGCGCTCGCCGCGGTCGTTGACGAGGATCGCCCCCTCACCGCGGACGGCTTCGGAGATGAGCTGAAGCGGGTTCTCCGGGGTGTCGAGCGCAGTCGGATGGAACTGCACGAACTCCATGTCCGCTACGGTGACGCCGGCCCTATGTGCGAGCGCGAACCCGTCCCCGGTCGCCACGACGGGATTGGTCGTGTATCGGTAGACCTGTCCGCAGCCACCGGTCGCCAGCACGGTGGCGTCGGCGATCACCTCGGTCGCCTTTCCCGCGACGCTCGCACGCACGCCGAGGCACTGACCGCGCTGCACGATGAGGTCGAGCACGCGTGCTTTCTCGGCCACGGTAACGCGCGGCGTCTCCTTGACCCGGGCGATCAGCGTCCGCGCAACCTCGGCGCCCGTCTGATCGCCGTGCGCGTGGACGATGCGGTTGGTCGAGTGGGCTGCTTCGCGGCCGAGCAGGAAGCGTCCGCCCGGGTCGAGGTCGAAGTCCGCACCCGCGGCGTGAAGCTCGCGCACGCGCGCCGGCCCTTCCTCCACAAGGACGTGGACGGCCTCGGCGTCGCACAACGCGGCGCCTGCGGCGAGCGTGTCGCGGCGGTGCAGCTCCGGCGAGTCGCCGGCGCCGAGCGCGGCGGCGATGCCGCCCTGGGCGTACGCCGTCGCGCTCTCGAAGAGGCTGCCCTTCGTCAGCAGGAGCACGTCGCCGTGCTGGGACGCGCGCCACGCCGTGTGCAAGCCGGCGACGCCGCTCCCAACGACGAGAAAGCGCGTGCGGAGGCGTTCGGGTGGTGACATGGCCGAGAATCTAGCGGGGGCCGGTTCTGGCTTGTGAGCTTGTGAGCTTGCTAGCTTGCGA
>JBHELH010000247.1:0-3235 GCA_046263215.1 Gemmatimonadaceae bacterium | reverse complement strand
GCAGCGCCAGCTCGCCGACGGCGAGCGCCTCGCGCGCCAACCGCACGGCCGACTTCGTCATCGTCGCCACAACCGCCTCCTGCCACTCCACCTCCCACTCGCCGCACACCGCGCGCCACGTTCATCGTTTCAACAGAGCCGCTGTCATCCCGCACGAGCGGAGCCTCTCCGCGGTTATCCCGCAGGCGCACAGCGCCTGTCGGGATCTACTCGCCCGTTCTCGTTACTCGTATTGCCCAGCAGATCCCGACACTCGCTCGCTTCGCTCGCTCGTGCGGGATGACGCCACTCTACGTAGACAAGCGCTCTACCCAGCGCTCGCTGACTTCCCCGATCTCTTCGAGCACCTGGGCGTCCGTCCTCCCCGACGACTTGAGCACGTGGAAGCTGTGGTCGGCGCCGTCGACCCAGTGCATCTCCCAGTTCGGGCCCACTCGCTCCAACACCTTCTCCATCAGCTCGCGCGTACAGAGCGAGTCGCGCGTGCCGTTGATGCAGAGCACGGGAGCCTTGATCGCCGGTAGGTGCGCGTCGCGGAGCTGCTCGGGCTTGCCCGCGGGGTGCAGCGGGTAGGCGAGCAACAGGAGGCCGTGGCTCTCGAACCCGTTCGCGGCGAGCATCGAAGCCGCACGCCCGCCCATCGAGCGCCCGCCGATGATCAAACGCTGAGACCGGAGCTCCTCGCGCGTCCGCGCGACCACGGCCTCGATGCACTCCTGAAGGCGTGGCATGGGGTCGGGGCGGCCGATGCGCTTCTCCTTGTAGAGAAAGTTGAAGCGCACGACGTCCATCCCGCGCGCGCGGAGCGCCGCCGCGGTCTGAAGCATCCCGCGGTCGGCCATGTGCCCGCCGGCGCCGTGCGCACAGACGAAAACTGCGGAGGGCGAAGCGGTGTCGGCGCGGTCGAGAGCCACAGTGGTCTCGTCCGCGCCGACGCGCACGCGCCAGTTCAGCCGATCAGCCGTCGTCAGGGCAGCGGCGCCCCCGCCAGATCCCGCACCGCGGCCTGGAGCTTCTGTACCCGCGGCGCATCACACGACGAGCGCGCGTCGCCGTCCAACTGCGTCGCGATCCGCGTCAGCGCGTCAGGCCGCTGCGCTCCCGACGCCCCCTCGGCGCTGGCCAGGTCCTGCCGCACGGCGGCGACCCTCGCTTTGCCGAGGCAGTTCGACCGCTCGAGCTGGTCGACGTAGGCGCGCGCCAGCGCGAAGCTCGGCGGCCAGACGAACTTCGGCTGCCCCTGAGCATTGAAGTAGTCGAGGCGCACCGTCTTCGCCGCGTCGATCTCGTTCTGCGAGAGGAAGGCGCTCGGCGTCAGCTCCATGACGTCGAGACCGCGAGAGATCTCGGAGCTGATGATGGCGCCGTTGTACCAGTAGGCCGACCACGATCCGGCGCTCCCCATTCGGGTCGAGTCGACCGGGCCGCGATCGAAGAAGGCGATCTCCGTTGGATTCTTCGGGTCGGTCCAGTCGAAAACCGAGATGCCACCTTGATACCACCCCTGCACCATCACGTCCCGCCCCGGGATCGGGATCATCGAGCCGTTGTGGGCGACGCAGTTCTCGAGCGACGTCTGCGGGGCCGGCAGCTTGTAGTAGCTCTGGAATCGCATCTGCCGCCGGTTCTCGATCGTGAAGATCGCGTCCGCGCCCCACTCCTTCTTGTCCGTGGGACGGCACTTCGGCGATCCGCCGCCACCCCACTCGTCGGAGAAGAGGATCTTGGTGCCGTCGTTGTTGAACGTCGCCGAGTGCCAGTAGGCGAAGTTCGAGTCCGCCACCTCGGCGACGCGCACCGGGTTCACCGGGTCGCGGATGTCGAGCAGGAACCCGTAGCCTTCGCAGGCGCCACCGGCCAAACCGATCTCCGGATAAACGGTGATGTCGTGACACTGGGTGGGGCCGGTCCTGGGCCGCGGCGGACCGATCATCCTGTCAATGATGCCCTGGATCGCCGGGCGCAGCGCGGCGCTGTCGGCGGCCGTCGGCGCGCCGGTTCCGCCGCGCGCCTTGACGATGCTGTCCAGGAGCGGGGTGATAATGTACTGCGGCACTATCTGCTCGGTGCCTCGCACGCTCGCTATGAATCCGCCCTTGGCACGCGTCTCGGCGACGGCCTTCTCGCGAGCCGCGATGTCTTCCGGCGCCTCGCCGTGCCGCGGGGGCGGGGCGAGGTTACGGAAGATGCGCGGCGAGCTCACAATCGCCGCCTGCTGCGGGTTCGCGAGCGGCACCTTGATCACTTCGATGCGGAAAAGTGCCGATTCGGGATTCTTGTCGGGGGGGTCGCTCACGCAGCCCGGAAGCTCGTTCGGCGACCGAACGACGAACGATCCCGAGACGTAGATGTAGACGTTCTCTGTGTCCTTCGGGTCGGCCAGCACCGTGTGCGTGTGCGATCCGCGGCACGTCTGCACGTTGGCAATGTACCTCGGATTCTGGATGTCGCTGATGTCGAAGATGCGGATGCCGCGCAGCCGCTCCTTACTGACGGTGTCTTTCACTCCTTGGCCGCCGCAGTCGAGTCGTCCACCGAGCCCCTCGCCGGAGACGAAGAGGAGATTCTTGTAGACCGAGACGTCGCTCTGCGACGCCGGGCAGTAGTACGCCTTCGTCAGGACAGGCTGGCTCGGGTTCGAGATGTCCCAGATCTGGAAGCCGTTGTAGTTGCCCTGAATGGCGTAGCGGCCGAGGAAGGCGAGGTCGGAGTTGGTGCTCCTGGCGAAGCTGTCCGGCGCCGGAGTCTCCGAGAGCACGCGCAGGTTCCACACGGCCTCGCCGGCGTCCATCCTCCCGGCGCGGAGGCCGACGCGCGGATCGGGGCTTGGCGCCCTGGCCGACATGGTGGTTGGCGCCGGGATGCTGCCGGCCGACGTGGAGGTCGCCGGGGCGCAAGCCGCCGCGAACAGCAGGCCGGCGGCGACCGATAGCGACACTGCTAGGTAGGACGCGGAAGCCATAAGCGATTCCTCTAATGGGACGAAGCGGAACTACGGATTTGAGGTCTGCTACAGACCGGGGGCGTTGAACAGGAGCGCGATGAGCATCTGCTGCATCCGGTCGATCTCGGTGGTCTGATCGACGTTGATGTCGGAGGCGAGCTTGAACACGGTGTCGTCCTGGGCGGCGCCGGGCGTGCCGATCAAGTCCTTCACCATCGAGACGGCGCCGCGGTGGTGCTGGATCATGAACTGGAGGAACAGGCGGTCGAAGTCTTTCCCCCGCGCCCGATC
>JBHELH010000246.1:0-9507 GCA_046263215.1 Gemmatimonadaceae bacterium | reverse complement strand
GCAGAAGACGGCGAAGGAGGATCGGGAGGGGCAAGTTCCGCAGGGTGTCATCGCGTGGGACGTCGAGGTTCGGAACCAGTCGGAGGACCTCGTCGCGACGTACACGATCCTGACGCTCGTGCGGCGGCGCACCGAGGAGCCGGGCGCCTCCGGCGGGAGCGCCGAGCCGGCAACGGCGCCGGTGCCCGAGCCGGGGAAGACGGCGCCGACCACCTGAGCGCGCTGTATGAGGAAACCATCCAGCCCGACGGCTCGTAAGGACGGCCGCGCGTTCGCTACGACGGAGGCATCCTGATGCAGCTGTTCCAACAGCCACAACCAGCGCAGAATCCCCCGGGTGCCCCGTGGCCGCCGCCGGGTAGCCCCGCGTCGCAGGTCTTCACCCCTCAACAGTTATCCAACAACCCCGAGGCTGTGCTGAAGGCTGCGCGCGCGCAACGCGAGGAGCTCTCGCATCAACTGGATCGGCTCGAGGACAAGCGACGCGAGCTCTCCCAGGAGCTCAGGCAAGGTGCCGACGGCGAGAACCGGGAAGGCATCGAGCGCCGCATTACCGAGATCGACCAGCGTATCTCGGACATCGAAAAGCAGATAGCGGCCGCCGATCTCGCAGTCGCCAAGGCCGCCGCGATTCCCGGGGCGGTCGTCGAGCGCCCGGAGCCGCGGCGCGACCCGAGCGAGGCGCGGGCCGAGATGATGGGGATGGTCTTCGGCCTGCTCGTGGTGTTCGTGCTGTTCCCGATCACCATTGCCTACGCGCGCCGGCTCTGGCGACGCAGCGCCGCCGCCGTGTCGGAGCTACCGAAGGTCATCGCCGAGCGCCTGACGCGCCTCGACCAGGCGGTCGACGCGATCGCGATCGAGGTCGAGCGGATCAGCGAGGGCCAGCGCTTCCTCACCAAGGTCATGACGGACAGCAGCGCCGGCCGGGCACTCGGTGCCGGGCCGGCGCAGCCGATCGAGATCAACGCGCGTGAGGCCGCGCCGGTCCCGAGGTCGACCTCGCGCTAGGACGCCTCAGCGGCCGGCCGTCGTCGCGGGCGCGTCGGGGCACGGACGCACCGTCGGGTAGCGGATCCCGAGCTGATCGAGGTACGTGCGGTAGCGCGCTGGATTGTAGTAGTACCGCCGCATTCTCGGCCGGAACTTCGCCATCGTTTCGGCGTTCAGCTCAGTCGCCGGCCTGTCATCCGGCCGGATCAGCGGGCGGTACTTCATGTCCCGCGTCTGCACTGTGTTGAAGTAGTCCCAGGCCTGCCGCAGCAGGTCGGGCTTCAACAGCAGATCGAGCACTGTCGCCGAGAGGACCTTTGCTCCGGCGGTTGCGCCCTTGTGCGCGATCGGCGTCGCCATCGCGATCGCGTCCGTCCAGTTGTGGCCCGGCAGCCCGGGAATGTTCGAGGGGAACCGGAGCGTCACCGTCGGCAGGGTCCACGTCACGTCGCCGATGTCGTCGCTCCCGCCGCCGCGCTTCTGGCTATCGGGGATGGGCGCCTCGAAGCCGGCGAGCTCCGTTGCCAGTCCCTGCTGACGCACGCGTAGCTCGCACTGGAGGCCGCGCGCCAAGGTGATGTCGGCCTCGCTCCACCGGGGCAGGCCGACCGCCTTGATGTTCTCGTACATGGCCTCGGCGATCGGCTTGTTGAAGTGCTGTGGCCAGGCCGTGCCCAGCACGCGGACACTGGCCAGTCGAGTGCCGGTCATCATGCCCGCCGCCCACGCGAGCGTGTCCGCGATCGCGAAGAGTTCTTGGATCCGCGGGTAGTCGGTCTCGCGTAGGTAGTACCAGACCGAGGCGGTCTGCGGGACGACGTTGGGCTGGTCACCGCCCTCGCGGATCACGTAGTGGATCCGGTGCTGGATGCGCAGGTGCTCGCGGCGGTAGTTCCAGCCGGCGTTCATCAGCTCGACGGCGTCGAGCGCGCTGCGGCCGCGCCATGGCGCACCGGCTGAGTGCGCGCTCGTGCCGCGAAACGTGTATTCGGCGCTGATCAGGCCGTTCCCCGCGCCCGCACCCCACGCGACACCGAGGTTGTTCCCGACGTGTGTGAAGATCGCGGCGTCCGCGCCCCGGAAAAGCCCCTCGCGAACGAAGTACGCCTTCGCGCCCACCAGCTCCTCCGCGACGCCCGGCCACAGGACCAGCGTCCCGGGGATTCGCTCGCGCTGCATGATCTGCTTCAGCGCGAGCGCCGCCGTGATGTTGACCGCCTGCCCCGAGTTGTGCCCCTCGCCGTGGCCAGGTGCCCCCTCGACCAGCGGGTCCCGGTACGCGACCCCGGGCTTCTGCGACGCCTTCGGAATACCGTCGATGTCCGACCCGATTGCGATCACGGGTTTGCCGGATCCCCACGTTGCGACCCATGCCGTCGCCATCCCGGCGTAGCCGCGGCGCACCCGGAACCCGTTCCGCTCGAGAATACGCGTCAGGTAGGCCGACGTCTCGACCTCGTGGAACCCGAGCTCGCCGAAGCTGAAGACCATGTCGACCATCTCCTGGGTCAGCTTTTGCATGCCGTCGACGCGCTGGATCGCCTCGCGCTTGAGGGCTGCGATGCGCGCGTTGTCGGGAGTGAGTACGGTCTTGTACTGCGGGATCCGGTCCTCGCCGCGGTCCTGTGCGGCGATCACCGCCGGCGCGAGCAGAAGACCCGTGGTGAGCGTGGCGGCCACCTTCAGTCTGCCCTTGAGCATGGACGAGCTCTCCATTGTTCTCGTGTCGTGGAACCCCGTGATGCGACAAGCGTACTGAACGGGGTCGCGCCCCGCTAGCGCGACGATCATACAGCAATAGGTCCACTCCCGGAGGCTTTGTGCGTCGCAGGCCTTTCCTCGCTTCGATCATTGCCGGCTTACTTCTCGCCCCTCTGGCAGCGCCGGCCGCCCACGCCCAACAGGCTCCGACTCCGCAGGCCGCGCCATCGCCGCCGGCCGACCCGGCGACGTGGCGCATCGACAAGTCGCACTCGGAGCTGACCTTTCAGATCCGGCACTTCATGGGCCGCGTCCGCGGGACCTTCCGCGACTGGAGCGGCACCATCGTCGTCGAGGACCCCACGAAGTGGGAGAGTGCGTCGATCGATGTTTCGATCCGGACGGCCAGCATCTTCACCGACCACGACAAGCGCGACGCGGACCTTCGCTCAAGCAACTTCTTCGCCGCCGACAGCTTTCCGGTGATCACGTTCAGGAGCACGCGCATCGAGCGCACGGGCGACGAGGCAAAGATCCACGGCAGCCTGACGATCCGCGGGATCACGAGGCCCGTCGTCCTCGCGGGACGCTTCCTGGGATTGAGCCGCTTCCCGAACAACTTCGAGCGCGTCGGCTTCGAGGCTTCGACCACGATCAACCGGCTCGATTACGGCGTGACGTGGAACCGTCTCGTCGAAGGTGCTGGGATGACACTCGGCGACGACGTCAAGATCGATGTCACAATCGAGGCGTCGCGGAGGCGGCCGCGCTAGCGGGGAGGACCTTCGACAGCCAGTTCGCAGGACGCTATCTTTTCTGTGTGACCGGTGACCTGCGTCAGGAGCTCCAGGGGATCGTCGGCGAGACGTACGAGCTTCAGCGCGAGTTGGGCGGCGGCGGCATGAGCCGGCTTTTCCTGGCGACGGATCGGTCGCTCCGCCGGCCGGTGGTAATCAAGGTCCTGCCGCCCGAGCGCACGAGCACCGTCAGCGCGATCCGCTTTCAGCGTGAGATCGAGCTCGCCGCCCAGCTCCAGCACCCGCACATCCTTCCGGTCCACGCGGCCGGCGCGCGCGACGGCCTCTTGTACTACGTCATGCCGTTCGTCCCCGGGGAGTCCCTGCGTCACCGACTCCTACGGGACCGCCGGCTGCGAGTCGCCGATGCCCTCCGCATCGTGCGTGAGGTGGCTGACGCGCTCGCGTACGCCCACCACCTCGGCGTCATCCACCGCGACATCAAGCCGGAGAATGTGCTCCTCGCGCAGGGGCACGCCCTGCTCGCCGACTTCGGCATCGCGCGTGCGCTTGCCAAGGTCCGCAGTACGCCTGGCGATGACGATCGCCTGACGGACTCCGGAATGGCGATGGGTACCCCCGGTTACATGGCTCCGGAGCAAGTCGCGGGGGGCGGACGCGTCGACGCGCGGGCGGACATCTACGCGCTCGGCGTCGTGGCGTACGAGATGCTCGCCGGCACGCCGCCGTTCACCGGGCCCACGGCGCAAGCGATCATCACGGCACACCTGACGAAGACGCCGCCTCAGATCCGGTGGGTGCGCGAGGACGTGCCGCGTCCCGTCGCCGACGCCATCCGCACGGCGCTCGAGAAGGATCCCGACCTGCGCTTCCGTACCGCGGCCGAGTTCCGCGACGCCCTCGACGAGGCCGAGGTCGAGGGCGGAGTGGCCGGGCGACGCGGGGCACCTGCCCGCGTCCTCGCCCGCCTGCTGTCGGCAGCGCGCAGGCTGCGGGGCGCCGGCCGGCGGCGCGCCGCTGAGTCGAGGCAGCCCGCGACACTGCTGTCGCCGGCCACAGTCGCTGTCCTCCCGTTCGCCGTCCGCGGAAGCCCGAGACTTTCCTACCTCGGAGACGGGATGGTTGACCTCCTGAGCACTCGCCTCGACGGAGCCGGAGAGCTGCGCGCGGCGGACCCGCGCGCGGTGCTCGGCATTGTCTCCCAGCAAAACGCGCGGGTGCTCGACCCCGCTCGGGGTCGCCTCATCGCCGAGCGGCTCGGCGCGGGGCGGTTCATCCTCGGGAGCTTGCTCGAGGCAGGCGGCCGGGTGCAGGTGACCGCGTCGATGTACGACGCGAGCGGCACGCTTCAATCGTCTGCCACGGCGACCGCCGGTGACGAGGGGGAGCTGTTCGCGGTCGTCGACGCGCTGGCGATCCAACTACTCTCGAGCGACGGGGCCGGCGTTCGGAGCGGGCTGACGGGTCTCGCCGCGACGACGACGGCCTCGCTGCCCGCCCTCAAGGCGTACCTCCAGGGCGAGCGGCACCTGCGGCAGGGTCGGTTCACACTTGCCCGTGAGTCGCTCCATCGCGCGGTGGACGCCGATCCGCGCTTCTCGCTCGCTTGGTACCGCCTGAGCGTCGCCGCCGAGTGGCTCATCGACCGCGAGTTGCAGGATCACGCGGCTGAACAGGCGCTGCGGAGCAGCGATCGGCTCACGGAGCGGGAGCGCCAGCTCCTACAGGCGTTCGTCGCGTGGCGCCGTGGGTCGCCGCGGGCCGAAGGTATGTACCGCGCCATCATCGGTACGTACCCGAACGACGTCGAGGCGTGGATTCAGCTCGCGGAGGTGCTGTTCCACTACGGTCCGCTTTGCGGGAAGTCGATCAGTCACTCACGCGAGGCCTGGGAGCGAGTGCTCGCGTTCGAGCCGGAGCACCTCGGCGCGCTGTATCACCTGACGCGCGTGGCGTCGGTCGAGGGCCGACGCGCGGAGCTTCAGCTGCTCACCGACCGCGTGCTCGCTCTCTCGCCGCAGAGCGAGCGCGCGCTCGAGGCGCGGGCGCTGCGCGCGTTCAGCCTCGGTGATCCCGAGGAGCAGGAGCAAGTGCTGGCCGAGGTCGCTCAAGCCAGCGACGGAGCGGCCCTCGGTATCATGAGGATCGTCGCCACTTATACCGATAATCTCGCCGGCGCGTCGGCCGTGGCCCGCGTGGTCACCGCCCAGACGCGGTCCGACGAGGTGTGCGCGCTCGCGCACGTGTCGCTCGCCTACCTCGAGGTCGCGCGCGGCCGGTGGGCCGCCGCGCGCGCGGAGCTCGCGGAGGCAGCGCGGGTCGATCCGGCCTGGGCGCTCGAGGCGCACGGCCACCTCGCCACGCAGCCGTTCACCCCGTGGTCGCCCGAAGAGCTGCGCGAGGTGCGCGACGAGCTGCATCGGTCGCGCACGGCCGATCCGCCGCGCCGAACTCACCCCAGTCTCTTCGTGCGCGCCCACAACGGGCTGTACGCGCACATCCGCACTTTCCTGCCCGGCGTCCTCTGCGTCCGCCTCGGGGAGTCGGACGAGGCGGACCGATACGCGACGGAGCTCGATCGGCTTCCGGGAACCCCCGCCGATCGCGCCCTCGCCCACGCGCTGAGCGAGCACATTCGCGCCGAGCTGGCCGCCGCTCGCGGCGACACAGCCGGAGCGCTGGACACGCTCGCGCGCGCCGAGGTCGACGTCGGGTACGATTGCGGCATTACGTCGCCGTTCTACTCGCGGGCCGGCTCCCGCTTCCTGCGCGGCGCGCTTTCGGAGGTCTCGGGCTGCTACGACGACGCCGCGCGCTGGTTCGCGTCGTTCGGCGAGACGTCGGTGTACGACCTGGCGTACATGGTTCCGGCCCTTGTCCGCCGCGGCGCGGCGCTGGAGAAGCTCGCCCGCACCGACGCCGCGATCGAGAGTTATCGGCGCGCGTTGACGTTATGGGCCGAGCGCGACGAGGTTATGGCAGCTGTTATCGCTCCGGCCGAAGCGCGACTATCGGCCCTGGGCTTCGGCCCGAAGAGCGCACTGCGACCCGTGCGGCGGCCGGGCTTCCATCCAAGTCGGGACGCCCCGGCCCCGGTATAGAACCGACTGCGGACTGCGGACTGCGGACTCACGCCCTTGGGAGGCCTCGACCTGGCGGGTGAAGCACCCCGACGGTTCTTAGTCCGCAGTCCGCAGTCCTATCTGTACCCCGCCGCCTGCATCGCGAACAGTTCCGCGTATAGCCCGCCGCGCGCGACCAGCTCGTCGTGCGTCCCCTCTTCCACCGTCCGCCCGTCACGCAGGACGACGATTCGGTCGGCCATGCGCACGGTCGAGAACCGGTGCGAGATGAGCACGGCCATCCGGCCACCCATGAGCTGCGCGAAGCGCACGAACACCTCGTACTCGGCGCGCGCGTCGAGCGCCGCCGTCGGCTCGTCGAGGATGAGGAGCTGCGCGTCCCGCATGTAGGCGCGGGCAAGCGCGATCTTCTGCCATTCGCCGCCCGACAGGTCGACGCCGCCGTCGAACCGCCGGCCGAGCATCTGGTCGTA
Organism: Gemmatimonadaceae bacterium; assembly: GCA_046263215.1. GTDB lineage: Bacteria > Gemmatimonadota > Gemmatimonadetes > Gemmatimonadales > Gemmatimonadaceae > JBHELH01. Next base: position 2,499 of record JBHELH010000246.1, on the reverse strand, counting down.
GCCCGCCGGCAGGCGCGGAAGGAGCGTGGCCGCGAGGGATTGCTCCGCCGCCTGAACGAGCGGAGCGGGCGGCTTGCGCCCGTTCGAGTTGTCGCGCGGCGCGTCATCCAAGTAGCCACGCACTTCGCCAATCTCCCCGACGCCGACGTTCTCGTCGAAGCGCATGTCGTAGCGCACGAAGTCTTGGAAGATGACGCCGATCGCTCGGCGCAGCGACGCGAGGTCGTACTCCCTGAGGTCGACTCCGTCGAGGAGAATGCGGCCCTCCGTCGGGTCGTAGAGCCGCGCGAGCAGCTTCGCGAGGGTCGTCTTTCCGGCGCCGTTTTCGCCGACGAGGGCGATCCGCTCACCGGGTCGGATCTGCAGGTCGACGCCGCGAACTGCCCACCGCTCGCTCCCCGGATAACGGAACCCGACGGCCTCGAAGACGAAGCCTCCCCGAATCGGGCGGGGCACGGCGGGCGCACCAGGGCGCGACGTGATCGTGGGTTGAATCGCGAAGAACGCGAACAGGTCGCGCAGGTAGAGCGTCTGCTCGTAGATGCCGCTCACGGAAAGCAGCAGCCGCTGGATCAGCCCGCGACTTCGATCGAACGACCCGGCCAGGAACGTCAACGTCCCGATCGTGATCGATCCCTGTACGGCCTCGGCGAGGATGACCACGTACGCGGCGTAGTACCCCGCGGAGCCGACGAGAGCGAGCCCGCCGCCGATGAACGCCCGTTGGGTCGCGAGGCGCTTGTTCTCTTCGTAGAAGCGCGCCGACAGGGCGCGGAATCGGTCAGTGAGCCACGGGGCAAGCCCGAAGAGCTGAACTTCCTTCGCCGTCTCGTCGCTCGCCCCAACGTAGCGGAGGTAATCGAGCTGCCGGCGCTCCGGCGTCCGCCGCCAGCTCAGTGAGTACATCAGTGCGGCGAACCGCGTCTCGCCGAAGAAGCTCGGGAGCACCGCGGCCGCCAGGAGCGCGAGCAGCCATCCGTTGTACACGGCGAGCGCGGCGCCCAGCGAGAGGAGCGTCAGCAGCTCCTGCCCGATGCCGAGCAGCTGCGCGAGCAGCGCAATGCGCCCGGTCGTGTGCCGGCGCGCCCGTTCGAGGTGATCGTAGAAGGCCGGATCCTCGAACTGTGTCAGGTCGAGCGCCGCAGCGTGCTCCATCAGCCGCACGCTCATGCGATTCGAGAAGAGGTCGCCAAGGAGCCCGTCGACGAGCGAGGACGCGCGGGCCAGCAGCTCGCCCGCGGCGACAATGCCGAACTCCAGCCCGACGAGCGTCCATAGCCGGCCGAGGTCGGAGCCACCGCGCGCCGCCGCAGCGATTACTTCGTCGACGATGAGCTTCGCGACCCAGAGCGTCGCGACGGGAACGCCTGCGCGCACGACGCGGAGCGCCGCCATCGTGACGGCGTACCCGCGGTGCGTCTCCCAGACGAGCCGCAACAGCGCCGGCACGTGCCGCAGCGCCGCGAGTCGCTCGCGAACCGTGGGGTTTGGCGTACCGTCCGCCGCGACCCGACCCGGACCCGCGCGCGGCGGGGTCCTTGAGGCCATGCGACAAAACTAACGGCGCCCGCGCGGCGGGGCGCTCGGCCGTTCGGCCGACCGCGCGGTCAGCGTTACGGCTCGGGGCGGCGGTAGACGACGCCGCCCTTCATGACGAACCGCACTCGCCGCAGCGCCGTGATGTCGACCGTCGGATTGCCGCCGACGGCCACCAGGTCGGCGAGCAACCCGGGTCGAACACTACCGAGTCGGTCCTCGAGGTGAAGCACCTTGGCGTTGACCGAGGTCGCCGCGCGGAGCGCCTGAAGTGGCGACAGCCCGTAGTCGACGAGCAGCTCGAGCTCGCGCGCGTTGTCGCCGTGCGCGAAGACGCCGACGTCACTGCCGTTGCAGATCGTCACACCCGCCTGGACCGCCGCCGCGACGCTGGCCCGCTTCTCCTTGATCGGTGGCGGCTCAGGGTCGCCGCGTTTCCACCCGCGGTAGCGGAGGATCGCGTCGCCGGCCGCGACGGTCGGGCAGAGAGCGGTGCCGCTCTGCGCCATGAGCCGGAACACGTCGGGGGTCCCGTTGTCGCCGTGCTCGATCGTCTCGACGCCGGCGAGCGTCGCGCGGCGCATCGCGTCGGCCGTACTCGCGTGCGCGACGACCGGGCGTCCGGAGCTTCTCGCGACCTCGACGATGAGCTTCAGCTCCTCGAGCGTGAACGTCGGCCTCGCCTCGCCGCGGGGACCCCAGCGGTAGTCGGCGTACACCTTGATCCAGTCGGCCCCCTTGCCGATCTGGTCACGCACCACCCGCGTCAGCCCATCGACGCCGTCCGCCTCTTCCGCTCCCTGCGGGACGCGGAATTCCGGGTCGAACCCCTTCGGACCGTAGCTTCCGGTGGCGACGATCGCCCTCGTCGTCGCGAGGATGCGCGGTCCGGGGATGATCCCTTGCTCGATCGCCTGCTTGAGACCGACGTCGGCGTAGCCGGCGCCCTCGGTCCCGAGATCA
>JBHELH010000245.1:0-9321 GCA_046263215.1 Gemmatimonadaceae bacterium | reverse complement strand
GCCAACCGTCGTGCGCAGCTCGGCGGCGAGCTCCTTGGTCACGGGATGGCTGGGCCGGCGATCGGCGGAACCCCGATGACGCGGATCCCCAGCTTCACCGACACGCCGCCGACAGTCTGCGGTGCCATCGAGAGGGTGCGTATGCCGGTGGCGAGGTTTTGCGACACCTGGGTCGGGCCGAATGGAAGAACGAGTGGCTCTGCCTCCACGTCCGAGAAGCCGAAGGTGAAGCTCGCCTCGACGCACGGCGGTGCCGGGGGCGCGCCCGCGGGACGCGGCGGCGCCGGACACGCGGCTGAGCTTCGCCTGACGCTGCTCGTCTGGCGGCCGCGGACTGATACCCAGACGAGGTTCCGGCCCTCCGCGTACGTGAGGCCCGAGGGTAACACCAGCGTAGTCGCCTGATCGTCAGGCTCGCCCGTCAGAGGGTCTCCGAGGTCCGCCGCCGCCGTCGCGGCGAGCAGGTGGATGACCCGCACCCCCGAGGAGGTGGACCGCCATGCGAGAAGCGAGCGCATCGGCGGAGGCGGTTCCACATCGGACACCTCCGTACCGAGAGACTCCAGTTGAATCTCGTGACCGAAGGCGTTCCACTTCTCCGTCCGGCCGTCGATGGTTATGTCGACGGTGGTCGCGCGCGCGCCGCCGCGTAGCGCGGCGGCAGTGCTCTGGAAGGTCAGGGCGCCGGCAGGGCCGGTAGCGAAGCCCATTTCGGCGGCCGCTCGCTCGAGCTCGGCGGCCGCGCGGGCGCTTTCATCCGGCGCCGTCGGTCGATCCACGCCGCACCCGACCGCGGCGGCGCAGACCGCGATTGATAGATGTCTGCGGAATCGCATCCTGTGGCTCCTGCTTCGCTTGGACTGTCCTCACAAGCTCACAGGTCCACAAGGTGCGCCCCCCCGCGGGGGGAGTCAAGGAAGGGTGAATTCCACCCGGTGCTCGAGGGGGTAGTTCGTGCTCTTGAGCATCGCGACGGCGACGAGCTTGCCGCGGGCGGTCGGCTCGTTCCAGCCGTCTTCGAGCTGAAGGGAGTCACCGCCGCCGATCGCGCGGTAGTGGCGGGCCTCGGTAAACATCCGCCCCTCCGCCCAACGCCACAGCTCGCGCCCCGTCGAGTCAAGCACGACAATGTCGTGCGTCTGGCCGCTCGGAAACTTCACCTCGACGCGCCGGGTGCCCCGGTTGGCGAGGTTGAAGCTGAAGCGGACTTGCTCGCCGACGCGCACGACGTTGAGGCTCGGAACGAGCTTCCCGTCCATGCTGCGCTTGCCCTTGACCGCCGCCGGTTTCGCCGGCCGCGCTTGCGGCCTCACCGCGTCGGTATCCTTAGGCGCGCGCCCGCGCGTCTGCAGGGCTGGGTAGGAGGCCTCGGAGTGGGCACGTGGGCTCCAAACGAGGCCGGCAGCGCCGGCGCAGAGCAGCGTGATGAGGGCGCGGGTCTTCATGATGTCGGTCGAACCTGGCGGTGCGGCGGCGGCGGGGTACCCGCGAGGGCGGGTCGAGCGAACGCGGCGGCGTCGTTCGCGAATCGTTCGTCAGGGGGGCGTTGCAACCCGGGGACGACGCCGGGTGTGAATAGTAACGAGGCCCGCGACGGGCGAAGTGACCGGTATCACGCGACTTCCGGCCCTGTGGTCGCTTCGGCCGGTGTTCGGTTTGGGGGGTCGTTTTGCTTGCGAAAAATTTCACAAGCTCCTAGATTCCCCGCCGGATGACCGGCGAGGCAGGGGGTCAAGGGCGCGGCGCACGGCGGAACGCGGCCGTTCCGTCCGTCGGCGAGTACGCGGGTGTCGGGCTGCAGTTCGCCCTGACGATCGTGGTCTTCATGTTCGCCGGGATGTGGCTGGACCGCACGCTTGGCACCTCCCCGTGGCTCCTCGTGCTCTTCGTCTTCGGCGGGGCGAGCGCCGGCTTCTATTCCATATATCGGAAGCTGACCGCCGCCCAGCGGCGCGCCGAGGAGGCGCGGCGAGCCGCGCGAGAGGGGCGATGAGCGCCGGAGCGCTGGTCGCGGGAGGTGCGCCGGTGGTGAGAAGCTGGGCTCTCTACGCCGCGAGCGCCGTCGCACTGATCGTGCTCCTCGCCTGGCTGCTGACCCTCGGCTTCACTGGTCCACAGGATGCAGCGGCAATCAGGCTCAGCGCCGTCGTCGCCTGCGTCGTGCAGCTCGCGGCGTTCGCCGTCACGAGGGCGCTCACGCCGCGGAACGTCGTCGCCGGCTGGGGGGCCGGCGCGCTGCTCAGGTTCCTGACGCTCGTGGTGTACGCGTTGCTCGCGGTGAAGGTGCTCGGCGTGGCACCCGTGGCGGCGCTCGTGAGTCTGGCGACGTTCCTGTTTCTGTCGACGTTGATCGAACCCTTGTTCTTGAGGCGATGAGATCCGACTGCGCGGGTGCCCGCGTAGCGGGTGGGTTGACTGCGGACACCGCGCCCTCCCCGACGAGCTGGCAGCGATTTGCCGTGCGCCTCGGCACGTTTGCCATACTGACGCTGTGCAGCGTGACGCGCCCGGCGACCCTGCATGCGCAAGAGGGGCACGCACCCGCTGCGCAGGCGGCGCACGCGCCGCAGGAGTCGCACGCGCCCACCCCGCAAACGGCCCACGACGATCCGGCGCGCGAGGCCCACAAGACGCTCGGGCCGGCCGACATCATCATGCCGCACATTACGGACGCGAAGCACTTCGAGTACCCCTGCGTCCGAGGCTGGGGAGAGTGGGCGTGCTCGCTGCACCTGCCGACCTGGCCGGTGACGATCGGCGGTCGCACGTACGACCTTGGCCCCACGAAGCACGTGCTCTGGATGCTGATCGCGGCGACGCTCACCGGCGTGGTGCTGATCACAGTGGCCCGCGCCCACGTGCGACACTCGCACACGGCAGGACGGCCGCGCGGCTTCGCAGCCGGGCTCGAGGCGCTCATGCTCTTCCTGCGCAACAACGTGTATATGCCGGCTCTCGGACACGGCGGGGAGCGCTACATCCCGTTCGTGATGACGCTCTTCTTCTTCATTCTGTTCTGCAACGTGCTTGGGCTCATCCCCTACGGCTCGACCGCGACCGGTAACATCTCGGTGACGGCCACGCTGGCGGTGATCACGTTCATCGTGGTGGAGGTGTCGGGGATGCGCGCGCTGGGGAAGGGGTATCTCGGCACGATCATCTACTGGCCCCACGACATGCCGCTTCTGATGAAGCTGCCGATGACGATCGTGATGACGCCGGTGGAGATCATCGGAAAGTTCACCAAGCCGTTCGCGCTCACGATTCGTCTGTTCGCGAACATGGTCGCGGGCCACGTCATCATCCTCGCGCTCATCGGCCTGATCTTCACCTTCGGCTGGTACGTCGCTTTCGCGTCGGTGCCGATGGCGCTCGGCATCATGGTGCTGGAGCTGCTGGTTGCCGTCATTCAGGCGTTCATCTTCTCGCTGTTGGCGAGTGTGTTTATAGGGCAGATTCGGAGTGCACACCATTAAGGCTTGTAAGCTTGTGAGCTTGATAGCTTGTGAGACGCGGCGTCGCCGCGACTGCCTCGGGCGGCCACGCGGAGCCTTAGCAGTTCCTCACAAGTTCACAAGCTCACAAGCTCAGAAGCTCACAAGCGCTTTACGTCACGGAGCGTCGCTCCTTCCGTAGACGCGTAACCGGTCGAGCGACCGGTGAATCCCGTTGAGGCCCGGGCCTCGGTGACGGGTAGCGCCGGAGTGTGAAGGCGCGGAGCTGCGAGATGTGAACCGTGCGAACGGAGCACCACGGAATGATCGACTTCTTCGCGCTTATGCAGGCGGCCGCGGAGACCGCGGGTGGGTACAACGCGGGCTACCAGGGCGCGTGGGCGATGCTCGGCGCCGGCATCGGCGCCGGTCTCGCCGTCATCGGGGCGGGGCTCGGAATCGGGCGGGTCGGCGGCTCGGCCATGGAAGGCATGGCGAGGCAGCCGGAGATCGCGGGCACCATCCAGGCGGGCGCGCTCATCCTCTCGGCCCTCGTCGAGGGCGCGGCGCTGTTTGCCATCGTGGTAACGCTGCTCATTCAGCTCAAGTTCACAGGCGGATAAACTTCACCGCGCGGCGGGCGCCCGGGCGCCCGCCGCGCGAATCCCCTTCTTTCGGATCCAAGATGCGCGCAGCTCGCTTGCCAGTTCTCCTCGCCGCGGTCGCCGCACCCACGTCACTCCTCGCGCAGGAGCACGGCGAGGCCGCGGGCGGCGGCGGACTGACGAGTCTCCAGGTCAACCTGATGTTCTGGACGCTCGTCATCTTCGGTATTCTCTTCTTCCTGCTCCGCCGCTACGCCTTCCCGCCGATCTTCAAAGCGGTCGAGGACCGCGAGCGTGCGCTTGAGGAGGCGATCGCCGCGGCGAAGCGCGACCGAGAGGAGGCCGCGCGCCTGCTCGAGGAGCACCGGCGCCAGATCGAGAACGCGCGCGGCGAGGCGCAGCGATTCATCGCCGAGGGGCGTGCGACCGCGGAGAAGATGCGCGCCGACCTGCTCGAGCAGGCGCGGCGCGAGCAGCAAGAGATTCTCGAACGCGCGCGTCGTGAGATCGAGTCGGAGCGTGACCGCGCGATCGCCGAGCTGCGGCGCGAGGCCGTGGACCTCGCGATCGCCGGGGCGAGCAAAGTGCTCGAACAAAACCTCGACAGCGGCTCCAACCGGCGGCTCGTGGAGACCTTCCTCGCCTCCGTCGGCAACGCCGACGGCGACGGCCGGCGGTAAGCGTCGTGCGCGAAACGACGATCGCCCGCAACTACGCGGAGGCCCTGCTCGCGCTGGCGCAGAAAGCGGGCGACCTGCGAGGGTGGGGCGGCATGATCAGCGACGTCGCGAACGCGATGCGAAACGACCGGCGGCTACGCGTGTTCCTCGAGTCGCCGCGGGTCGACGCCACGCAGAAGAATCAGGTGCTCGCCAAGGCGTTCCAGGATCGAATGCCGCGGCTGTTCGTGCGCTACTTGCAGGCGCTGGTCACGCACCGGCGGCAGATGCTGATCCCTGTGATTGCGCGCGAGTACCTCGACCTCGTCGACCAGGCGGAAGGTCGCATGCACGCGAACGTGACGGTCGCGCGCGAGCCAGACGCCGACACGCAGAGCGTCGTCGCGCGCGAGCTCTCCCGCTCGTTCGGTAAGGACGTCGTTCCACACTTCGCGGTCGACCCGCGGATCCTCGGCGGACTCGTCGTACGCGTCGGCGACACGGTGCTCGACGGCTCCGTGCAGCGGCGTCTCGAGCGACTGCGCGGGCTGATGGTCACGGGGCACCACTAGAGGGTAGCGAGTGGAGGGCGGAGGAGTCCGCCGTCCGTCGTCCGCAATAATCTCGGAGGTCGTGTATGAAGGCCGTGTTCGTCGCCCTTTGCCTTGGCGCGTCGAGCCCCGCGCTCGTAGTCGCCAGCCCCCTGCACGCGCAGCAGCAGAACGGCGAGCTCGATGCGCTGCGCGAGCGTCTGACGAAGGAGACGTACGTCACGCCGCCGGCGGAGATCGCGCGCCTCGTGACGGCGCCGCGTCACCTGAACGTGACGCTCTCCGAGCCGGGTCCGGACCGCCGTCGGCTCCTCAAGGTCGTAAGCGGAGGCCTGGCGCCGGTGACCGTCTTCGGCAAACGCTGGCACAACCTCGCGGGGCTGCAGATCGACCCGCGCGCCAACCGCGCCCGGACGCTCACGACCCGCGGCTCGGCCGGGCTCGAGATAGTCGACGCGCTCACCGGACGCGCGACGGCGGTCGACGTTCCGCAAGGCGCGACCTTGAGCAACCCGCAGTGGTCGCCCGACGGGTCGCAGGTCTCGTTCCTCGCCAACTATGAGGATGCGACGTACCTGTACGTCGCTGACGCAGCGACGGGGCGCTCGCGCCGCGTCGCGCCCACGCCGGTGCTCGCGACGCTCGTGACGTCCGTCGGCTGGACGGCTGATGGCCGGTCGATTGTGACCGTGCTCCCGCCTGAGGGGCGCGGTCCTGAGCCAAGCGCGCCGCCCGTCGCGACGGGACCACAGGTCCGCGTGACCACGCCGGGCGCGAAGAACAAGACGCGCACGTACGCCGACCTGCTCGAGGGCCCGTACGATCAGGCGCTCCTCGAGTACTACGCGACCGGTCAGCTCGCGGTGGTCGACGTCGCTGGCGGCGCCCGGGGCGTGCGGCGGCTCGGCCGGCCGGCGATGATCCAGGCGGTAGACCCGTCGCCCGACGGGCGGTACTTCCGGGTCACACTCCTCCGCAAGCCGTTCTCGTACTTCGTGCCCGTGAGCGCGTTCGGCACGGTCGACGAGCTCTGGGATGCGAGCGGGACGAAAGTCGCCGAAGTCGCACGGCGCGCGTTGCGCGAGTCGGATTCCGACCAGGGGGCAACGAACACGCCCGGCCCGAACGCCGCCAACGACACCGCGCGGCGGAGCATCGGGTGGATGCCGAACGGTCAGGGCCTCTACTACCTCCAGCAGGAGCCGGCGCCGCGACGCGGTGACGCCGATACCGCCGCCGACACGTCGGATGCGCCTGCGGGGCAGGGCGCCCGCGCGCGCCGCAAGGATCGCCTCTACCACTGGTTGCCACCGTTCGACACAACCAGCCGCAAGGTGCTGCTCGAGAGCAACAACCGGATCGCCGAGGTACTGTTCGCGGAGGACGCTCGATCGGTCTTTGTCGCCGAGAACGCGAACGGTCTCGCGCACGTCTACGCGGTCTACTTTGACGAGCCGAGCAAGCGCTACACATTGACACGCGTGCGCGGGCTCACGGCGTCGCTCGGTCGCGCCGGCGGCGGTTTCGGCGGCGGTGGCGGCGGCGCTCGCGGTGGGACCGGCGCCGACTCGGTCACATTCTATCAGAACCCCGGCACGCTGATGTCGAAGCGGGGGCGCGCGGTACCAGAGGTAGCGCTCCTCTCTTCGGACGGACGGCACGCGTACCTACGCGGCATTCAGTACTACCGTACCTACAACGACAGCGCGCCGCGGCCGTTCGTCGACCGGATCGAGGTAAAGACCGGTGAGAAGCAGCGCATCTTCGAGGCGGCGGCCGACGTCTACGAAGAGGTCGAGGCGGCGCTGGATGACGACTTCGCGCAGGCTGTCGTGACGCGCGAGAGCGCGACGACGGTGCCCGACTCGTACCTGCGGGACATGAAGACCGGCCGGCTCGTGAAGCTGACGAGCAACCGCGATTACTCGCCGGAGATCACGACGGCGCCGCGCCGCATGATCCAGGTCACGCGGGCGGACGGGTACCGGTTCTGGGTGAATGTCACCTTGCCGCCCGGCTACCGGGCGGGAACGCGGCTTCCCGGGATGTTCTGGTTCTACCCGTACGAGTTCACCGACCAGCCGTCCTACGATCGGTCGAAGCGGACGTACAACCGCAACCGGTTCCCGCAGCTTGGCCCGCGGTCGATGGTGTATCTGGTGACCCGGGGATACGCCGTCATCGAGCCGGACGTGCCGATCGTCGGCGCGCCGAACCGGATGAACGACAACTACGTCTCGGATCTCCGGAACAATCTCGCCGCGGTGATCGACGAGCTGGATCGGCAGGGAATCGTCGACCGGCAGCGCCTTGGGCTCGGCGGCCACAGCTACGGCGCCTTCGGGACCGTCAACGCCATGGTGCACACGCCCTTCTTCAAGGCAGGGATCGCCGGCGACGGGAACTACAACCGGACGCTGACGCCGAACAGCTTCCAGAGCGAGCGACGCGATTTGTGGGAGGCGCGCGAGACGTACCTCGCGATGTCACCTATCCTGTACGCCGACCGGCTCACCGGCGCCCTTCTCCTGTACCACGGGCTCGCCGATCAGAACGTCGGGACCGATCCGATCAACTCGGTGCGACTGTTTCACGCGCTCCAGGGGATGGGGAAGACGGTGGCGCTCTACAACTACCCGTATGAAGACCACGGACCCGCGACGCGAGAGACGCTGCTCGACCTGTGGGGCCGCTGGACGGCGTGGCTGGACCTCTACGTCAAGAACGCCGGACGGACGGGGCGACAACCGGAGAAGGTCGCGCTGACGCCCTGAGAGGAGGGAGGAGAGAGGAGGGAGGGACGAGTGGCGCGGACTCGTCCCTCCCTCCTCTCTCCTCCCTCCTCTTGTCTCTCCTATTACCTCCCGGCGCCCCGCGCGTCGTTCTTGGAGAGTCCCGGGCGCCTTGTCGTCTGGGGCGCAGCCTCCGGAGGTATCATGCCGCGCGAGAAGACCCCGGCAATCCCCGACTCGATCACGGTGCAGGTCAGCGCCGTGCATCCCGGGCACGGCACGTACGGCTACGCCGAGCTCCTCGAGGGCGTCGTCGCAACCCGGCACGGCCCTGCTGCGGTGACATTCCTCGTCGCGCAGCGCCTGGCGGGCGACGTCGCGGAATCGGCGAAGTTCGCGATCTCCTTCCGCACCGAAAACCACTCCGACGGCGTGACCTACCGCGTGGACGCGGCCGAGCTGCTCGGCGGGATCGTGCGGGCGTATTTCGAGGTGCGGCGGAATGATAGGCCGCTGGCGGAAGATCAGGAGGGTAGCGCGGAGCCGGCTACGGAGTAGAGGGGGCGCCTGATGGCGCGCACGCTATCAGCTATCAGTAAGAACGCTATCAGCTATCGGCTATCAGCTATCAGTACTTTGGACTGCCCCGCCCGCGCTGCGCGCGAGGCGGGGCTCTGACTGCATTTGATACGAAGCTCCCCCTTAACACGGAACGCGTAACCACCCCATAAGCGGCCCGCAGGGCCGCCCTCCGTGCCACTGATAGCTGATAGCGGATAGCTGATAGCCTCGCCGCCGCAGGCGGCGAGTAGTCACTCCCCCGTCCTCGGCGTCCGCCCGAGGAATCGGTCCACAGATTCCGGTAGAAGCAGATCATCAGCTATCGCCGCGATCTGTTCCGCGTCCCTCCACGCCTGCTCGAGCTGCGCGAGCTCGCCCTCGAGCGCACGGTGCTCGCTCTCCTCGTTGAGCGCCATCTCCAGGGCGAGGCGCTCGCTAGCGGAGAGGCGGAGAGCGCCGAGGCCGCGATACTCGTTGAGGAGCGACATGATGCGCGTGCTACGCCAGCCGCCCTTGTTCGACGTGCGCGCGAGGTAGGTCGCGGCGTCGCCGGCGTCCTCGACGTCCTGCACCGCGTCGCGAACCTGCGCGTTCGTCGCGCCGAGCCGGTTCGCGCTCGCCATGAGCTGGGCGAGCGTGCGGAGCGCAGCGCCGCCCTCGATGTCCGTCCAGCCGCCGTCGTGCGGTAGCGTGAGCGACGGATCGCTCCCGTCGGCGCGCGCGCGGAGCTCGGCGTAGTCGAGGTGTTTGGCGCGGACTGTGAGGACGCGCTTCCGTGG
>JBHELH010000244.1:0-11291 GCA_046263215.1 Gemmatimonadaceae bacterium | reverse complement strand
TGTCCCATCTCGTATCCTCCGCGTCGATTTCGACGACGGAGAATCGAAATGCCGCGCGGTGCATCCATCATTGCGTCCCTCGGGACGATCCTGGCCGTCCTGTGCCCACCCCGCGACGCCCGAGCCCAGTCGCTGTCGGATCAGATAGGGAGGCACGCTGCCGCCGTCGATCCCAGAGTGGTTGCGTGGCGCCGCGACATTCATCAGAACCCGGAGCTCTCGTTCCAGGAAGTCCGGACGGCGCAGATGGTTGCCGCGCATCTACGCAGCCTTGGAATCGACGTGCGCACCGGCGTCGGCGGGCACGGCGTGGTCGGCGTGCTGCGCGGCGGACGCCCGGGCGCGGTCGTCGCGCTCCGCGCGGACATGGACGCGTTGCCGGTCACCGAGGAGACCGACCTGCCGTTCCGATCGCGCGTGCGCACGAGGGTGAACGGGCAGGACGTGGGCGTGATGCACGCCTGCGGTCACGACACGCACGTCGCGATGCTGATGGGCGCGGCCGAGGTCCTCGCGGCGATGCGCGCACGGCTCCCCGGCACCGTCAAGTTCATCTTCCAGCCGGCCGAGGAGGCGTCCGGCACCGGCGAGGGCGGCGCGGTGGCGATGATCCGCGACGGCGCGCTCGCCGACCCGCGGCCGTCGGCGATCTTCGGTCTCCACGCGTTCGCCGGGTACCCCGCCGGACACGTCGCCGTACGCGCCGGCGGGCTGATGGCCAGTTCCGACGGGCTCCGCATCAGCGTGCGCGGGCGGCAGACTCATGGGGCTATCCCATGGGGCGGCGTCGATCCCGTCGTTGTCGCGTCGCAAATCGTCCTCTCGTTGCAGACGGTGGTCAGCCGACAGGTCGACCTCACGACGAGTCCGGCCGTCGTCACAATCGGCAGCATTCAAGGAGGCGTTCGCGGTAACATCATCCCCGACAGCGTCGTGATGATCGGCACCATCCGAACGTTCGATCAGCGCATGCGTCAGCAGATCCACGAGCGCGTCCGGCGGGCGGCGGTGTCGGTCGCGGAAGGTGCAGGCGCGACCGCGTCGGTCTCGATCGATCTCGGAAACGGCGTCACGTACAACGACCCTGCGCTCGTCGAGCGCATGCGGCCGACGCTCGCCCGAGTCGCCGGGCCGCGGCTCGCCGAGGCCCGACAAACGACGACCGCTGAGGACTTCTCCCGCTTCCAGGAGCAGGTGCCGGGCATGTTCGTGTTCCTCGGAATCACCCCGGAGGGCCAGGACATGGCCCAGGTCGCCCAGAACCACTCGCCCCGCTTCTTCGTCGATGAGCGGGCGCTGCCGGTCGGGGTTCGGGTCCTGGTGAGTCTCGCTGTGGACTATCTGACCGGCACTAAGCCCTGAGATCCGACTGCGGACTGCAGCCGACTGCGGACTGCGGACTCACGCCCCCAGGAGGCTCCTACAGGCGGTAGGAGCGTCCCCAGGGGTTTTAGTCCGCAGTCGCTCAGTCAGTCCGTACGCCCGCCCCCCGGAGCGGCGTTACATTACGAGCCCGTGACCGCATCGCAGTCCGCAGCGCCCGCCCCCGACGTCGTCGCCCCTGCCGATCCCGAACCTCGCTCCGCGACCCAGGTCGCCCCGGTCGAGATCGTCACTCCGGTCAGGTCGAACGGCTCGGGGACCGCGAGTGGCCTCGCCGACGTTCGTGATCTCGCTTCGCCGCCAGCAGAGGAGCCGCCGCGTGCACTGATCCGGCCGCCCGCCCTCGCCAAAGGAGACTCGATCGGCGTCGTCGCGCCATCGTACTCGCCGCGGCCGGGATGGCTCGCGCGTGGCGTGAAGGCGCTCGAGCGCGCCGGATTCCCGGTCGTGCTCGACCCGGAGATCGGCGAGCTGCGCCGCTTCACGCGCAAGGAAGACGAGCGCCGGGCCGAGAACTTCATGGGAATGTGGCTCGACCCCCGGGTCAAAGCGGTGATCGGTGGAACGGGCGGCTACGGCGCCGTGCGGATGATCCCCTACCTCGAGCCGAACGTCTTCCGCCACAATCCGAAGGCGTTCGTCGGCTATTCCGACATCACCGCGCTCCACCTTTGGCTCATGCGGTGCGCCGGCCTGCGCGTGTTCCACGGCCCGACCGTCGACGATCTGATCCCGAGCGGGCGCGATCCGACGATGTCGTCGCTCCTCGGCGCCCTGACGACCCCTCGCCCGAGCGCGCGCATCGGGCGCGATCTCGCGCGCGCCGTGCGCCCCGGCCGGGCGACGGGTCGACTCGTCGGCGGTAATCTCTCGCTCGTGCAGCAGACGATCGGCACGGCGTACGAGTTCGACGTCCGCGACGCGATCCTCTTCCTCGAGGAGACGCGTGACCCGATGTCCGTCGTCGACGAGCGGCTCGTGCACCTCCGCGCCGCGGGACTGCTGCGCCAGGTGCGCGGCATCGTCTTCGGGCAGCTGACGCTCGACCGCTCGGAGGAGGACGAGTTTGAGGACTTCCTGCTCGACCTGCTCGCCGACCTCGACGTGCCGATCCTCATGGATTTCCCCGCCGGTCACGAGGTCCCGAACCTCACGCTGCCGCTCGGCACCGAGGTGGAGCTCGTCGTCGACGAGACGACCGGCTGGCTCGTCTACCGCGAGGACGCGCTCGCCGGCTGAGGGCGCGGCATGCCGCGGCGAGGGGGCCTGAACGCTCGCCTTGCCGCCGCTTGTGGTGGCGGGTATTCTGGTGCCGACATGTCCGCCCCGACCACCACGCCCGCGGTGACGCCAGTGACGCCGGTATCGTCGGCGCTGTTCGGGCCGCCGTCGGCGAGCGTGACGCCGGCGATGCCGCGGGCTCGGTTCGTCTTCGTGGGCGAACGGCTGTGGCTCGACTTCGTCAACACGGAGCCGGTCACGACGTCGGCGCGCTATGGGGGCGCCTCGCTCGCCGACGTGACCGACGTACCGGTGCACGCGGCGGACGCGCTGCGTGACTTCGACACGTTCGTCGCGTGGCTCGAGTCGGCCGCGGTCCTCGACGTGGAGCGTGCGCAAGGCATCCGCCGGCGTGCCGTGCAGCAACCGGCCGGCGCCGCCGCGACGCTCGTCGACGCGCGCCGCGTACGCGCCACCCTCCGCCTCCTCGCCGAGCGCGGGACCGGCGCGCCGCAGGTCCGGTCCGACGCGCTTTCCGAGATCAATCGCGTCCTCGGCCGCAGCGCCGGGACGCGGCGCGTCGAGCTGCGCTCCGACGGCAGCTACGCGCGCGCGTTCGTTCCGGTGGGCGACGCGTTCGCCGGCCTCATGATCCCGATCGTCGAATCGGCGGCCGACGCCATGATCCTCGGTGAGCTCGGCCGCGTGCGCCACTGCGCCGACAGCCGCTGCCCGCGCGTCTTCTTCGACCGCACGAAGAACGGCCGCCGCCGCTGGTGCGACATGGCGACGTGCGGGAACAGGGCGAAGGCGGCACGACATAGAGCGCGGCGGAAGGGCTGACTGCCGACTGAAAGCTCGCCGAGGCTGTCAGTCCGCAGTGCGCAGTCATCTTGTAACGAATGCCCGCGACAAACGTCCGCCGCGTCTACCTCGAGCTCCGCCAGCCCGGCGATTTGCGCCCGGCCCGCGGCAGCGAGCTCGCCTGCCGCATCGAGCGTCTCGCGCCCTGCCCGACGGACGTCTACCGAGCGCTGTACCGCGACGTCGGCGAGCGCTGGCACTGGCGGGACCGGCTGGTGTGGACCGACGATCGACTGGCCGCGCATCTCGCGCGTGACGCTGTCGCCGTTTTCGTCGCGCGCGTGGGTCACGAGGCCGCGGGCTACTTCGAGCTCGAGAAGCACGACGACGGCTCGGTCGAGATCGCGTACTTCGGCCTACGTCCGCAGTTCTTCGGCCGCGGGCTCGGCGGAGAGCTGCTCACGCGTGCGGTCGAGGAGGCTTGGCGCATGCGCGCGACGCGCGTGTGGCTGCACACGTGCTCGTTGGACTCACCGCGCGCGCTCCCGAACTACGTCGCGCGCGGCTTCCAGCCGTTCAAGGAGGAGTGGTACCCGGCTGACGTGCCGGCGGACGTGCCGGCCCGGGCCACGGGCTCCTAAGGACCGCGGTCCCTCCCGCGGGCGCCGCGGCGACCGGCCGGCCCACCGCGCCCGCGCACGCCGACGCGCCCTTCGGGAGGACGCCGCCGGTCGCCGCGGCGATGGTCGTGCAGCCTCTCTTGGCCGTCGTCCGGCGTGGCGCTCCGGCGCTCGCCGTGGCGCCGCCCTCGCCCGTTTCGCTCCTCCGCGCGCCGGCCGTCGCCGAGCGCGCGCTCGTCGCGCGCGCTCCCATTCCCAGCGTCCCCGCCGCCATGCGCTCGTCGCGGGCGGTCAACCGTGTGCGGCTCCGCGTCTCGCCGTCCGCGACGGCGGCCGTTCCGCTGCGCGCGCTCGCGACGCGCCGCGGCGCGAGCAGCCTTCCGCGCCGCGCGGCGCTCCTCCCACTCCCGGTCCGCCGCCGCAACTTCCTCGGCCGACCACGGCCGGTCGAGCAGCTCCTGCAACTCGTCGAGCCTCGCGGCGCGAACCGTACCGCGCTGACCGCGGTGGACGGCGAACCTCAGAGGACGGTCGAGCGTCGGCAGCTCGGCCTCGCTGAGCGTGCGCGCGAGCTTCTCCGGCAACCGCAGCCGCGCGACACCCACAGGTCCTTGCGGCGTCTCCTCGACGTCGTAGTCGATGTTCACGGTGCGGTCGCGAAGCTCGACTGCGCCCGGAAGCGCGAGATAGCGCTCGCGCTCCGCCCGCGGCACGATCGCGTCGGCGTCGATGTCGAGGCGAGCCTCCCGAAACTGATGCAGCGAGGCGACCCCCTGCTCCTCCAACATGCGCTCGTAGAGCGCCGCCAGCTCGTGCGCGCCGACCCGCGGCGTCTTGCCGCCCGAGCGGCGGTACACCTCACGCAGCTCCTCGATCGCTGCGCGGTTACGCGGCACCGCTCGGTGACGCGCCTGTCCGCGGGCAAGCGACTCCGCGAGAAGCCGCCGCGCGTGCGTCACGAGGTCGGGCGGGATATCTTCCAGCGCTTCGACCGTGCGCTCCAGCTCGAAGCCGAAGTAGTCGACTCGCCGGCGCAACACGAGCGGCGCGCGCCGGTGGTCGGGCTCGTACGCGAGCTCCGCCTCCCCCTTCTTGGCGAACCGCCGCAGGAGGTCGGGCGGGATCTGCGTCCCTTCGATCGACGCGCGCGGCGTGCCGAACTTGTCGGCGAAATAACGGATATCGCCCGCAATCGCACCCCAGCCGCCGCAGACGCTCGTCTTCGAGACGCGCACCTCCTGGCCGTCGGCGGTCTGCTCGTCGATCGCGAGTTCGAACGGCATGTACTGCGCGAGGAGCGCCTGGAACTTCCGGAGTGTGCCCTCGCCAGCGTTGGGCATGCGGCCGGGCAGCTCCATCCCCACCGCGCGGAAAATGCTCGCCATGCCGAGTGCCGCGTCCTCGATCGACTTGACGAGAACACCGCGCCGCTCCGCCCAACGGTCGACCTTTCCTTCGTCGAACAGGTGCCGCGGGAGCCCGTACACCTCGCCGACGTAGCCCGCCGTCTCGTACGCCTCGGCGTAGAGGTTGTACGCGGTGAGGTGGTCGCTTCTGGGCACGACGACGCCGTCGAGGTCGCGCTCCTCGCGCGTCATCCGATGCAGCGACTCGATCGACGCCATGACGGCGAGGTATGGTAGGAGCTCGTCCTCGGCCATGACGAGCAACTCGGCCCACGGCCGCTCGACCGGCATCGCCTCGACCTGGCGGCCGTACGCCGTGAGCCGCCCGTTCTCGACGATGCCGCGCCGCTCGAGAAGGGCCAGGGCGCGGCGGTACGCGATCTTGTCGAGCGGCACCGGCAGCTCGAGCTCGTCCGCACGCACGCCGAGTGCCGCGCACGTGATCGCGACACGCTCGGAGTCGCCGGCGAGCTGGAACTCGGGCTCGGTCGGCTTGAGACTGAAGAAGTCGATGTCGCGATCAGACAGGATGAACACCCGACCGCCCTCGACGCGGCCGTGCACGCGCCCGGCCATCTGCAGGATTTCGTTCGCGCCGAGGTGCTCCTGCGTGAGGACGTTGCGCCCCCTGTCGATCACGTTGTAGAAGCGCACGTCGTCGATAATCACCGTGTCGAGGCCGCGCACGTTGAGCGCGCTCTGTCCCGCGGCCGTCATCGCGAGAAAGTACGGCTTCCTCTCCCCGCCCTCGAGGAATGGGCGCAGCACGCGGATCGGCTCACCGCCGTGGTAGTACGCCGTGTTGATGCGCGGCGCGTTCTCGCCCACGTGCGCGGCGATCTCCTCGACGCCCTTGCGCGTCGGGACGAAGATCGCGACGCCGCGACGCTGCCGGAGCACCTGCTGGAGGAACTTGTCGTTGAGGAACTCGAGCGGCTCGCGGTCGCCGACGCGCACCGTCGCCGCCTTATCGGCGTCGAACGCGTGGACCTGGAGAACGTCGGCCGAGTTGAGGTAACGCTTGTAGAACGACGGGTCGACGGTTGCCGAGAGCCAGACGAAGCGGCAGCCGACGCGCTTCCCGAGCGCGAGACAGAGCTCGAGCTCCGCGGACGTCTGGTGGATCTCGTCGACGACCAGCGTATCGGTCGAGAGGATGTCATCCTCCTCGAACCACCGGCGGGCGATGCCCGTCGTTACGATGACGACGTTCCACGTCGGCGTCTCCGGAGTCGCCTCGCGCTCGCGGTTGACGACGCCGACCTTCAGCTCCGTCGTGCCGAGGATCTCCTCGGCGATCGGCCGGATGGCGAGCGTCTTCCCCGTGCCGGTGCCGGCGACGATGCCGAAGCCCTTGCCGGAGCGGGCGAGCTCGCGGACGCGCTCGCCCGCATGCTTCTCGAGGAACGTCTCGATGTGCAGGTCCAGCGCGAGCTCGATCGTCTCGCAGGCCGCGCGCGTCGGCGCGATGACGATGATCCGCCCGGTCGGCGGCTCCGCCGCCACGAACTCGTCGTGGTCGGGGATGTAGCGGTCCTGGACACGCCTCGTCATGTCCCGGGCGCTAGGTGCAAGGAGAAGGCCGCCCCAAGAATATGGAGGCGGCCCCGGCCGTGAAGTCGCGCGGGATGCGACGCGCTGCGCTTACGGCTTCCGATACCGCTTCCGCTTATCCGACTGCTTGCCGTCGTCCTTACGGTCGTCGCGGTCGTCGCGGCGGAACTCCTTCAGCAAGTCGGGGAGCTTGCTCTTCCCACCACGCTCGGACTTCGCGTAGTCGTCGCCGAAGATCACACGCCCGTTCGGCGGCCGATTGCGGATCGCCGTACGGCAATCCGTCGGCGCCGGCTGCTGGCCGGGCGGCACGCCGACGATCCACACGCGGCACATGCCGGGAGGCGGACGATGTCCCGCCGGAATATCGTCCGATCCTTTATTTCGATCACGCCCTTGCGCGCTCAGCGGTGTGGCGAGAGCGAGCGCGAGCAAGGCGATTATCGTCGATTGCTTGACCATCGGTTCCTCCAACTGCCGCGCCGGCAGGCGCAGCGCACCGTTTTACAAGGCACGGTCGGTGCCAAGCATCAGCCCCGGCAGTTGATTTGCAAGCCATTGTACCGCAAATACTTCACCAACGCCAGCGCGCTCGGTGGCCCTCCGGCCTGTCTCCGCGACTGGAATCCGGTGTCCATACCAGATGACCCCTTCCACATCATCGGCCGCACTCAGCACGCTCCCTCCGGTCGACCCTGAGCACCACCCGGGTGCGGCGTCGGCGCGCGAACGCGCGGAGAGCATTCCGGACCCGCCAACGCTGATCCACGCGCCATCCGGAGGCGTCATTCGGTTCGGCACCGCGGGGTGGACCGATCCGACGCTCACGGCGCCCGGAGTGTTTTACCCGGACGACGCGCGCACGGCCGAGCGGCGGCTGCGCTACTACGCGAGCCGCTTCCCGCTTGTCGAGATCGACTCCACGTACTACGCGCTTCCCGCGGAGCGCACGGCGTCGCTGTGGGCTGCGCGAACACCGCGCGGCTTCACGTTCGACGTGAAGGCGAACGCGCTCATGACTGGTCACATGACCGAGACGACTCGGCTCCCCAAATGGTTGCGCGACGCCCTGCCGGCGGAGCTGGCGTCGAAGCGGCGAATCAGCGCCGCGTCGCTCCCCAGCGAGTTGCTCGACGAGGTGTGGCGCCTCTTCCTGTCCGCGCTCGAGCCGCTGCGCCGGTCGGAGAAGCTCAGCAGCGTGCTGCTGCAGTTCCCGCCGTGGTTCGGGCCGTCGCGGCGGAACGCCGACGCGATCCTCGACGCCGTACGCCGGCTCGGCGGCGTGCGCGGGGCGGTGGAGCTGCGGAACGCGAAGTGGTTCGAGGGGCGTACGGCGGAGCGGACGCTGAAGCTGCTCCGCGATCATGCGATCCCGTTCGTGATGGTCGACGAGCCGCAAGGCCACGCGAATAGCGTCCCCGCCGTCCGCGCGACGACGTCACCGAAGCTCGCCCTCGTACGCCTCCATGGGCGCCGCGCCGAAACTTGGTCGACGCCCAACGTCTCGGTGCAGGAGCGCTTCTGCTACCTCTACGACCGCGCACAGCTCGCCGAGTGGGTCTCACCGATCCGCGACGCCGCACGCGCCGCCGAGGAGGTCCACGTCGTCTTCAACAACTGCTACGCGAATTATGGGACGACGAACGCGCTGGAGCTCGCGGCGATCGTGGGGGAAGCGCTGAAGGAGGAGTGAGGACGGAGGAAGAAGAAGGGAGAATGAGGAGGGAGGGAGGAGGCGAGAGTACACAGCACTCTTCCTCCTTCCTCCCTCCTCCTTCCTCCCTCCTCCTTCCTCCTTTCTCAATCGCCGAAGCTGATCCCCAGCGCCCGCGCCGTCTGCACCGCGTCGTGATCCGCTTCGACGCGCTTCGGCGAGCGCAAGACGACATCGATCGGGACGGTGACGATGTGCGGGGACTGCAGGGCGACCATGTGGCCCCACTTACCCTCGGCCACGGCACGGACGGCCGCGCCGCCGAAGCGCGTGGCGAGCAAGCGGTCGTAACCCGTCGGCATTCCGCCCCGCTGCAGGTGGCCGAGGACGAGCGACCGCGTCTCCTTCCCCGTGATGTCCTGTATCTCGCGCGCGATCACGTACGCGATGCCACCGATGCGCTTCGCCTGGCCGGGGAGCGACGGACCGATCGTCTGCACGGTGCCGCCCTTCGGGTGAGCGCCCTCGGCGACGACGACGATCGAGAACAGGCGGCCGGCGCGGTCGCGGGCCGCGATCTTGTCGCAGACCTTGCTGATGTCGTACGGGATCTCCGGGATCAGGATCACGTCGGCGCTGCTCGCGAGCCCCGCGTGGAGCGCGATGAACCCGGCGTCGCGACCCATGACCTCGAGCACGAGCACGCGGTCGTGGCTCTCGGCGGTCGTGTGCAGCTTGTCGATCGCGTCGATCGCGGTGTTCACCGCGGTGTCGAAGCCGAAGGTCGTCACCGTGCACGCCACGTCGTTGTCGATCGTCTTCGGCACGCAGACGACCTTCAGGTCTTTCTCACAGAGCCGGCGGGCAATCGCGAGCGAGCCGTCGCCGCCCATCGAGATTATCGCGTCGATGCCGAGCTGCCGCGCGTTCTCGACCAGCTCGTCCGATCGATCGACCTCGACATACGAGCCGTCCGGTTGACGCACCGGGTAGCAGAACGGATTGCCGCGGTTCGTCGAGCGCAGAATGGTGCCGCCGAGATGCGCGATGCCGCGCACCGACTCCCGCGTCAGGTGGATGACCTCGTCCTCACCGAGGAGACCCGCGAAGCCACGCTTGATGCCGAGGACCTCCCAGCCGCGGTTCACCGCCGCCAGCACGGCGGCGCGGATGACTGCGTTCAGCCCGGGCGCGTCGCCGCCACCCGTGGATAGAGCAATGCGCATGACTCTAATGTATCGCCGCCCGGAGGTGCGGAGCGGCGACGCCCGTCACGCGCCAGTCACGCCGTCAGCGCAGACGCTCAAGGTTCCGCACCACCTCGCCGGGCTCAGCATGCCGTCCGACCTTCGATTTCTCGAAGACGGGCGTGCCATCGGCGACGACCTCGAACCGCCCGCCTCGCGACGGAAGCAGCTCGACGTTCGCATCGGGGAACCGTTGCTCGATCTCGGCCGCCAGCCTGGCGGCCCGTGGCTCGTAGTTTCAGAGCGTGCAATACTCGATGGTAATGTGCATGCGAGGAGCGAGGGTGGAGGGCAGATGTGGAGGGAGGAGGGCATTCAAGCTCCGTGCTCAGGTCTTCGCCGCAATGCTTTCTCCACCCTCTGCCCTCTACCTCTACCCTATGGAAGAGGGACTCCCGCCATGTTCGCCAGGCGTCGCACCACCGTATCCTGCCGGGCGACAACCACGCGCAGCGAGTCGATCTGATCCTGCATCGCCGCGTTGTCCTGTTGCATTGCCCCGAGCTGGTCCGCGATCTCGGTGATCGCCTGCGCGGTCGTCGCGTCGGCAGACGGGTTGCGCAGGCAGCCGGTGAGCGCGGCGGCGCCGAGCATCGCCGCCGCCAGCGGGAGCCGCGCGCGGCATCGCGGCCCCGGGAGGGGATGGGTGCGCATGCGGTGAAGATATGGCGCGGCCAGCCGGCGCGCGCGCCAGTGTGTGTGCGACATGCGTCGACCATCCGTGTCGCCTGCCGCGACGACCCTCCCGGAGCTGGCCGTCGCTCTCGTCCTTGTGGCGATCATTCTCGGAATCGCGGTCCCACACGTGCGACACGTGGTCGAGCGTGCGGCCGTCCGCGGTGCCGTCGCGGACATCGTGACGACGCTATCCACGGCGCGTCAGGTGGCCGCGTCGAACGGCGGCGGTGTCGCCGTCTTGATCGATACCTCGACGGCCACGATCCGCGTCCTCCACCGAGGGGACACCATCGTCACGCGACCGCTCCAGCACCTGTTCGGCGTAACGCTCCGCACGACCCGGGATTCGCTCGCCTTCGACGCCCGCGGGCTCGGCTCGGGAGCCGCCAACCTGACTTTTGTGATTGTGAGGGGTATCACAGCCGACACGGTCGTCGTCTCTCGGCTGGGCCGCGTGCGCTGGTAGTTCTGGCGCGCCGGTCGCCGGCATGGCCAGCGGTCGGTTCGCTCGGCAGATTGACGGGAGCCGCGCGGGGAGCGGCGTGAGCGTTCCCTTCGCGCGGTCGCCGAACACCCGTGCCGAGGTGAACCATGTGACGCCGATCCTGGCGGATGAGGTTAACACAAGAGCCATGAGCGATGCCGACGACGTCCGACGGGTTCTGGCCGGCGACGTCGATGCCTTCGCTGCGTTGGTCGACCGCTACTACGATCGATGTGCCCG
>JBHELH010000243.1:0-3580 GCA_046263215.1 Gemmatimonadaceae bacterium | reverse complement strand
CCGCCAACGTGGCGCAGGACTGGAACGCTGCGGTTGCCACCTGGGCCGGAGCCGACTGGGTGATTGGCGAGGTGTACGTGGCCGCAGTCGAGGAGCCTATCCCGGTCATGCCCGACCTCAAGATGCCTATGCGGTACGAGTTCTCGGCGGCCGAGCGGGTCCCCTGCACCGAAACGGAGCAGCGGCGGGCGTGCGTGCGACTGGAGATGTACAGCGAGCCTGATTCGGCGGCGCTACGAAGGTTCGTCGGTGACATCATGACACGGGTGGGTGCCCCCGAAAAGGACATTCTCAAGAGCCTTGAGAACATGCGAACGGAGGGCACGGTTACGGTGATCGCCGATCCGAAGACCCTGCTCCCGTACCAGGTCACTCGCGTCAAGCGTGTCGAGGTCCGCACCAGCGAGTCGGGGCAGGAGAAGGGCGGGGTCAGCTCGCGGGTCGACACGCGGACGGCGTGGTACAGCTACTCGCGCTGACGGCGCCCCTACTCGGTGATGCGCAGCCGCCTGATGGTCTGCGCGACGCGATCGCGAGGAGCTAAAGGAGCTCGCCGCGAATACCGCCGTGGATCTCGTCGACCGCACCCCGCACGGTACGGGTCAGATCGCGGCCCCTTGCTGCCAGCCTACCCCCGCACCAGCGCCGCTCCGACCCCCGACGCCGCGGCCCTCAGCGCTGCGAACCGCTCCTCGCCGAGGAGGTCGCGCGCCTTCGCTACGGCCGCGTCGTAGGCTCTACGCTGCGTCGGTCCAAGCGCGCCACCGATCTCGCCCAGCAGCTCGTCGGCCGCCGCTGACAACGCGGCCGTCCGCTCCAACTCTCCGCACGCCGCCGCCAGGACGGCGGCGCGCGCGTAACTCGAGGCGAGGCCGTAGCAGTCCTCGAGCGCGCGCCAGATGGCGAGTGCCTCGTCGTAGGCGGCGCTCGCCTCTTCGAGTCGCTGCTCGATCACCAGCGCGTCCCCGAGCACGCCTAGGGCCCACGCGAGGCCCCACCGGTCGCCGATGTCGCGGAAGATGGGGACCGAGGTTGACTCCAACATCGTGCGCGCGTCAGCCGCGCGATCCTCGCCGAGCGCCACCTCAGCGGCGACCCGCACCGTGGCGCCGTAGAGCTGCTTCTCTCCGATCTCGCGGAAGAGGGTCAGAGCCTCGTCGATCAGCGGTCGTGCTCGCGACGTGTCCCCTTGGCGACTGACGGCCCAGCCGAGGGCGCTGAGCGCGAACGCAATATTGCGGCGATCGGCAAGTCGGCGCCGGATCACGAGGCACTCCGTCAGTGAGTGTTCGGCTTCGACGTATCTCCCCTCGAAGATGGCGATCCAGCCGAGATTGTTAAGCGCCTGGGCGGCCCCGCGCTCGTCGGCCAACGTGCGATGCAGCGAAAGGCCCTCCATCGACAGCCGGCGCGCATCGGCGTAGCGGCACTGCCGCCAGGCGAGCCAGCCCATGCTCGTGAGCGTGCGCGCCTCGCCGTCCCGCGCGCGCAGCCGGCGCCACAGCGCCAGGGCGCGCTCGAGACTCTCGAACGCCGTCGCGTAATCGCCCTGATTCTGGGCGAGGCTGCCGGCGGCGTTGAGCACCTCGGCCAGCATTGCGGGGGGCACGCTCGTACCCGCGAGGGCGATCGCGCGGTGCAGCCACTCGCGACCCGACGTCCACTGGCCGCGCACGAGCCAGTAACGCCACAGGGCAAGCGCTAGACGCGCCAGCGCGGCCGGGTCGGTCCGCTGCGCATGGTCGAGCGCCGCGCGCAGATTGTCCCGGTCGGCATCCAGTCGCGCGAGGGCGCCGGCCTGCGCGTCGCCGGTGAGCTCGGTCGCGAGTCGCTCGGCGAGCGAGAGAAAGAAGTCGCGATGCCTGTCCCGTGCCGTGCGCTCGTCGCCGACTTGGAGCAAGTGCTCGAGCGCGTATTCGCGGATCGTCTCCAGCATGGTGATGCGGGTGTCCGTCACGGGGTCGCGCACCGTCCGCACCAGACTCGCGTCGGCGAGTGAGCCCACGATGTCCAGCGTATCCGTCTCACTCTCGCCTAACACGGCCGCCGCCGCATCGAGGCCGCAGCCGCCCGAGAAGACGGCGAGACGGTGCCACGCCCTGCGCTCGCGGGGCGCCAGCAGCTCGTCGCTCCCGGCAATCGCCCCGCGAAGGCTTCGGTGCCGCTCGGGGAGGTCACGCGCGCCACCCGTGAGCAGCTCGAGCCGGTGGTCGAGGCGGGCGAGGATCGCCGCCGGCGACAGCACGCGCACCCGCGCGGCCGCGAGCTCGATCGCCAGGGGCAATCCGTCGAGTCGGACGCAGATCTGGGCGACGTCGCGCAACGTCGCGTCGTCGAGCGGGAGATCGGAGCGCGCCTCGAGCGCACGTCGCACGAACAGCTCCACCGCCGGCACGTTCCGCAACCCGGCCCGCGGCTCGCCGGACGCTGCGACCGCGAGATCGGGCACGGCGAGTGGTGCGACAAAGAACTCGTGCTCGCCACGAATGCGCAGCCTGACGCGACTCGTGACCGCGACGCTGAGGCGCGCACAGCAGGCGAGCAATCGCGCGACGTCCGGTGCGGCGTCGACGACCTGCTCGACGTTGTCGAGCACGAGTAGATACCGCCGAGCGCCGAAGTGAGCGACGACGGCGTCGAGAGTCGAGCGCTGCGGCTGCTCGCGCACGCCGAGGGCGTGCGCGATGGCCGGCAGCACGAGCGTTGGATCTCGGAGCGGCGACAGGTCCACGAATCCGACGCCGTCGGGAAAGTGCGCCGCGGCCTGGGCGGCCACGTGCAGCGCGAGCTGAGTCTTCCCGCTCCCACCGGCACCGGTGAAGGTGACGAGGCGAACGTCGGAGCGCGTCAGGAGCGCCACCGCGCCGGCGAGCGCTTGCTCCCGACCGATCAGAGAGTCGCTCGCCGGTGGGAGTGCCGCCGCCGCGCTCTCCGGGGCGACGAGCGCGGCGGCGAAGTCGCCCGCCGTGCGGAACCGCGCGTCCGGCTCCGGGGCGAGCGCCCGGCGCACGGCTCGATCGATCGGGTCCGCGACCTCCGGCCGCAGAACGCGCAGCGACGCCGGCTCTTCGGTGAAGCGGCGCGCGAGAAGCGCCTGCATCGTCGTGGCGATCCACGGCGGCCGGCCGGCGAGCATCTCGTAGAGCACACACGCGAGGCTATAGATGTCGCTCCGCCCATCCACGGCCGCGTCACCCGCGACCTGCTCGGGGCTCATGTACGCCGGCGTGCCAAGAGCGATGCCGCGCTGCGTCAGCGTCTCGCTGACCGCCGTCGCGACGGTGCGCGCGATCCCGAAGTCGCCGACCACCGCATGACCGTCGGCGAGCAGAATGTTTTCCGGCTTGATGTCGCGGTGCACCACGCCGCGCGCGTGCGCATGGTCGAGCGCGTCGGCCACTTCGCGCGTGAGTCGTATCGCCTCGTTCACGGGCAGCGTCGACTCGCGCGCCAGTCGCGCCCGCAGCGACTCGCCGGCCACGTAAGGCATCACGTAGTACAGCGTTCCCTCCACCTCGCCGGAGTCGTGGAGTGGCAGGATGTGCGGGTGTTGGAGACGCGCCGTCACGAGGATCTCGCG
>JBHELH010000242.1:0-6266 GCA_046263215.1 Gemmatimonadaceae bacterium | reverse complement strand
GAGCGGCGGCCCGGAGGTAGACGGGCGCTCGCACGCCGCCGCGGCGAGGAGAGTCGCCGCACCGAGGAGTGCGCCGTTGCGCCGCAGCGCGCTCGCCACTTCGATGAATCGAGTCATGTTCGTCGACCTCAGCGGATCGGTAGCGAGACGGAGAGCTGGTGCGTCGTCACGCGTACCGGATCGAGCGTCAGCGCGCCGCTCGGCGCAACGATGAAGTTCCGCCCGCCGGCCGCTGCCTCGGCCGTCCCGAACCCGAACCCGAAGCCGTTCTGCTCGACACCGGGGCGCCCGGTACCGCTCGTCGCCCGCCAGCGATAATGAATCTCGACCTCGGGGAATCGCAGACTCCCGCCCCAAGCGTACGTCCATTCGGACCAGCTCTCGCTCTGGGAGCGACCGGCGGCCAGCAGGTGGCTGTACTGGTCGAGATCGTAGTTGATCGACCGAAGCTGCACGCCGAACTGCATGCGCGCCGAGCTCTCGGGAAGCTCGAGCTTGAAGTCGCGGCTCAGGCCTGCGCGGAACAGCGAGTTGGCGAAGCGGAATCGGTTCTCGATCGTCTTCGCGCCTGCCGGGATCGTTCTGCCGTCGGTCGTCGTCACCGGAGCTTCCGCGTCCGCCCACGTGTGGCTCCAGATCGGCTCGACGACCGCGTCAAGGGCGAACGTCAACGGACCGTGCCTCTCGGAGAGTCCGAGGCCGACGTTGAACGCCGACGAGTACCCCGGATCTCGCGGGATGCTCATGATCTCGTAGTTCGGGATCTTGGGGTGAGACGCCCGGTTCGCGGTGAAGATGGCGCCGATGCGCCTCCCGGAATCGGCGAGCGGGCGCTCGTACTGGAGGTGGAGGCCCCACGTGTTCGTGCGGTCCGGGTTGTGCTCGAGGCGTGGCCGCGGCAGCGTCTGGCGAAGGGTCGGCTCCCAGAAGAAGTCCACGTACGTGACGTCGTGCGTCATCGCGAACCGGTTGTGCACGACGACCGCCTCGAGTGACTGATCGCCCGCCCATTCCTTCAGCATGCCGACGCGGAAGTCGAGCGACTGTCCGAACTGCTTGATGTGCTGGCTCCCCGCGTAGAGCAGATCGACCCCGTCGATGGCGCTCAGCCCGGACCAGAAGACGCTCGCCGCGAGCGAGAGCTTGGCGTCCGGGATCGTGCGGCCGACCATCGCGACCGCGTACTGGTTGGTGCGCGTTCGTGGCGTCGTCGGGAACTGGGGCACGCCGACCAGCACCGCGGCGGCGTCGAGGCCAAAGCCGATGTCGGGGACGGTCCGGTCGCGCGACGGCCCGCTCACCTCCTGGAGCGCGAGCGCGAGCCCGGCATACGACGAGCCGCGCTGCGCGAATGCGCCGAGGGGCAGCGTGCGGCCGCTCCCCGCGTTGCTGGAGACGGAGTAAAAGCTCGGCGACCCGAAGACGTGCGTGCCGCGCAGGCGCGCCGCCTTGGCCGGGTTGCTGAACGGGTCGAGCAGCGTGTCGGCAAGCGCGATCGACACGCCGGCCATCGCGAGATTCGCCGATGGGAAGAACGCGAACTGGTCGCCTTCGGCGACCGGCACGGTCTTGATCGGGATGAGCTGCGCGGCTGCGGTGCCGCAGGGGAGGGGAGCGGAAACGGCGACGCAGGCCAAGGTCGCTCCGGCGCGGAGCCAGGAGTGTGCGTGACGGCCGGCGACGAGTGTGCGCGCACTCATCTCGACACCTCGATCGGGTGGGTTGTCTAGACGGCCAAACCACGCGTCACGCGAGACCGTCACGCGTGCATAAAGGATGAGCCCGGTTCCAGCCCTTTGCAAGATCCCTCGGGAAGTCTCTGCCCCTAGGGATACGCGGATCAGGTGGATGGAGCGGATCCGGGGACCAGCGTTCCAACTGACTTGAAACGCTTCGATCCGAGGGATCCGTCCCCGTCCACCTGATCCGCGTATTGCTGTCGTAGATGCCAGCCCGACATTACAGAGCATGCCCTTCCGAGAACGATTCATCTCGAGTATCGCGGTGTCAGTCGCGTTGCTCGCACTGACCGGCGCCGCCGAAGCTCAGCGCCTCGGCGCTGGCACGCTCGACGCGTTGGTCCTGCCGCGATCGAGCCGCCTCGCGCATTACTCCAGCCTCGACCCCCAAGGGCGGAACGACGATTTCCGCCGGATCGCGCCCGGCGAAACGGTCACGCTCGTCGACCATCGGGGCGCCGGCATCGTACGCCGGTGGTGGGTGACGGTCGCGCCGCGCAACAGCGTCGCGCTCCAGCGGCAACTCATCGTGCGCTGCTTCTGGGACGACGAAACGACGCCGTCGGTCGAGGTGCCGCTGTCCGACTTCTTCGGCGTCGGCTTCGGCGAGTGGCGCGACTACGTCTCGCTGCCGTCGAACATGACGAGCGGTGGCTACAACAGCTACTGGCCGATGCCCTTCCGCCAGCGGGCGCGCATCACCGTCGAGAATCGGTCGAACGCGGTCGTCGACCGCTTCTATTTCAACGTCGCGGTCGAGGCGTACGAGCAACTGCCGGACACGCTGCTCTACTTCCACGCGCAGTTCCGCCGCGCGGCGACGACGCCCGGTCAACCGCTCGTTCTCCTCGAGGCCGAGGGGCGCGGGCACTATGCCGGTACGCTGCTCTCGATGCAGCCGCGGCGCGGGCGCACGATGTGGTACCTGGAGGGGAACGAGCGGGTCTTCGTCGACGGCGAGGCGACGCCGAGCGTGGTCGGCACGGGGACCGAGGACTACTTCTCGTCCGGCTGGTACTTCGACACCGGCCCGTACTCGGCGCCGTACCACGGTGCGACGATCAAGGACTCGCTCACCGGTCGCGTCAGCGCGTACCGGTGGCACATCGAGGACCCGATCCCATTTACGCGCGGCCTGCGATTCACGATCGAGCACGGCGGCACGAACGACACGCGGCAGGTCGACTACACGTCGGTGGCGTTCTGGTACCAGACGCACCCGCATGCGCGGTTCCCCGGGCTCCCGGCCGACCTCATGCCCGTCGTCTCGGATGCCCCGCGCCGCGTCACGGGCCTGATCGAAGCCGAGAGCCTGGTCGGTGCCGCCCGCGTCACGATCGGCGAGCTCCGTGTCCAGGACATGGCCGCGTTCGAGGCCGACTCCGCCCGCTGGAGCGGCGGCACGCAGCTCTGGTGGGTCGAGGGAAGGCCGGGCGGACGACTGACGCTGCAACTGCGCGCGCCGGCGGCCGGAACCTACGAGCTCGTGGGATACTTCACCCGCGCGCAGGACTACGGCGACGTCCGCGTGAGCGTGAACGGACGCGCGCTTGCACCCATCGTGCGCGGCTACGCGCCGGCGGTCGAGGCCACGGGCCCGATCTCGTTCGGCCGCGTCGTGCTACGCGCCGGCGCGAATGACGTGGTGCTCGAGATCGTGGGCAAGGACCCGCGGTCGCGCGGATACTCGGAGGGGTATCTCGTCGGGATCGACGGCTTCGCCATTCGACGAGTGCCGTGAACTGACGCTCGGGTTGGCTGTTACGACGAGTGGAATACGCGGATCAGGTCCACCTGATCCGCGCATTTCCGTCGTAGCTGCACGTGGGGCGCACCTCGAGCCATCAGAAGACGAACGAATCGAGCTCCGACAGCCGGAAGAACTCCCGCGTCAGCTCCGCCGCCTTAGCCTCGTCGAACTCCGCGCACGTGTAGAGGATGCACGACACGAAGCGCGGCCCGGACCAGACGCAGACGTAAATCCCGGAGTCGATCAGCGGAACGAACGCGTCGTACCCCTCGTTCGTCGCCTTCCCCTGGCCGCTCGTCTTGTGGACGATCGGGTCGGCGTAGGTGCGTAGCGAGAGCGCAGAGGTAATGAACGTGAGGTAATCGACGATCGTGCGCTCCGTGACTTCGTCGCGCTCGAAGTAACCCTCGACCAGCATCCGCTTGCGGAAGATCTCGGGCGCGATGCGCTGCATGACGGCCTCGTGAGCCTGGTGATCGAGCCGCAATCGGTTCTACTCCTCCCTCAGCGCGATCGTCGGCTCGAGCCCGGCGGCCCGCCGCGCGGGCAGCCACGACGCCACCGCGGCGATGACGAAGAAGAGTACGACGATCGCTCCGAACGTCGCCGGGTCGGTCGCGCCGACGCCGACGAGCAGGCTGCTCATGACGCGCGTCAACAGGTACGCCGCGACCAACCCGAGCGCGACCCCGGCCGCGCTCAGCTTGAGCCCCTCGCCGATCATCAGCCCGAAGATGCTGCGGTGCGGCGCGCCGAACGCCATCCGCACTCCGATCTCCGCCGTGCGCTGCCTAACGGTCGTCGACAGGACTCCGTAGAGGCCTACCGCGGCGAGGATCGCGGCGATCACGGCGAAGACGCCGATCAGGGCCATCGCGAAGCGGGTCGGTGCCATCGCGCGGTCGACGTACTCCTGCATCGGCCGCACCTCCGAGACCGGGACGCGCGGCTCGAGCTCGGCGACGACGGCGCGGGCGGCCGGCGCGAGCTGCGCCGGGTTGCCGGTCGTGCGTACGGCCCACGTGTTGGCGGCGCCGTGGCCGACGAATCCGTCGGTAAAGAAGATCGTCTCGCGCCCGTCGGCGGCCAGCGTCTCGTGCCGCTGATGGTCGACGACGCCGATCACTTCGAGCAGCTCCGGCTCCGGCCCGCGGATGCGCACGAGCAGCCGCTTGCCGAGCGGCGACTCACCGGGGAAGGCCTTGGCCGCGAGCTTCCGATCGATCACGATAACCATTGCGCTGTCGCGGTTGTCGGCCTCGGTGTAGACCCGCCCCGCGATCAGCTTCGTTCGCATCGCCTCGAAGTAGCCCGGCAGCACGAAGTGCGCGTTCGCCTGCTGGAACTTCGACGGGTCGCCCGCCGCCTCTGGCGGGCCCCAGCGCGAGTTGGCGATCCCGCCGTCGAGCGGAAGGGGGTTCGCCGCCGTCGCGGCTACGACGCCGGGGAGCCCCATCAGTCGCTCGCGCAGCCGCCGCTGGAACCCGGCGCGCGCGTCGGGCGTCTGCGCGAATGGGTTGCCGGCCTCGAAGGTGAGGACGTTCGTCGGGTTGTAGCCGGGGTCGGTGCGCTGGAGCGCGACGAAGCTGCGGATCATCAGCCCGCACCCGATCAGCAGCACGAACGACAGCGCGACCTCGGCCATCACGACGCCGTTGCGCAGGAGCTTCCCGCCGTGGAGGCCCGGCGTCCGCCCGCCGGCGCGCAGCAGCTCGGCGAGGTTGGGGCGTGAGGCGCGGATCGACGGCACCACGCCGAAGAGCGCGGCCGAGATGACCGCGGCAAGGACGGCGAAGCCGAGCACGAGGGGGTCGATGCTGATGTCGTTCAGCCGGGGCAGGTTCTCCGGCGCGAGGGCGACGAGCACCTTGATCCCCGCGTAAGCGAGTGCGAGACCCAACACGGCGCCGCCGACCGCGAGGACGAGGCTCTCGGAAAGCATCTGCCGCACGAGCCGCCACGGCGAGCCGCCGAGCGCCGCGCGCACGGCCAGCTCGCGCTCGCGCGCCGACGCGCGGACGAGCAGCAGGTTCGCCACGTTCGCGCAGGCGATGAGCAGGACGAAGAGCACCGCGCCGGTCAGCGCCGTGATCGCGGGCCGCACCTCGGCGACGAGGTCCTCGTGCATCGGCACGACGTAGAAGTGCATGTCGGCCGTCTTCATGATCGGGAACCGTTCGCGCAGGTCGGCGGCCACGCGCTCGGCCTGCGCCTCGGCCTCGCGCACCGTCGCGCCGGGCTTCAAGCGGCCGATGACGCGCAGGAAGACGTTGTTGCGGTTCGCCGTCTCGTAGTTGATGCGCATCGCGACGAGCAGGTCGGGCACCGGCTCGACGTTGACGTCCGGCGGGAACAGCAGCTCGAACCCCGGCGCGAGTACGCCGACGACCCGGGCCTTGAGGTTTCCGAGATCGAGCGTCTTGCCGACGACGTTGGGGTCCCCCCCGAAGCGCCGCTGCCAGAAGCCGTGGTTCAGCACCACAATCGCCGGAAACTGCGGGGGCGGCGGAGGCTGCTGCGGGTTGGCGTTCGGCGGCTGCGGCTCCGGCGTCGCGTCGTCGGCCATGAAGCCGCGCCCGATCATCACGCGGGTGCCGAGCAGCGTCAGGAGGTTCGTCGTCGCGCCGGCGACGCGAACCTGCTCCGGCGGACCGCTGCCTTCCCCCGCCAGCGGCTGCCGGAACGTGAAGACCGCCGCGAGGTCCTGGAACGCCGGGACGCCGCGCCGGAGATCCTGGAAGTTCGGGGGCGAGAAGGGGAAGTCGCGAACGTTCCGC
>JBHELH010000241.1:0-2589 GCA_046263215.1 Gemmatimonadaceae bacterium | reverse complement strand
CCCGTCCACGCGCACGTCGTGCAGCCGCGGGATCTCGCCCGGCGCGAAGCCGAACCGCGCCCTCACCGCCGACCCCGCGAGCACCAGGCCGAGCGCGCCGCCGAGCGTGGCGAGCAGCAGGCTCTCCACCCCGAACCGCCGCGCCAAGTGACCGAACGAGGCGCCGAGCGCGCGGGTGACCGCCACCTCTCGGCGCAGCCGCTCGGCCCGCACGAGGGCGAGGTTCGTCACGTTCGCCCACGTGATGACGAGCAGGAAGACGCCGGTGGCGAGGAGCATGAGGAGCGCTACGCGCACGTCGCCGATCACCGCGTCCTTGAGCGGGACCGCCACTGCGCGCAGTCCCAGATGCCAGAGCTGTTGCATCGTGACGTCCGGGTACGCGTCCGGAAGGGTAGCGACCAGACGCATGAGGTCGCGCTCGACGGCCTCCGGTGTGACCCCTGCCTTCAGCCGTGCCACGCCGCTGTAGCCGAGCCCGCGCACGCTGGCCCGCTGATGGGTCCCCGGCCCCGCGTTGCCCCCTTCCTGCGGCCAGCCCTCCCACACCTGCGTGTCGTGGTCCGGAAAGTAGAACCCCGGCTCCGCCACGCCGACGATGACGTGATTCCCGCGGCGCGCGATCTCGACGGTGCGCCCGAGGATCCCGGGATCCGCTCCGTAGCGGCGCCTCCAGAAGTCATGGCTGATCAGGATCCCCGAGCGCTCGCCGAAGACGTAGTCCTCGGCGGTCGGAAACCGCCCGATGTACGTGCGCGCGCGCAGCACGGAGAAGAGGCTAGGCGAGGCCGCCACCACCTTCACCTGCTCCGGCGCGTCCCCGTCGTCGGTGATCGTCTCCAGGTCCACGTCGTAGAGTGCGACGTCATCGAACACGCGGTTGTGCGCGCGGTAATGGAGGAACGTCCCCGTCGACAGGCCGGTCATCGGGAGCTCCGCCCGCGCCGTGTGGCGCAGCGCGACCAGCCGGTCGGCGTCGCGGTACGGGAGCGGCCGGATGAGCACCCCGTTGACGAGTGCGAACACCGCCGCCATGACGCCGGTGCCGATCGCGAGGGTGGCGACGACGGGAATCGAGAAGCCGCGCTCCCGGGCGACGCGGCGGAGAGCGTGGCGGGCGTCGCGGACGAGGTCGTCGAAAACACCGAAGCTCCGGCCGTCGCGCAGTCGGCCCTTGAAGCGTTCGACGTCAGCCGGGACGCTCATGCGCTCGCCTCCATGGTCCAGCTCTTCCCTAGCGTCCTAACGTCGCTCAGCACATGCAGTTTGCTGGCCGCGGGAAACTCGACTGTAGAACGCCGAGACTTCCTGAAGACAGGGCTGGCTTCCACCGGCAGACGTCGAGGTGCGTCCGTTAGCTGGCGCGCTCCATCACTTTCCAGGCTTCGTCAGGTGAAGGACTCCCCCGCGCAGCGGGCGGATGCGCTTCGCCTTCACGTCGCACGCTCACGCGCTACCTCCCCGAAGGTGATATCGCCGCGGAGCTTGGGGGCCGGCGTGGGGCTGGCGAGGTGCGGCGTCAGACTGCAGAGTGTGCAGCGTTCGCGAGCGTTCGCGTATGAGGCCGCCGCGGGCGCGACTCGACAGCGGTGCCGCTTAACCAGCAACCAGACTGCTCATATGCAACGCACCCTCTCCGTCCGCCACACCGCTCTGCTGAAGTTTCTACTGCCGCCGGTCTGGCTCGCCGTCGTCGCCTACGCGGTCTGGCAGCTGTGGTCGAGCCCGGAGGAGGTCCTCTCCGATGGCGAGGCAGGCGCCGCGACCCTGGCCCTGAAGTGGCTCTTCCTCGCCCTTGTCGCGGTCAGCCTCGTAGTGCTGTTCGCGTTCGTGGTGCCTCTCAAGCGCGTTCGGCTCGAGCCTGATGGCCTGCGCATCTCGAACTATTTCCGCGAGATCACGGTCCCGTTCAGCGCCATCGCGCGCGTCCGGCAGAACTGGCTGCCGACGTATCGGCTCGTCACGCTCGACCTGCGTACCGAGACGCCGCTGGGCCGCCGCGTGATCTTCATGCCCGCAGGCCCGCGACGTTGGGCCTTCTGGCGGGCCGACTATCGGCGCGAGGACGAAGTGGTGGCCGAGCTTCGAGCGCTCGCCGGGCTCACGGACCAGAAAGCTTCACCGGCCGCGTTCGTATGAACGGGTGACGAGCGCTCTTAAGGATCGACCATGGAACGCAGAGACTTCCTGAAGACGGGGCTGTCTTCCGCCGCCGCGGCTGTTATCGGCACGCCCATTGTCGGCACGACCTCGGCCCCGGCGCCAACGCGGACCACCCCTTCGGCGCAAGTTCGCCGCGGACGCTTCAAGCTCAAATACGCTCCGCACTTCGGCATGTTCGAGGCGCATGCCGGCTCCGACCTCGTCGACCAGCTCAAGTTCGCCGCCGAGGAAGGCTTCACGGCCTTCGAGGACAACGAGATGCGCAGTCGAGGCGTCGGCGTGCAGGAGCGGATCGCGCGCGAGATGGCGCGGTTGCGGCTCGAGATGGGAATCTTCGTCGCCAACGACAACGGCCTAGACTTCCCGATCCTCACCTCGGGCGACAAGTTCCTTCGCGAGGCGTTCCTCCACGACATCCGCCAGTCG
>JBHELH010000240.1:0-35008 GCA_046263215.1 Gemmatimonadaceae bacterium | reverse complement strand
GCGCCCTGGACGACGTCGAACTCGACGCGCTCGCCCTCGGCGAGCGTCTTGAACCCCGAGCCCTGGATGGCCGAGTGGTGGACGAAGCAGTCCTTCTGCCCCCCCTCCGGCGTGATGAAGCCGAAGCCCTTGGCGTCGTTGAACCACTTGACGGTACCGGTCGTACGCATGCGTGTAACTCCTGAATGTGAGTAGTGCAAAGTCAGCGCATGTCCCGGATACCGGATGCCATGCGAACCGACGACAGCGTGCCGCGGCTGAATGGAAAAGGGGCCCGCTAGCATTGGCAGGCCCCCTAATCCGTCGGAACTTGTCCACGCGCTCGGCGCGTGTATCGCTTTACTAAACATAGCGCAAGTGACGTCGACCCGCAACCGCAGCGTCGTCAAAAGTCACGTTTTCGGCCCGGCGCTTGCAGCCGATAGGAAGGATCAGCTTGCGCCGAGTTGCCAAGTTGATCGTGGTTCACGCATCTTCCGGCGCGAGGCACACCGCGCATCAACCGGGGCATCATGAAAGGGCTGCTGCTCTACCCCGAGTTTCCGGCCAGTTCGTTCTGGAGCTATCGGCACATCATGCCGATGGTCGGCGCGAAGGCGGCCTTCCCACCGCTGGGCCTGCTCACGTTCGCGGCACTCATGCCGGATCACTGGTCGTTCGAGCTCGTCGACCTCAACGTCGAGCAGCCACCTGACGACGAGCTGCGCGCGCGCATTGCCGCCGCGGACGCGGTCTTCGTGAGCGCGATGTCGGTCCAGAAGCGATCGCTCGTCGACTTACTGTCCGGACCGGCGCGTGGCGTCGACACGCCATGGGTCCTCGGCGGCCCGTACCCATCGAGCTACCGCGACCACATCCTCGAGCCGACGACGCCGTCCGACGAGATCCTCTGCCGCGGTCTCGACGTGCTGGTCTGGGGTGAAGCCGGTCAGTGGGTGCAGTCCGTCGATCGTCTCCTGCAGGGGGAACGCGCGCGCCACTCCGACGCGCCGCCTGTCCTCCTCATCCCCGGTGCAATCGCAGCGCAGGAACCCGGTTCGCGCAAGGCGCTCAACGACCGAACCATCTTCAAGGAGCTCGTCGACACACCGCTCCCGCGGTGGGATCTGATCGACATTCGCAACTACCGCTCGCTGATGATGCAGACCACCGTCGGATGCCGGTTCCGATGCGACTTCTGCGACATCATCCAGTTCAACGGGGGCTTTACGCGACCGAAGACGCTGCGGTCAGTACATGACGAGCTCGAGGCCCTGCTCGCGCTGGGTTACCGCGGCGGCATCTTCACGGTCGACGACAATTTCGTCGGCAACCCGGACGCGATCGAGTCGATCCTGCGGGTGATGATCGACTTCCAGCGCGAGCACGACTACCCATTCTCGTTCTACACGCAGGCGAGCCTCGACCTCGGCTCGCCGAAGCTGGCGCATCTGCTGCCGCTCATGAAGGCGGCCGGCTTCACGGAGGTGTTCCTCGGGATCGAGAACCCGGACCCGGCTGCGCTCAAGGGGATGAACAAGAAGCAGAACCTCAAAGTCGACATCGCCGAGACCGTCGCGACGGTCCAGCGAGCCGGCATCGAGGTGATGGCCGGGTTCATCTTCGGCAGCGACGAGGACACGATCGACACCGCCGACGCCATCGCGTCGTTCGCGACGCGGGTCGCGATTCCGACGGCGATGACGGGAATGCTGACGCCGATCCCGCACACGCCGCTGGCCGAGCGCCTTCGGGCGGAGGGCCGTCTGCTGGAGGCCGAGTTCTCGGGGAACAACACCGACGACGAGGTGCAGCTGGTGCCGCGGCGGATGACCGCGGAGGAGATGCGGCGCGGATACTACCGAATTCTCGAGCGGCTCTTCTCCCCCGGCGCGATGTACCAGCGTTCCCGCTTACTCCTCGAGCGTCTCGAGCCGCACATATTCCGCGGCCGCAACACACGAGGGGCCGACATTGGCGCGGCGTTGCGGTCGCTGTGGCGGCAGGGGGTGCTGCGGGCGCCGCGGCGGGAGTACTTCCGTCTACTCTGGAAAGGTCTGCGGCGCGACCTGACCCAGCGCCGCGAGGCGCGGCGGGCGGCCACCGACCTGGAGCACCGGCTCCGATCGCTTCCCGCGGCCGGCCAGGCGTGGCTCGGCGAAGTAGACCTGGCGCGACTGGCGGCGCTCGTCGATCGCGCGCGCGAGGCAGCGGTGCGGGTACAGCCGGGGCGACGGCTGGAGGAGATCGCGAGTTGGGCCGCAGGCCTGAAGGAGCGCATCGAAGCCCAGGCGCCGACCGCCGATGATCTACGCTCGCTCTATCGCTGGAGTCGCGAGTATTTCGTCAGGCAGCGCCGGCTGCACCGGTTCCCCGGGGCGTACCTGGTGAAAGCGTTCAACCTGGCGATCAAGGGCCTTCACTACGAGATCGTCATGAGCGGGATCGTCCGCGAGGCAGACGCGCAGGACGTACAGCGGAGGTCCCGTCCATCCGCGCCGCCGAAAGTTCGGACGTGGCCGCAATGGCGGCGCGAGCGCGCCGCACCCGCGTCAGACGCTCTGCGGGTGCGCTAGCGCGCGCCTGACGCGCTCGCGCAGCGCGGTCAGCTCTGGGCGCTGCTCGGGGTTCAAGTCGAGGATGTCCGCGAGCAGCGCGCCGGCCGGCTCGTCGCCGAGCGGGATCGGCCGCGGGGAGAAACGCCTGCCACCAAGGTGCCGACCCGGATCGAGTCGCACGGGATGGCGGAGCACGATCTCCTCGTCGCCGTACCACACGCGCACGGCGACGAACCGCTTTCCCTGCTGCTCCATGAAGCCGAACCGCACGCCGTCGGCCTCGGCCGGCCAGGGCGCGACGGCGCGTCGGCTACCGTCGTCGCCCTCGTAGTCGCCCGTGCCGGAGCGCAGCGTCGCGAAGTTGCGCTCGAACCCTCCTTCGAACCGTATGGCGTGTCGCATGTGTACGCTCTCAGTCGTGGGTTTGGTCGCTTGGCCTCGCAGGCAGGCCGAGCGGAGTCACCGTCGGTGAAGCGCGGTAACGTTCACCCGCTGGTAGCGGGCCAGTAGTCGGCCTCGTCGGGACCGGTGTCGCTACCCATGCCAAAGCCCCGCTGGGAGAGGCGGTATTCGTCAGGCGCAACGTAGCGGCTCGCGTAGATCCGGACGTCGTGAGCGCCGAAGCGATCGGTGAAGGCGTCGAGGTCGAAATCGGCTCGTGTCCTCGGGTGCATCTCCACCATCCAGCGGGCACCGGGCCGTTCGCGTAGCCGCACGCCGAGTGCGACGTACAGGTCGCCGGCCGAGGCGAGGATATCGGCGCCACCCTCGTGGCGCGAGTTATCCAAGCCGGTCATCCGTCGCGCGGCGCGGCCAGCGTCGTCGACGCTCGTCTTGGGGGTCTCTCGCGGGGTCCGGCATCGCGCGCTCCTGGTCTCACGTGGTGTGCCGAGGCCAGGGCCCGACAGCGGTCGCCCCTCGATCCGGCGGCCGCCCGGAGGCGGCGACATGATCGGATATTAACATCACATCTTACTATTTGCAAACGTAATTATCCCAGGTATTATGCGGCGACCTGAACGGAGCTGCCCCTGATCCGCTTTCGCCTCGCCGGCATCCTCGAGCGAAAAGGGTGGACCCCCTACCGCCTCGCCCGCGTGACGGGACTCACCGTGCCGACCGCTTATCGTCTCGCCGATCCCGCGCTGCGGTTCGGCCGCTTCACGGCTGACACGCTCGACCGGCTGTGCGCGGCCCTCGAAGTGCAACCTGGCGATCTGCTCGAGTGGGTGCCGGAGAAGGAGAGGAAACGCCGCAACGGACGAGGCTAGAGAATGCACAAACGAATCGTGATGCCGACGACATCGGTCCCCGCCTCTGGTTGGCTGGACGTGGAGCGTCTCGCGGAGGTTGAGCTCACTTCGGAAGACGCGGCGCACCCTATCGAGTCCGCCCTGCGGCCTGGGGGCGGCGGCTCCGGCTGGCGCGCGGCCGGGCCTGGGGAGCAGACGGTTCGACTCCGCTTCGGCGAGCCGCAACGACTCCGGCGCGTCCGCCTGGTCTTCGAGGAGCGCGAGGCACCGCGGACGCAGGAGTTCGTGCTGCGGTGGTCCGCCGACGGCGGGCGCTCGTACCGTGAGGTCGTCCGGCAGCAGTACGTCTTCAGCCCGCCGGGCACCGGACGCGAGATCGAGGACTACGCGGTCGACCTCCAGGACGTCACGGCGCTCGAGCTGAGCATCGTGCCGGACATTGGGGGCGGCGCCGGCCGGGCCTCGCTCACGGAGTGGTCCCTCGCGTGAGATCGCGTCGCTGACGGAACCACGCGGCCGAGCACGCCCTCGCTCTAGCCGAAGGAGGGCGTGGGCTGCACATTGGGCGGCCCCCCCCATGCCCGACGTTAACGAGACGCCCGACGCCCAGGCGGGCCAGCCGCTCCCACGCGCATTCACCGACTCGCTCGGCGCGACGTGGACCGTCAGGGAGATCACCCCGGGGCCGATGCCCGAGAAGCTCAGCCAGATGCTGGGGCAGGACCGCCGACGTGGGGGCTGGCTGCTCTTCCTATCCGACAAAGGTGAGAAGCGCCGCCTCTCTCCCGTTCCGCAGGGTTGGGCGGGCTTTTCTGAAGACGATCTAGAGGCCTGGTGCATGCGCGCGAGGCGGGTCCCGCCGGCTCCGGCGCGCCGGTCGGAAGATCGCGAGCCGGAGGCGTGAGTCTCCAGCAGATCGGCTCGCGGCTTCGCGACGACATCGGGCACCTGGTCGAGCGGCTCTCGGTCCGTCTGGCGTCCGACCCCGGCATGGCCGCCGCGCGCGGTCTGACGCGCACCGAGCTCGAGGACCACCTAGTCACCTTCCTCAGCGACCTGTTCCTCGTCGTCATGGCATGTGGCGAAGGGGAGCGCGCGAGGCGGCAGGCGATGCGTGACAGCGCGGAGATTCAGCGAATCATCGCCGAGCTCCACGGCCGACAGCGCCGCCGCTTCGGCTGGACCGTGGATCAGGTCGAGCGCGAGTACGCCATGCTGCACGCGGAGATCCAAGCGCTCGTGCGCCGGCGCGGCGCTGACGACCCAGTCGCCTGTGTCGCGGCGGCAGGGCTTCTCATGCGGCTCGTAGCGCAGGCGCGCCGATGCTCACGGCACGGCTACCGGCTCGCGGCCGCGGGACCGACCGGCGCGGCGGACCGCACTACCGGCGTCGATCTCCGCCCGTGACGTCTCGCCGCGCGTTCGCCGCTCACCGCGCCCGCCGCCACCGAATGCCGACTCCGACGCTGCGCGGCTCGCCCGGCGTGAGGAACCGCTCGAGTACGCCGCCGGCTCCCTGATTGATGTTGAACGTGCCAAACGTCGCGTGCCGGCGGCCGAGGAGGTTACTGACGACGGCCCGCGCCTCCCAGGCGCGCACCTCGTAGCCGACGCGAAGCGTCATCGTGGCGTA
Organism: Gemmatimonadaceae bacterium; assembly: GCA_046263215.1. Lineage (GTDB taxonomy): Bacteria > Gemmatimonadota > Gemmatimonadetes > Gemmatimonadales > Gemmatimonadaceae > JBHELH01. The sequence continues at coordinate 29,585 of JBHELH010000240.1, read as the reverse complement.
CCGCGGCAGCGGAGTTTCTACGTTCGCCTCGTCGCCGCGCAGCCACCGCTGCCCAACAAACTGCGCGTCGAGCCCGACAACGAGACCGGCGCGCAGCGCAAGCGTACCGCCGGCCGCAAGCGTGTGGTCAGGCACGAGGGGCATCCTGTCGCCCGGCGCGATCTCGTTGTCGCCGCCCGACGCCTCGCGGATGCTGAAGATCTCGACGCCGCTCGTCTGAAAGGTCGCTCGTGTGTACGCGTAACTGGCGTACAGCTCGTGCGAGCCGTGCAGCACCGCCTGTACGCCGATCTCCGCACCTTCGCGTCGCGTGCGCGCGACATTCGCGAAGTAGCCGTCGATCGTCGAGCCTGCGGGCTCCGCCTCGTGGTAGGGGAAGAGAAAGATGTCTTCACGCACGTCGGTCTGATACAACGCGCCCGTGGCGACGAGCGGACCGCGAGCCCAGCGTCCGCCCACCTCTCTCGTCGTCGCGACTACCGGCGCCAAAGGCGGGTCGTCGCCGAGTGCGAACGGGAGCGGGCAAGGTTCGGCGGGATCTGCGCAGGCGAGCTCGATGACCGCCGGCGCTCGGAAGCTTCGGCCGACGGACGCATAGACCATCGCGTCGGAATTGAGCTCGAAGCCGACACCGACGCGCGGGCTGAGTCTGGTGAACGTGCTGACCGTATCGCGATCCGGGCGGAGCCGGTTCGAGAACGGGACGCGCACGACGTCGTATCGTGCGCCGCCCGAGACTGTCAGCCGGCCGCGCTCGTAATCCGCAGAGCCGTACGCGTCGAGCTTCCGAATGGGGCTTTCGACGTCGGTCGTCAGCCCCGGAGCGATGCGTTCGCCGAAGATGCGGATGCCGACGGAACTCGCGGCGCCTCCGACACCGGCGCGAAAGCCGAGGGCGCCGACGCCGACCGCTTGCCGCGCGCGCCAGTCCGCCGCCACGCCAACGGTGCGGTTGCGCGAGAAGCCGCGGACGTCCGGGTCGTCCTGCTGATTGACGTTGAACCGCTCCGCGCTGTGGCGCCGGAGCCAGAGGCTGAGGGAGCCTCGGCCGACACCAATAGTCGCGTACCCCATGGCCGCGACGTGAAGCTGCCCGAGATCCTCGAAGTCGCCCGCTGACAGGTTGGAGTCGGGACGAATCGCATAGACACTTCGCGGCAGAGAGCCGGCAGTCTTGGCGTACGACCGGGCGCCGAAGGCCTGGAGCGTGACGCCGGCGCGCTCACCTAGCCGATCGACACGGAGGAAGCCGTTGGCTAGGTGCGCGCCAGTCAACTGACGCCAACCGTCCTCGCGATCGTGAGCCCCGCCGGCGAAGTAGCGCCAGTCGCGCGCCGCGCCGCTCGTGGACGCCGAGGCGCTGATGCGGCCGTACGAGCCCGCCGACAGCTCGACCTCCGTCGCCGGCGCCTCGCCGCCGTCGCGCGTCAGCAGGTTGACGGCGCCGCCGAGCGAGTTGGGCCCGAGGAACGAGGCGGTCCCGCTCAGGACTTCAACGCGCTCGACGTATGCCAGCGGGAGCAGATCGAAGTTGACCTGCCCGGCGTCGGGCTCGTTCACCGGGATGCCATCGACGAACACCGAAACGCCCTGTGGCAGGCCGACGACGGGACTGGCCGTGAAGCCACGCGTGACGAGCGTCGTCTTGTACGCGCTGCCCAGGTCGTCGTAAAGAGTCATTCCGGTGCGCGTCGCGAGCGCGTCGGACAATACGCGCGGTCGGGTCGACGCGAGCTGTCGGCCGGAGACGATCGAGACACGCGCCGGAACGCCGGAGCCGATGGCCGGGCCCATCGACGAGATTACCGAGCCGACCACGCGCACGACCGAGAGCCGCGCGACGCTGTCGGCGCGCGAAGAGGAGTCTGTGGCCTGGGCGCCGGCGACGGAGCTGACGCCCAGGCAGAGGCAGAGGACGAGGGATCGAGGCTGCGGACGTCGGTTCGGCGCTGGACGCACCGAGGTAAGCTACTGCCGTCCGAGGGTCCCCTGAATGCTGCGCGCGCGGTCGAGGTGGGCCGCGACGTTCGGCCGGACCTGCTGAAGGAGCGCCTTGAGCTCGGCGTTCTGCGCGCCCGGGATCAGCGTCTTGTCGAGCGCGTCGAGCACGGCCTGGTGGTACTGCACCTCGTGGTCGATGTACGCGCGATCGAACTCCGCGCCGCTCCTGCCCGCCAGCTCCGTGCGCGCTTGCTCGGCCCCCTGCTGCAGCTGGCGGCTCACATCGTTGTCGGCGGGCGTCACGTTGAGGCGCTGCGCGAGCGCGACCGCCTGCTTGTTGACGGCGCCGTGGTCGCGCACCATCTGCTGCGCGAACTCGCGCACCTGGGCGTTGCGCGCCTTCGAGCGCGCGGCCGCGCCGGCCGCGCTGTCGATCGAGTTCGCTGTTACCGCCGCGTGCGCGATCTGCGGGTCGCTGAGGGACGGCGCCGCAGCTGGGGCAGCAGCGGTTGTCGCGCCCGCGGTGGCCCCGGCAGTTGTGTCGGCCTGCTCCCCGCGCCCGCCGCACGCGGGCAGTGCGAGCAAGGCGACCACGGCGACGGTTGGGAGAACCGCGGTCCGCGAGGACGAAGCTGTCGATGACATAGGATTCTTCCTTTGCTTGTGGAGGTTGTGAGATGCGCGCGCGATGTCAGGCGCGTCGTGTCACGGTGGCGAGATCGCGCGCCGGCCGTCCGGAGAGTGAGCTGGGCGCGTCGACGTGCGCTCCCTCGTCGACGCCGACCGCTAGCCTGTCCACCAGCTCGCCGCCCAGCCAACCGGTGATCAGCGACAGACCTGCTCCGGCGAGCGCCAGCACCACCGCGACCGTTTCCGGGGCACGTGGGTCGTCGCGCCGCAGGAGCCAGCTCGCCAGGAAGAGCATCACGACGGCGACGTTTCCGACGCCGTGCAGGAGACCAATGCGCTTGGCGCGGGTCCCGGCCGGGATCTTCGTCCAGTCGATGATCCCGAACGGTGCGGCCGCGAGCCCGCCGATCACTCCGGCGGCGATCATCCAGTAGGCGATCTCCGACCAATAGCCGTTGCCGGTGATCAAGCTGATGACGTCGAAGACCACGGCCGTCGCGAGCAGCCCGAGCGGGAATACGATGAGCATCTGGTGGATGGGATGCCCGAAGAGTCTTGCTTTCGCCTCCATCATGACCTCCCGATCGAGCGAGACAGGTGAGTGGCAAGGTCACGGCAGCGCGAACACGAAGAGCGCGCTGCCGCGGTTCTGTCCGTAGAGCTCCGGCGCGAAGCCCTTCATCCAGCCGCCCCACCCCGACGCGACGGCGATGTACTGCTTGCCGCCGACGCTGTAGGTGACAGGGTTCGAGTGAATGCCGCTGCCCGTCTGGAAGCGCCAGAGCAGCTCGCCCGTGCGCGCGTCGAGCGCAATGAATTCTCCCGTCGGCTCGCCGGTGAAGATCACGTTCCCCGCGGTGGCGAGCACGGAGGCGACCATCGGGTGCTCGGTGCGATGGGACCACACGTGCCGCCCGGTGGCCGGGTCGATGGCACGCACGTATCCCCAGCCGTCACGCGCGCTCGTGTCGGCCTGCGCCTCGCCGCCCCAGTACGCCATCCCTTCCTTGAACTCCTGCGGGCGGCTCTTATACGTGCCGCACTTCTCGATGACCGGTGTGTAGAGCCACCCCGTCACCGGGCTGTACGCGGCGTGCGGCCACTCCTTCGATCCGGACGGGCTCGGGCAGATCTTGGTCCCTCCAGGCGTTGGCGTCAGCCGGACCGTCGCGCGCCCCGTGGTCGGGTCGACGTCGCCCCAGGTGACGCGATCGCCGAACTTGACCGCGCGGACGAGGCGACCGTTCGTGCGGTCGAGGATGTAGAGGTAGCCGTTGCGGTCGAAGTGGGCGAGCAGACGCCGCCCGTCCTGCTCGAAGAGGATGTTCTCGTTGACGCCGTCGAAGTCCCAGACGTCGTTCGGCGTGAACTGGTAGTGCCAGCGGATGGTGCCGTCGTCGGGGTCGATGGCGAGCACGGAGTTGGTGTACAGGTTGGCGCCGGGGCGCACCGAGCTGTCGAAGTCGGGACCGGGGTTGCCCGTCCCCCAGTACACGAGATCGAGCTCCGGGTCGTACGTGCCCGTGATCCACGTTGTGCCGCCGCCGCGCGCCCAGGCGTCGCTCCGGCCCGGCCACGTCTCCGAGCCCGGCTCGCCGGGCTTCGGGATGGTATAGCGGCGCCAGACCTGGCGTCCCGTCTCGATGTCGAACGCGTCGAGGTGACCACGCACACCGTACTCGGCTCCCGAGCTGCCGGCGATGACGAGGTTCTTCACGACGAGTGGCGCCGCGGTCGCGCTCTCCCCCGCGCGCACATCCACGAAGACCTGATCCCAGACGGGGCGGCCCGTGGCCGCGTCGAGCGCCACGAGGTGCCCGTGCGGCGTGGCGAAGATGACTCGTCCGCGTGCCACGGCGGCGCCGCGGTTCACGTTGCCGCAACAGAGCGGCACGTCGAGCGGCACGGCGTGCCGGTAGCGCCAGAAGGTCTTCCCGGTGACGGCGTCGAGCGCCCAGATGTAACCGTCCCACCCGGTCACGTACATCACGCCGTCGACCACGATCGGCGCGGCCTCGAAGGCGAACGTCGCCGGCGTCGCGATCAGCCCGATGACGCCCGTCTGGAAGACCCACGCTGGCCTGAGCGTGCGCACGTTGCCGTTGTTGATCTGGTCGAGCGTGCTGTAGCGCTGACCGCTGTAGGAGCCGTAGTACGTGAGCCAGTTTTGCGGCTCGCTGCGCGCGTTGCGGATGCGGTCGAATGTGACATTGCGCGCGACCGCCGGCGCCACTCCCACCTTACTCGCGTCGAGCGCGGTGAAGGGGAAGCTCCGCTCCGTGATCGGATAGCGTGGGTCGCTCCGGCAGGCAGCCACGGTGAGCGAGAGCGCAGCCACGAGCGCGAACGTCGCGCGGTGCTTCGTCGTGAGCATCGTCGTCATGGCGGGGTTCTCCAGTCTCAAGGCCGGGGCTGCCGCGGGCGGTCCAGCTTCGCCTGCGCCGGCACGTCGCCCTCGACGATCACGAGCCCCAGCATGCCGCGGCCGGCGTGGTTCGCGATGGGACAGCCGAACCAGTAGAGGCCGGGCTGGTCGAGGCGGATGCGCGCCCGGCCGCCGCTCTTGACCGGCAGCAGCAACGTCTCGCGCTCGCCCGTGCTCGGGAGGAAGGCGATGTGGACCGACTCATCATTGTTATGGAACTCCAGCTCCAGCTCACCGGCCCGCCGCATGACGATGATCGCCGGCTGCCAGACGTACTCGTTCGTCGGCACGTAGATCCGGTCCCGAAAGATCCCGTCGGATCCCAGATCGGCATGCGAGAGTCCGCCGTGCGCGAAGAGTCGCGCGATGATCGCCTCGTTCGGGTCGTCCACCTCGGGGAGGTAATTGACCATGCGCACAACGCGGGGGTTGAGTTGCTTCAAAACGCTCGGGCGTAGGAGGCGCACGTAGTCGCACCCGAAGAGCGGCAATGCGAGTGCGCAAAGCAGCACGGCGCGCCAGTACGAAGTCCTGAAAACGACTGCGGACTGCGGACTGCGGACTACGAGCGTGCTCATGACCACCTCCCGACATTAGAAGTACGACGCATCTTCCAACGAGGTCGGTCTCAGGGCCGACGCTGCGACGGGCGGTCGAGCCTCGCGGCCGCCGGCACGTCGCCCTCCACCAGGATCAGCCCCAGCATCCCCCGGCCGCCGTGGTTGGCCACCGGGCAGGAGAAGGTGTAGAGGCCCGGCTCATCGAGGCGAATGCGTGCCCGTCCGGCGGTGTGCGCGGGAAGCCAGAGCACTTCCAGCTCGCCGTTGCTGTGGAGCATCGCCCCGTGCGCGGCCGCATCCTCGTTCTGAAACTCGAGCTCCAACTCCCCAGCGCGCGGCATGACAATGAGCGACGGGTACCAGATGTACTCATTCTCGGGCGCGCGCACGGTCACTCGCATGACGCCGTCTCGCCCTGTCCTGGCGTGCGCCAATCCGCCGTGGCCGGGCAGCCGTGCGAGAATTGCTTTGTTCGGGTCGTCGACCTCCGGCAGGTAGTTGACGAGGCGCACGACGCGCGGGTTGAGCTGCTTCAGCACGCTGGGGCGCAGCAGGCGGGCGTAGTCGCACGCCGAGAGCGCCGATGACGCACCTGCGAGCAGCACCGCGAGAACTCCGCCCGTCACAGGTCCTCGCGCCACACGCCGCATACTCAACCTCACACATTCATGTAGCAGGTTCCGCCCCTGCATGCGGCAGGCCGGCTGACGCGCGCGAGCCGGAGGTCAGCGTCATATCGTCAACGGGAGTGCGGCTGTGAGCGTAATGGGCGTAGGCTCGGGGAACGGCGCATGCACGGGTAGAGAGCTTGCGAAGATCCTTGTTGAGTTTCTGCAAGAACTCCACCATCCGGTCTCCTCACGGCCGAGGATCCAGAGCTGACCGATGCCGCTTCGGCCCCACAAACCCGGCGTGCTCAAGGGAACGCGCGGCAAGATCATCGACCTCCTGCGCCGTTCCAGCCTGACGGCCAACGAGCTCGCGGCGCGGCTGGGGCTGACTCACAACGGCGTGCGGGGCCACCTCGCAGTGCTACAGCGCGAGGGGCTTGTGCGCGAGGGCGGCTCGCGGCGCAGCGGCACCCGCCCCGCAGTCGTCTACGAACTCGTCCCGGAGGCCGAGGCCGGTTTCTCCAGCGCGTATGTTCCCTTTGTCGCGCAACTGGTCCGTGTGCTCCAGGAGCGCCTCCGGCCGGCGGAGCTCGACGACGTGATGAGGACGGTGGGTCGAGAATTGGCCGCGGGTTGGCCGCGGGTGCACGGCAGCCTCGCGAAGCGGGTCGACGGCGCCTCGGCACTTCTCGAGGAGCTCGGCGCTCCGAACCAGGTCGAGCAGTCCGACGGCGGATTCGTCATCCGCAACTACAGCAGTTGCATGCTGTCGCAGGCCGTTCACGGCCGGCCAGAGGTCTGTCGGGCGATGGAGAGTCTGCTCGGCGAGCTGCTCGATGTGCCCGTGCGGGAGTGCTGCGAGCGCAGCGAACGGCGACCCCAGTGCTGCTTCGAGATCGGTGCGGGCAGGGCCGGTGCCGCGAGCGGTCACCGCACACGGAGGGGAGCGGGGTGATCCACTAGGCAGGCCGATTGCATCGCGCCGAGCGCGGTGTCGGTGACAGCGCCGAGGTCAAGTGATCCGCGAGTCCGCGCGCTCCCCGTGCGGCCTTGTTCGCGTGCTCGTGAGGGTAGCGAGCTGCGGGCCTAGTGACTCCGGAACTGCGCTAGAACATCAACCCAAAGGTCAGCGGGAAGTAGTTCACGTCACTGTCGCCCCGCTTGGTCCTGTGGTAACGGGCCTCGACGAAGCTCCGGAAGCCGAGCACGAAGAGTCTCGCACCCAGACCGACGTTCCAGCCAAACTTGGTTGTCGCCTCGCACTCCAAGGCGAGCGAGCACTCAGTGCGATATGCCCCCAACCCCGAGATGAGATACGGCGACATCGGCGAGTTGGCCATCGGAAGGCGATACGTGCCGTTGAGCGTCGCGGAGCCGACGGTTTGATTCCCGTCACCGGCGCTTACCTCGAACCTGTTGTACGCGACGTCGAGACGGAGCCCAAGTGGCTGCATCAGGGTGCTCAACGCGATGGTCCCCATCGCGTGCCATCCGGTGTTCACACCGTCGGCCAAATCCCCTTGGGGCAGCGAGACCCCGCCGGCGAGGCCGAGCGAAATCGGTCGCTGCTGCGCCTCGAGCGACGCGACCGAGGAGGCTACGCCCACGCAGACCGCAAGAATCCAAGGCCGCATAACCGCCGCCCTCCTCGCGTCAGACGTTGCTTGAAACGCCGCGGACTAGAGCGATCTCAGGTAGTGCTCCAGATCCCGTTTCTGACCGCGGCTGAGCCGGAGATTCCGCACTCTCATGTAGTGCTCGATGACGGCCTTCAATGTCTTCGCACTCCCGTCGTGGAAGTACGGGGCATGCTGCCACAGCGCGCGCAGTGGGGTCGCGCGATACGCCTTCTGCGTCGTGCGGGCGGCGTACGCCGAATCCATTCCGGTCTCGGACGCCGCGTGAAGGACGGCGTTGTTGTTGTCGGTCAGGTTCCCGTTCACATGGCAGCTCGCGCAGTTCGCGTCGAAGACAGCCTTGCCGCGGCGGGCGGCGCCCCGGTCGTACGACGCCCCGGGCGTCGGCGGTGGCGGGAGGCTGTGCTGGTACGCTCGCAGCGCCGGGAGCTTCGGGGTGACCATGTCCGGCTCTTGCACGATGTTCACGCCGAGCCGCGGGTCGGAGAAGTTGCCGTGACCGTACATCTGCGTGACCGCGACGTAGTTGTTCCAGTACGAGATCGGCCCCTCGGCGGTGTAGGTCTCGTTCCGCACCTGCGCGAGGCCGTGCGCGGGCGGCAGCGTGAGCGGCGTACTCTTGCCGTCGAAGTTGAAGCGCGGGTCGTAGGTCCCCTTCGGCCACGTCCGGAGGATGGCCTTCTGTTCGGGCGTGAAGCTCGCGAGCATGGCGAGGATTTTCCCGACCTTGAGATCGCGATTCGGCCAGCCGTCCAGGCGATGACCGATCCCGGGAAGCAGCGCGTTGTCGACCGTGGAGTGGCACAGCGCGCAGGTGATGCCGATCCGGGCGATGCGCCCGTCCCTGTCGAACGTCGCTCGCACGCCGACAACCGCGTTCTGCCGCAACAGCTCCCTGGTCCCACTCGTGCCGAACGGGTTGTGGAGCAGGAACTCGAGCAGATTGAGCCTGTCCATATCGACCTTGAGGCCGAGGCTCAACGCTTCGAGCGGCTGGATCTGTCTCGAGACCACCTCGTGCAGACGGGCCGTGTCGGTCCAGAACTTCTCGTCGCCGAACGTATCGTCGCGGAAGATCTGCCGGCCCTGGCGTTCGAGGTCGTTGCGCGGCGTGGTCGCTGGGAACTGCCGGCACCCGACCGGGGCGAGGAAACCTCCGAGCACGATCAGTCCGACCACCGGTCGCGACCAGCGGACGTGGGGCGATCCGTAATGCGGGCATTCCACGAGTGCGCGAATCATCGGCCGACCCTCGCGTATATCGTGACCGGGTCCGCCTTCTGCAGCGCCGTGAGCCTCGCGGGAACAGCGCGTGCAGGGCAGGCCACAGCTAGTGAAGATAATTCTTAACTTTCTGCAAGAACTTCTCCATGCCGTTGCGTAGACGCCAAATGTCGGGGACGGGGGTAATTCGAGAGGTCGCCCGCGTGCGTGCATTGCAGCGCTACGCGTGGCGCGGCCTGTCGCTCCTCGTCACCGACGCGCGTGGCGAGTGCGGGCCGCGCGACCCACTGAGCGGCTACTACTTCCGCGAGGCTCGTCACCTCAGTACGCTCCGCCTCGAGATCAACGGCACGACGCCGTGGCTCTGCGCCGACGGGTCCGGCGGCCACGACGAGCTGGACTTCGCCTATGTCTATCCGGAGCTGACGCGTTTCGGCGGCGGCGGCACCGACGTGTCGGACGACACGACGTGGACGGACACATACGGTGTGAGCCAGCGCGCGATCGACCTCCGGCTCCGGCTCCGAGTACGCGTCGACGGCATGGACGCCGAGCTCACTCTGGCGAACCGCTCACGCGAGCCGGTCAGGTTCGGCGTTTCGTGGTTACTGGACGCCGATTTCGCCGACGTGCAGGAGGCGCAAGCGGACAGCCGCGAGCAGCACGCGGACGTCTGCGTCGAGCCGGAGTCTGGCGGCCTGCGGTTCCGCTACGCGCACCCCGAACTCCCGCTCGAGACGTCGGTGACCGCGCGGGGGGGCGGCGAATGGAGCGCTGACGCGCGCCGGCTTGGCTGCATCGTGTCGCTCAAACCGCAGCAGAGCGAGCAGATCACGCTTCGCGTCATCGCCTTCGACGGCGGGCCCCGCCTCACCGGGCAGGACGTCGAGCAGCGCCTCGAGCATCTGCGCCGCTGGCGCGAACGACTCGCGAGAGTGGAAATCCCGGCCGCGACGGACGTGCAGCAGTTGCTTCAACAGACCGCCGAGGACCTGAGCGCCCTCGCGTTGCTCGACGGCCCCGAGGACGAGTGGCTCGCCGTTCAAGCCGGGATCCCACTTTATCCCGCCCTGTTCGGCCGCGACACGCTCACCGCCGGCTGGCAGGCGGCGATGCTCGACCGGGGCGCGTTGCTCGCCGCGAGCCTCGCGAAGCTCGGCCGCATGCAGAGCGACCGCGTGTACGAGTGGCGCGACGAGGAGCCTGGCCGCATCCCGTACCAGGTGCGTCAGGGTCCGCTCGCCCGCCTCGACATCAATCCGTACTCGGCGTACTACGCCGACTTCGCCAGCCCGCTGATGTTCGTCATCTCTCTCGCCCACCTCTTCTCGTGGACGGGTGACAAGGGGTGCCTGAGACGCCACTGGGACGTCGCGCGGCGCATCCCCGACTGGGCGCGCCGGTATGGGGACGACGACGGCGACGGCTACCTCGAGTATTCGACGCGGTCTACCAAAGGCACCAAGAACCAGGGGTGGAAGGACAGCGGGAACGCCATCCTTTACGAGGACGGGCGTCCGGTGCCGGCGCCGCTCGCGACCTGCGAGCTCCAGGGATACTGGTTCGCCGCGCAGCAGCTCATGGCGGTGATGAGCTGGGCCATGGGCGAGCACGAGAACGCAAAGGCGCTCTGGCGGAGCGCGATGGACTTGAAGGCGCGATTCAATCGCGACTGGTGGATGGAAGACGAGGGCTTCATCGCGCTCGCGATGGACGCGGACAAGCGTCTGGCGCGCAGCATCACCTCGAACGTTGGCCACTGCCTCGCGGCCGGAATCATCAGCGACGAGCACATCCCGCGCGTCGTCGGGCGGCTCTTCGCACCCGACATGTTCAGCGGCTGGGGCATCCGCACGCTGTCGACGCAGCATCCGTCGTACAACCCGCTCGCCTACCACCTCGGCACTGTGTGGCCGGTGGAGAATGCGACGATCGCCTTCGGGCTACGACGCTTCGGCTTCGACGCACGCGCTCTCGACCTCGCGTCGGGGATGCTCGATCTCGCTTCGCTGTACGAGCTGAGGCGCATACCGGAGTGCGTCGGTGGCTACGCGCGGAGCGAGTTCCCGCACCCGGGCGCCTACCCGCGCGCCAACCCGATCCAGGCGTGGAATCAGAGCGCCTTCCCGCTGCTGCTGCACACCATCCTCGGCCTTCAGCCGGTAGCCGTACTCGGGCTGCTCGTGGTCGACCCGGTCCTTCCGCCATGGCTACCCGAAGTCGTCGTGCGTGACCTGCGGCTCGGTGGCGCCGTAGCGACGCTGCGATTCTGGCGCGACCGGTCGGGGGAGTCGCACGCGGAGGTAATGCGGAAACGCGGCACGTTCCATCTGTTGCGTCAGCCGCCGCCCGAGTCACTGACAGTGGGCGCGCGTGACCGCGTGGGGGCCCTGGTCGAGACCATCATGCATCACTGAGGGGGACGTCATGAGCGTTCAGCTGAAGCGAGTGTCGGAGCAAGTGATGGTTATCACCGGCGCGTCGAGCGGAATCGGGCTGGTGACGGCGAAGATGGCCGCCGGGCGTGGGGCGAGCGTCGTCCTCGCTGCGAGAAACGAACGGGACCTCGCACGGGCCGTGGATGCGATCCGCGCCGAGGGCGGACGCGCGGCGTACGTCGTGTGCGACGTCTCCGACCGGGCCCAGGTCCAGCGCGTCGCCGAGCGTGCAGTGGCCGAGTTCGGGCGTATCGACACGTGGGTCAACAACGCCGCGGTTTCGATGTACGGCCGGCTTCAGGACGTCCCGGTCGCGGACATGCGGCGCCAGTTCGACGTGAATTACTGGGGAACGGTGTACGGCGCGTTGGCCGCAGTGCCGCATCTGAAGAAGCAGGGCGGCGCCCTGATCAACGTCGCGAGCGCCCTCGCCGACCGCGCCATCCCGTTGCAGGGTAACTACTGCGCAGCCAAGCACGCGATGAAGGCGTTCACCGATTCGCTGCGGATGGAGCTCGAGGAGGAAGGCGCGTCCATCTCCGTGACACTCCTCAAGCCCGGCAGCATCGACACGCCGTTCTTCGAGAAGGCCCGGGTGTACATCGACCGCGAGCCCCAGCCGGTGCCGCCTGTGTACTCGCCGGAGCTGTGCGCGCGGGCGATCCTCGAGTGCGCGGAGCGGCCCGTGCGCGACCTTCTGGTGAGCGGGATGGCGAAGGTGATCAGCCTGGCGGGCACCGTGGCGCCGCGCCTCACTGACTACTACATGGAGCGGACAACGACGGAGTCCCAGATGACCGAGGTGCCCGTCGCGCCGGGGCGGCGGGACAACCTGTACGAGCCGGTGGCGGACGACGGCGGGGAGCGGGGACGATACGCGGGGCGCGTGAGTAATCACAGCCTGTACACGCACACCGCGCTGCATCCTCGGGAGGCACTGCTCGCGGCGTCAGCCATCGGCCTCGCTCTCGCCGCCGGCTGGCGGGCATCGCGGCGGACCTCCGTGTCCGCAGGCACCGGGCCAGCCGAGCCGCGGACGGGCGATCGGCTGCCCGCCGGCGATCGACCGTCGCATCCTGAGCGAGCCGGCAGCACGGTACCAGCCAGTCCGCGCGCGGGTCAGACCTCCGCCGCGGCAGCCATCGACGTCGCGCCGGAGGCGCGTCGGTGAGAAGCAAGGCAAGCTTCAGAGGTCATCCGGTTCATCCGGCGCTCATCCCGTTTCCGTTCGCTTTTCTTTGCGGCGCGTTTATCTCGGATGTCGCCGGTCGCCTCGCCGGCCGTCCGATGTGGTGGGCCATCGGCGCGCACCTCGCCCTGGCCGGCGTTGCGATGGCGCTGATCGCCGCCGTCCCGGGATTCATCGACTACCTATACACCGTTCCCCCGCGGAGCACCGGGAAGCGGCGAGCGACGCGGCACATGCTCGTCAATCTCTCGGCCGTCGCACTCTTCGTGGCGGCGTGGGGGATTCGCGGCAGCGTCGACGCGATGCCAGGAGTCGTGCAGCTCGCGCTCGAAGCGTTCGGTGCCGCGCTGCTCGGCGTAGGCGGGTGGATGGGCGGCGTGCTGGTGAATCGCAACCAGATCGGCGTCGATCACCGCTACGCCGGCGCGGGCAAGTGGCGCGAGGCGGCCGTCGTAGTCCCCCGCGGGGAGCCCGCAATGGTCGCGCAGTCAGACGAACTCCGTGTCAACCAGATGAAGCTCCTCCGCGTCGGCGACCGTCGGATCGTCCTCGCGCGGACCGAGGACGGGTACGTCGCCTTCGACGACCGATGTACGCACCGCGGCGGATCGCTCGCCGACGGCGCCTTGATCTGCGGCACGGTGCAATGCCCGTGGCACGGCTCCCAGTTCGACACCCGGACCGGCGCGGTCCGCGCCGGACCTGCCGAGGAGCGGATCGCGACTTACGGCGTCGAGCAACGTGGCGCCGAGGTCTGGCTGTCGCCGGGCACGTCCGTCGCGGGAGCCGAGGTTCGCCCCTGACTGTACCGCCACGATGCGGCGGTGTAGCGGAACTAGGGTCCTGGTGGAGGGCGTCGGAGCATAAGTCGCCGACGTGGAGCCACTTCGCCTCTCTGCCTTCCGCCACGTACAAGCCGGAACCGCTCGTGCCTTTCTAGGCGACGGAGCTAATCGCGAACAACGAGGGGGCGGCATGAGTCATCGCCGCAACGCGGACGGTCCACTCCGAGCCGCCTGAGGGGGCGCGAGGTTCTCGCGACCGGCTCGCCGCACGGAGCCTGACTCGGCGCTTCGTGAGGCCCGATTGGGGGCGAAGCTGGCGGACCCACCAGTGGGAACCATACACGCCGCGCGACGCTTCGATCCTGTATCGGCGTGCCGAGCCGGCAGCAGTGTGGGAGCAGTGGATGGACCCGAGGGACGAGTTTCCCGAGCACGACCGGGCTGTGCGCGACTGGTTCGCCGCGCGCGGATGGCCGGTGACGGAGGCGTTCGCCTACTTTGACCCGGCCATTTACGCTTGGCGGCACCGCGGGTCGCAGGATCGCCACACTCTGTACGTCAGCAAGGAAGTACTGGACCGGAACGAGGCCCGCGACCTTCCCGGCCTGCTCGATCAGCGCAGCGCCGAGGCAGCCCTCCGCGAGCTGCCGGACGGTGAGGCCATACTCTGCTACGCACACCGCCTCCTCGTGCTACGCTACTTCGAGCGCTCCGACAACTGACATACCAGCGCTGCGCGCCCGTGCGAGCTGATCCTCGCTAAGCGTCGTTCCGCTACGTCGTCACGCCGACCGCTTTCGGTACTGCCGTACCGCGAGCGTGAGCACCGCCGCGCCGATGAGCGCGAGCACGACGAGCTGGCGTCCCACGTCCGCCAGGCCGGCGCCTTTGAGGAGCACCGCGCGCATGAGCTTCACGAAGTGCAGCACCGGGTTGAGCTGCGCCACCGCCTGCGCCCACTCCGGCATCCCTCGCGATGGCGTGAACAGCCCGCTCATCAGCAGGTAGATCATGAGGATCGAGAACGTCACGAACATCGCCTGCTGCTGTGTCTCGACGATCGCCGAGACCCACAGCCCGATCCCGAGCGCGCCTACGAGGTAGATCGCCGCGGCGAGAAATACCACGCCGAGATTGCCGCGCACCGGGACGCCGAGGACGAAGTGGCCCAACGTGAGCCCGAGCGCGAGCGCGACCAGCGCGAGGCTCCAGAGCGGGATCAGCTTCGCCGCGATGAAGGTCGCGCGGGTCACGGGCGTGACGTTGAGCTGGTCGAGCGTGCCGGCCTCCTTCTCGCGGACGATGTTCATCGCCGTGAGCAGCGTACCGATCATCGTCACGAGCACGACGAGGATCCCCGGCACCATGTAGTCACGGTACTCGAGCTCCGCGTTGTACCACCCGCGCCGCCGCACCTCGAGCACCGGGCGACCGCGCTCCGGGGGCAACTCCGCGCGCGCGCCGACGGACGCCAGCGCCGGGCTCACGTCCGCCCCGAGCTCCGCCGAGTAGCTGGCGAGGATCTCGGCGGCGTACGACTGGATCACGCCTGCCGCCGCTCCGTCCTCGGCGTTGAGGATCAGCTGCAGCGGCGCGCGTCGTTCGCGCACGAGATCCCGCTCGAACCCGGCCGGCACGACGAGGATGACGTCGACCTCCCGTCCCAGCATCGCGTCATCCGCCTTCGCCATCGACGACGAGGCCCCCGCGGGGATGAACCGCCCCGAGGCCGCGAGGCGATTCGCGACGCCACGCGACATCTCGCTCTGGTCGTGGTCGACAACGTACAGCCGCGCGCTCTTGACCTCGAACGTCGCGGCGTTCGAGAGGATGAGGAGCTGGATCATCGGCATCATGAACAGCATGGCGACGATCGTGCGATCGCGGAAAATCTGGAGGAACTCTTTGCGGAGCAGAAAGCGGAGCGCGCGCATCGTCAGGCGAGCCTCGCCTTGAAGCTCCGGATCGCGGCAACGAGCAGCACGGTCAGCATGAGCGCGAGCACCGACAGCTCCTGCCACAGGTACTGGAGTCCGACGCCCTTGAGCATGACGCCGCGCGAGATGACGATGAACCAGCGCGCGGGCACGATGTTCGTCACAGGCTGCAGCCACCCGGGCAGGCTGGCGATAGGGAAGATCATCCCGGAGAGCAACGTGTTCGGCAGCATCGTCCCCACCATCGCGGCGAGCATCGCCGTGCGCTGGGACGGGGTGCGGGCCGCGATCAGCACGCCGAGCGCGAGACCCACCATGGAGTAGAGGACGCTCGCGCCGAGCAGCAGGAGGAGGCTTCCGCGGAAGGGCACGCGGAAGACGAGCCACGCCGCGACGAGCGCCGTGACGACGTTCGCGAACGCGAGCAGCAGGTATGGCAGAACCTTGCCGACGATGATGTGCCATGGGCGGAGCGGCGAGACGAGCAGGATCTCGAGCGTCCCGCGCTCCTTCTCGCGCGACAGAGAGATCGCCGTCATGAGCGCGGACACGAGGGTGAGGACGAGCGCAATCAGGCCCGGCACGAACAGGTTGACGCTCTCGAGCGTCGGGTTGTACCGCATCCGCGTCTGCGGGACAACCTGCACCGACCGTCGGGGTGTTCCGAGCTCGGCGCGGTAGCTCGAGATGACGGCGCTGGCGTACGCCTGGATGGTGCTACCGGTGTTCGGGTCCGACGCGTCGCTCACGAGTAGCACGCGCGCCGGCGTTCCCTCGGCGAGCCGGCCGGCGAAGCCGGGCTCAAAAACGACGGCGACGTCCGCCTCACCTCGCCGGAAGAGCGGCTCGAGGGGCGCGGTCGTGGGCGCGGTCGCGACGACCCGGAAGCGGCCGTTGCCCGCGAAGCGCGCGCGCAACGCGGTCGTCGCGTAGTCGGGGGAGGGGTCGACGAACGCGACCCGGACGTCGCTGACGTCGTTGCGCAGGGCGAACCCGAACAGGACGACCTGGGCGAGGGGCAGCAGCAGGAGGATCGCGAGCGTCTGCCGGTCGCGGAGGATGTGCCGCATCTCCTTCACGACGAAAGCGCCGAGCGCTTGCGCGCGGCGGGCCATCGCTGATCAGCTCTGGGCGGCCGCTGCGGGCCGCGCCAGCCGCACGAACACCTCGTCGAGCGTCGCCGCGGCGAACTGTGCCTTCAGCTCCGCCGGCGTCCCCATCGCGCCGATCCGCCCGTCGACCATGATCGAGATGCGGTCGCAGTACTCGGCCTCGTCCAGGTAGTGCGTCGTGACGAACACGGTCGTGCCGCGCGAGGCCGCGGCGTAGATCATCTCCCAGAACTGCCGCCGCGTGATCGGGTCGACTCCGCCGGTCGGCTCGTCGAGAAACACGACCGCCGGCTGGTGCAGCATCGCGACCGAGAAAGCGAGCTTCTGCTTCCAGCCGAGCGGCAGCTCGCGCACCAGATCGTCCTGTGCGTGCCCGAGCTGGAGCCCGCGGACGAGCGCGTCGCCGCGGTCGCGGATCTCGGCGTCGGTGAGACCGTAGATCCCGCCGTAGAGCGTGATGTTCTCGCGCACGGTGAGGTCCTCGTAGAGCGAGAACCGCTGGCTCATGTACCCGATGCGGCGCCTGATCTCCTCGGGCTGCGTCAGCACGTCGAAGCCGGCGACGCGCGCCTCACCCGACGACGGGGCGAGGAGGCCGATCAGCATCTTGATCGCCGTCGTCTTCCCGGCTCCGTTGGCGCCGAGGAAGCCGAACACCTCGCCGGCGTGCACCTGGAAGGTGATGTGGTTGACGGCGGTAAAGCCGCCGAAGCGGCGCGTCAGATCGCGCACGTCGATCGCGACCGTCACGCCACCTCCCGCTCCGGAGCGCCCATGAGCGCCATGAACGCGTCCTCGATGCCGGCGCGGATCGGCGCCGCCTCGGCGTCGGTGAAGCCGCGCGCGTGCAGGTACTGTCGGAGGTCGGACGCGATCCGGTCGGCGGTGAGGCTCGCCCGCGCGTCGCTGTAGTGCAGCTCGTCGCCGAACGGATACACCGAGACTGCGTGCGGGTAGGCGCGCAGCGCCTGGATCAGCGCGTATCGCTGAGCGCCGCGCACCGCGAGCAGCGGGCGCGGGAAGCGAGCGCCGATGGCCGACGGCACGTCGACCGCGAGGACCCGTCCCTTCTGCATCAGCGCGACGCGGTCGCACCGCCCCGCCTCGTCCATGTAGGGCGTCGAGACGACGATCGTGAGCCCCGACGCCTTGAGCGCGTCGAGGAGATCCCAGAACTCGCGCCGCGACACCGCGTCGACGCCGGTCGTCGGCTCATCCAGGAAGAGGATCTCCGGCCGGTGCACGAGCGCGCAGGAGAGCGCGAGCTTCTGCTTCATGCCGCCGGAGAGTGCCCCCGCGCGCCGGTCGCGGAACGGCTCGATCTGGCGGTAGATCGGCGCGATCGTCGCGTAGCCCTCGTCGATGCTCGTGCCGAACACCGACGCGAAGAAGCGCAGGTTCTCCTCGACGCTGAGATCGGGATAGAGCGAGAAGCGGCCCGGCATGTACCCGACGCGGGCGCGGATGGCCCACAGATCGCGGACGACATCGAACCCGAGCACGGTCGCCGCGCCGGCGTCGGGAACGAGCAGCGTCGTCAGGATCCGGAAGAGTGTCGTCTTCCCGCCGCCGTCCGGGCCGACGAGGCCGAACAGCTCGGCGGGCCGTACCTCGAGCTTCACGTCGTCGAGCGCGATGGTAGCGCCGAAGCGCTTGCTCAGGCCGTCGACGACGAGCGGCGAGTCGAATGCCGCCGCGCGCGGCGCGGTCACGGCCGGTCCGACGCGGGCGTCGCCGCGGCGAGTGTCAGGTCGGCCGGCATCCCGATCTTGAGCGCGCCGTCGCGGTTCGGGACCCGCACCTTCACTGCGTACACGAGGTCTGCCCGTTCGTCGCGGGTCTGCACCTGCGTCGGCGTGAACTCGGCCTTGGGAGAGATCCACGTCACCGTTCCGGGCACCGTCATGAGCCGGTCCTTGCCCCGATCGACCCGCACCTGCACCGCCTGCCCGAGCCGAATGCGGGTGAGCTGAGACTCGGCCACGTAGGCGCGGAGCACGAGCGTGTCGAGGTCCGCGATCTTGTACAGCGGCTGCCCGGGCTGCACGACCTCGCCCGCCCGCGCGTAGGTCGTGAGCACCGTCCCCGCCTCGGGGTTCGTGACGATGCTCTTCGCAATGCGGTCGCGGATCTGCGCCACGCGGGCATCGGCCGATGCAACGTCCATCCCGACGCTCTGGCGCTGGGCGCGCACGGCCTCGATCTGGGCGGCGAGCGTGCGGTAGTCGCGCTCCGCCTGATCGAGCTGCTGCGCGGTCGCCGCCTGCTCGGCGTGGAGGCGGCGGGTCCGCTCGTACGTACGGCGCGCGATGTCGAGCTGGACTTCCAACACGCCGAGCTGGCGGGAGACCTCGGTACCGCGCGACCCGACGGCTGCGCGCTGGGCGATGATCTGTTGTCGCTCGAGCGCGAGCTGCGTCGTGTCGATGACGGCGACGACGGCCCCGCGGTGGAGCCGCATCCCCTCCACAGGGAGGAAGTGCTGGATCTGCCCACTCGTCTGCGCGGAGACGACGACCTCGGTCGCCTCGAAGTTGCCGTAGGCGTCCGGTTCCGGGTCGCCGCCGCAGGCGGCGGTGGCCGTGACGACACCCGCGGTTACGACGGCGCGGCGGACGCTTCTGAGTACAAGGGGTCGCATCAGCGGGCCTCGATACCAACTGAGGTGAGGAATCGTGCGCGCGCCTGGGCGAGCTCGACACGGTGGGTCACTCGGGCGAGGCGCGCCGTGAGGACGTCGGTCTGCCGGTCCACGTACTCGGCCGAGGTGATGACGCCTTCGGTAAAGCGCAAGCGCATTTCGCGCAGGATCCGCTCGCGGAGCGCGATGATCGCGTCATCCGTCTCGAGTGTGCGCTCCAAGCGGTCGATCGCGGCGAGGTCGCGGGCGACCGCCCGGCGGATACTCTCGGTGAACGCGGCCTCCTCCGTGGCTACGATCTGCCGCTGGATCGCGAGCACCTCGCGGTCGCGGCGTGTCGTTCCCCAGCTCCACGGAGTCCACTCGACCTGCACGCCGGCGAGCCAGTAGGAGTCGAAGTCTCGCGCGAGCGGATTGAGCCCCGGACGTCCGTAGCCGGCGCGCCCGAAAGCGGCGACGCGGGGCCGCTCCTGAGCGGCGACGGACGCCTCGCGACGGGCGAGGATCTCACGGGTGCGCGCGAACTGCTCGTACTCCGGACGCGCGCGCAGCTCGCCCAACGCGGCGCGTGCGCGTGCGACCTCGGCGCCGTGGTCGGGGAGCGCCAGCACGTCGGTCGGCGCCACGGCTCGACCGGTCAGGTCGCCGAGCACGACCAGCGCGGCTTCCTGGTTAGCTGCCAGCTCGGCGAGCGATTGACGGCGCCGAAGGAGCTCGGCCTCGAGCGTCGCGGCGTCGCTGGGGAGCGCGCTGCCGAGCCGCACGCGGTCGCGCGCCACCCGGAGCTGTGCCTCGAGATCGGTGACGCCGGCCTCGAGCTCCGCGCTCTGCGCCTGGAGCAGGAGGGCCGTGAAGTAGGCGTCGTTGACGCTCTGGCGGAGGGTGAAAAGCGCGGAACGGACGCGGGCTTGCGATTCCGCGAGCTGCGCGCGCTCCAGATCGCGACGGGGGCCGAAGCTGGGATCATACAGTCGCTGGCGGGCGGCGAGGTGCGCGTCGTATGTGTCGTGCGGCTGCGCCGGCGGCGTCGGACCGTTCGGCAGTTGCGGGATCGAGACGACGTCGGACTGGTATTGGCCCTGCGCGGTCGCGCTGAGCGTCGGCAGCCGCTCCGCCTCGAGGCTGCGGAGGCGCAGCCCCGACTGCGAGGCGAGCAGCTCGAGCTGCCGGGCGCGCGGATCGCGGCGCACCGCGTCGCTCTGCAGCGCGTCGAGACGCAGCGTGTCACGAGTGGCGCTCGGTTGCTGGGCGCGAATCGTACACGGCCACGCGTCCGACAGTGTTGCCGCAGCTGCGGCGAGCGCGAAGGCGACGCGGCGTGTCATGGGCGGAGCGCGTTGAGGACGAATCCCGGGAGCTCGGCCCGACGCTCGTCGAGGAACCGGCCGAAGGCTTCTTCGTCCATGCCGAGCACCGTCAGCAGCAGGGGCCGGGCGACGAAGGGGAAGACGCAGAGCGAGAGGAGGTTGACGAAGAACTGGTGCGGGGCGATCGGGCGGATGGCGCCTGTGGCGGCGCGCTCGCGAAGTTGCGCGCCCAGGCGCTGGATGAACGCCATTCCGGCCGGGGTCGCCGCGGGCCCGGCGAGCTCCGATACCAGCGCGGCAAGCCGTTGCGGGTGGTGGTGCAGCTCGGCGAGTACGTAGCCGGGGATGAAGGGGTGCTGTCGGACGGTGTCGATGTAGAGGTGTACGAACTGCTCGACCTTCTCCTCGAGCGTGGCGTCGGAGCCGAGCACGCGGACGGCGGACGGGATCAGTCCGCTGGCGGCCTCGCGGAAAACGGCCTCGGCGAGGCCCTCCTTCGAGCGGAAGTAGTAGTGCAGCAGTGCCTGGTTGACCCCGGCCTCTTCGGCGATCTCTTGCATACGGGCGCCGGCGGTTCCGCGTCGCATGAAGACAGTGCGAGCGGCGGTGAGGATGCGTCGCTCGGTGTCGCCGTCGCGTCTGCCGCGTTCGCTGAGGACCTGTTGGTCAGTCATTTTAATTGGCCAGTTAGTTAGATCGACTATATGATCGACGCCTGATACGGCGCAAGGGTCACGTCGGGAACTCCAATCGACGAACCGTCGTTCGAGAGGCGGCGTCCCTAACCCTCTAGCGGATGATCATGGCCACCTCGAACACTCTCACCCCCGCGCTCGCGGGCTCTGCCGAGGACTGCCGCGTCGAACGGCTCGGCCTCGTTGGTCTGTGGGTTCTGAGATACGGGCTTGTCTTGCTGCTCCTCATGTGGGGCGCAGCCAAGTTCGCAGCGTTCGAAGCCGAAGCGATCAAGCCTCTCGTCGAGAACAGTCCGTTCCTAGGCTGGCTATATGGCGTCTTCGGCGTGCGCGGAACATCGGCGCTCTTCGGCGTCTTCGAGGTGGTGACCGGTGCGCTGATCGCCACCCGCAGGTGGCTGCCGCGGCTGTCAGGCTACGCCAGTCTCGCCGCGGCCGGAATGTTCGTCGTCACGCTCTCCTTCCTCGTGACCACGCCCGGCGTGCTCGAGGCGACGAACCCATTCGGTGGGTTTCTCATGAAGGACATCATGCTGCTCGGCGCAGCACTGTTCACCGCGGCGGAAGCGCTGGGGGCGGCGAGGAAACTGACTGCGCGATGAGCGGGGTCGAAGCGTAGCAACAAGGGGCGATCGAGGTGCGATCGCCCCTTGTTGCTTTGCCGCATCGTCGATCTTCATTTGCCGACTCCCTGTTTGGCCGCCCGAGACAACGCCGACCACCAGCCCCACCGTAGGAGCCCCTCTGATCCCACGGTCCGCTAACCTATCACTCGTCGTTGCGACGCTGCTGCTGGCTCTTCGCTCAGCCGCCGCCGAGGGCCAGAACGCCCGCGCCGCGGTGTGCCCGGCGGTGGCCGGCGCGCGGCAGCCCGACACCCTAGCGCTCGTGCTCTCCGGCGGTGGCGCCCGCGGGCTCGCCCACATCGGCGTGCTGCGCGTGCTCGACAGCCTCGGCGTGCGTCCGACGCTCGTTGTCGGGACCAGCATGGGCGCGCTCGTCGGCGCGCTTTACGCCGGTGGTCTCTCCGGCCGGCAGCTCGATTCGCTGGCCCGCGGGCTCCCGCTGGAAACGCTCTTCCGACGGTACGCGCCGATCCCACTGCTGACGACCGGTGACTTCGCGGCCCCCGTCAGCGTGCTGGCGCCGGCGTTCGTGCTCGAGATTCGCGGCGGGGTCGTGCGGCTGCAGAGTCCCGTGGCGCGCGAACAGCAGATCAACGCGCTGTTCAATCAGCTGCTGCTCCGCGCGAACCTCACCGCGGCGGGTGATTTCGACCGTCTGCCGCGGCGCTTCCGCGCGGTGGCGACGGACGTGCGGAGCCGGTCGGCCGTCGTGCTCCGCGACGGCGACCTCGCGGAGGCCGTGCGCGCGAGCATCGCGATTCCCGTCGTGTTCGCCCCTGTGCACCGTGGCGGTCAGTTGCTCTTGGATGGCGGTCTCTCGGCCAACGAGCCGATCGGCGTCGCACGGCGTGCCGGCGCGTCGCGCGTGCTGGCGGTGGACGTGGGGACGAGCCGGAGCGACTCGATCGACGTCGCGACGACGGCGTCGATGCTCGCCTACCTGATCGACGAGCTATTCACGCAGCCGCCTGATCCGCTCGGCGCGAACGATCTGCGCATTCGCCCCGACGTCCGCGCGTTCGGTCCCCTGGAGTTCTCCCACACGGTCGTCGGGTCGTTGATCGACGCCGGCTACCGCGCCGCGTCGCAGGCGCTGCGCGGATGTCCGCCCGCGCCGTCACCGTCGGCGTCACTCAGAGCGGTCGCGAGCGAGGCCGAGGCATCGTTCATCGGCGATCGTCTCGCACGTCTCGCAGAGGAGGGAGTGTACGAGACAGTATGGCTTCGGCCGCGACGCGTGGGCGCACCCGCACCGACGAGCGTCACGGCGGATGCCCGCTTCTCGCAACTGAGCTTCGCGCCGGCCGCGACCTCGGCGCCGCAGCGCGTCGCGTTCGGCGGGTTGACGTACGACGGCCACGACGGCCCACGCGTCTGGCTCGCCGCGGCGAACCTCGCGGCGGCGGGGGGGCGCGTCAACGTCGGAAGCGCGCTCGCGGTGGGGGAGTGGCGGCAGCAGCTGCTGTTCACGGCAACCGGCCTCCGGCGCCGTCCGCTCCCTCGAGCCTCCACGGGCAGCGATGCTCCCGAGCAGGTGGCACTTCCCGACCCGCGCTCGGAGGCGCCGCCGTGGTCGACGCTCGTGCGCAATCTGCTTCGTCCGGAGCTGAGTCTGACCGCATCGCACGAGATCGTCCGCCTGTACGACCGCGACGGGGGTGACGGCGACCGACCATCGACCCGCGACCTCTTCGCCTTCGCCGGCGTCGTCGGAACGCCGGCGGCGGGATGGCGCGTGGTGCTCGGGCCGGCGGCGCACGTCTGGTCGTCGCAGAGCGCCGCGCTGCCCGAGGACGAGCGGGAGCGCGGGCTGGGAGCGTTGATCCGTGGCGCGCGCCTCTTTCCCCTGCCGTCGACGGGACCGGAGTTGAACGTGCTGCCGACGGTCGCGGCTGAGCTGCTCTGGCTCGACAGGTATCGTCGCGCGGACGTTCACGCCGACGTGCGGTTCGAGCTCGGGCGGCTCATCCTGCGACCGCGCGCCGCGGCCGGCTGGGGCGAGTCGCTACCGCTGGCAGCGCTCTTCACGCTGGGCGGCGCGCACGGCTTCCCCGGCCTGCGCGCCGCCGAGCGACGCGGCGACCAGTTCGTCTTCGCGTCTCTGACGATGCTACACCGCATCCGCGGACCGCTCTACGTCCGCGGTGAGGTCGGCCGCGGTCGAACGGCGTTCGCTCGTACGCGGCGTCCGGAGATGTTCTCCGCGGCCGCGAGCGGAACGGTGAGTGGCGGCGAGCTAGGGCTGATGGCGGACACGCCTCTCGGGGCGCTTCTGATCGCGTATGGAGCCGCGAGCAACGGCCGGCCGCTCCTCAAGATCCGTCTGGGCGGCTGAGCGCTGACTCCGGGCGTCGCCGCGCCGCCGAGCGCGGTGCAACTCCACGCTCGGGTTCGCATCACTTTGTGCGACCTCTGATTCGATTCGATACGGATATCGGGGTGCCGCTCCAAGTGAACTGATTGTCGCGCCGCGACTTGCCTTCTTCCGTCCCCAGGAGCGCCAGTTGCCCTCTCTCGGCACACGGGCCGACAGCAACACGGCGTGTCGGTCGAGAGCAACTTCATGACAAGTGGTCCCTAGTGACCGCCGGAGGATACGATCATGTGCAAGGCACGGCTGATGGTGCGTGGGTTCATGGTAGCTGGATTTGCAAGTCTGCTCGCGGCCTGTAGCGCGGGCTCGGGCGGGCCGACCGATCCGCTCGGGGGTGACCTCGCGGCCCGAGGCACGGGCGATGGTGGTGGCGCTGCGCCGAGCGGCGGTTCCGGCACCCTGCGGCTCCGCTGCGAGGTGCGGCCGGGCCGGTCGAAGATCTCCGTCGATGGAAACAACCTGTCGTCGCGTAACGCGACGTTCAGCGCGCGCGTGACGGCCAGCGGCGGCACGGTCGTCTCCGGCCTGGCGACAGCCATCGGGGATGAGGTCGAGTTCGACTTCGACAGCGAACGCGACGACATCGCGCAGGGCGCGACGGCGATCTCGGCGACGTTCATCACCGCCCGGGCGGGGCCGGACGTCGTCGCCGAGATCCTCAACGCGCAGGGTCAGGTCGTCGTCCAGGCCGGCGCGGAGTGCGAGTTCCGCTGATCGGTGGGATGCATCGTCGGGGCGTTGTGGCGGCGCTGATGGCGCCGCCACAATCCCTCGATCGAGGTCGCCGACTTCTCGGGGCAAGCGTCTCTTCAAAGACGGGCGTGCTCTGAAGCGACTAGAGCTCACGGGTTCACGGCTCACGAGCACCGGTGTTGCGGTCCTCGCTTACCAGCCGCGAGGCTAGGAGCTCACGCTCGTGGGTCGGGTCAGCTCCCGCCGCGTAACGCTAACAGCGGATCTGCCCGAGCCGCCCGCCTCGCCGGCAGCACGCTCGCCAGCACGCCGATCGCCGTCAGCAACAGCGAAATCCCGACGAACGTCGCCGGATCCGTCGCGCTCACTTCGAAGAGCAGCGACGCGATCCACTTGGTGAGCAGCCACGCGCCTCCGAGCCCGATCGTCACACCGGCCAGCGTGAGACGCAGTGCGCCACCGACCACGGAGCGGACGAGGGCGCCGGCCGACGCGCCGAGGGCGCTCCTGACCCCGAACTCGTGCGTCCGCTGCCGGACGAGGTACGACATCACGCCGTAGACGCCGACGGCGGCGAGGACCAGCGCCGCGCCGGCGAAGACCGCAAACAGCACGAACGCGAAGCGCGGCGTCGCCATCGCGTTTCCGGTGAGGTCGTCCATGCTACTCACCGTCGGCGTGGGCAGCGCGGGGTCGAGCGACGCGATGGCCCCACGCACGGCCGGGGCTCCGAGCACGCCCTCGCCCGCGGTGCGGACGACGATCGTCATGCCCTGCCGCGGACGGGCGAGCGCCGAGAAGTAGATCATCGGGCGGACCTCGGGCGTCTCGCGGCTCTGATAGCGCACGTCGGCCGCAATACCGACGATCGTGAACGGAGGCCCCTCGACGACGTCGCCGATTCGAATGCGCCGCCCGATCGGATCCTCGCCCGGCCAGTAGCGGCGCGCCATCGTCTGACTGATGAGTACCGTCCGCGGCGCGCCCACCCGGTCGAGGGCGGCGAAGTCGCGGCCGCGGAGCAGCGGGACGCCGAGGGTGCGCAAGTATCCGGGCGTGATGACGCGGTAGTCCGCGTCCGGAGCCTGGTCCGGTGTGATCGGTGGGCGATCCTCGCGCACGAAGCGGGTCCCGGTGTTCGGGCCGGCGAACGGCGCGCTGCTGACGCCCGCGGCGCTAGTGACGCCGGGTAGCTGCCGGATGCGCTCGAGCAGGGCGGCATAGAATGCCGTGGTGCGCTCGGGGTCGGGGTACGACGCCTCCGGCAGGCGGATCGGGACCGCGGCGACGTTCGCCGGATCGAATCCGATGTCCACCGCCTGCAGCCGCATGAAGCTGCGCATCAGCAGCCCGGCGCCGATGAGCAGAACGAGCGACAAGGAAATCTGGGCGACAACGAGGGCGGCGCGGATCCCCTTGCCGGGGGCTCCCGCACCCGCCGCACGTCCGCCGGACTTGAGGACTTCGCCGACGTCCGGCTGCGACGAGCGCAGCGCGGGCAGAAGCCCGAAGAGGATGCCGCTGCCCAGGGCGACGGCGGCCGTGAACGCGAGCACGGGAGCGTCGAGACGCACGTCGGCGAGTCGCGGCACGGTCTCCGTCCCGACCGCGCGGAGCAAACCGATCCCGGCATGCGCGAGCGCCACGCCGGCCACGCCGGCGACGAGGCCGAACAGTACGCTCTCCGTCAGGAGCTGGGTTGCGATGCGCGCGCGCGTGGCGCCGAGCGCCACGCGCACCGCGATCTCGCGGCGCCGCGCGGCGCCGCGCGCCAGCTGCAGGTTCGCCGAGTTCGCGCACGCGATGAGCAGGACGAATCCGACGACGCCGAGGAGCGCGAGCACGGCGCGCCGGAACTGCGTGCCGACGATCATCTCTGGCACGGACATGATGTTGACCGACCACAACCGGTTGGTCTCGGGATACCGCCGCCCCAGTCCGGCCGCGACGGCGTCCATCTGGATCCGCGCGCGCTCCAGCGTGACGCCGGGCGCAAGGCGCGCGAGCACCCGCAGGTAGCGATTGCCGTGATCGCTCGGGGCGCCGGTGAGTGACAGCGGCGTCCAGATTTCGGCGCTCGTTCCCGGGATCGAGAAGCGAGGCGGCATCACGCCGACCACCGTGTGGCGGCGCCCGTCGATGATCACGTCGCCGCCGATCAGCGAGCTGTCGGATCCGAAGCGCGCCGTCCACAGCGCGTGTGAGAGCACGGCGGTCGCCGGCGCGCCTTCGCGCGCGTCGTCCGCGACGAGTGTGCGTCCGCGGAGCGCCGCCACACCAAGGAGCGGGAACACGTCGGGGGTAACGCGCGCGACCTCCACCAACTGCGGCTCCGAACGGCGGGTGAGCGTCGCGTCGTGCTGACGCTCGAAGGCGCCCATCGCGGCGAAGACACGGTTCTGCGCACGCCAGGTCGCGTAGTCGGCGGGCGACACGGAGAAGAACTCCAGCCCACGCTCCGCGTTCTTCGACCAGAGGCGCACGAGCGCGTCGGTATCGCGGTAGGGAAGGGGACGCAGCAGGACGCCGTACGCGACGCTGAAGACGGCCGTGCATGCGCCGATCCCGAGCGCCAGCGTGAGGACCACCATGAACGAGAAGCTGCGGTTCGCGGCAATGGTGCGGAGCGCGAAGCGCGTGTCCTGTCGGAGCGCGTCTATCCGAACCGCGCGGCGGCGCCGCGCGGCGCGGCGCCGGCCAAGCTCGTGGCACTCGTCGCGCACGTGACTGAGGTCCCCGAAGCGCTTCATCGCCGCCTCCTCGGCCTCCTCGGCCGTCATCCCGCCGCGCTTGAACTCTTCGACGCGCATCGCGACATGGAACGCGAGCTCTTCGTCGACGTCGCGGCGTGGATCGGCGCCGAAGAAGCGGCGGTAGCGCCGGGGGTCGGGGTCCCGGGACACGGTGATCAGGCCGGCTGGCGCGTGGCGTGGATCACCTTGGCGATCGCCGCGGCGAAATGGGTCCAGCTCTCGATCTCTGCCCGCAGGGTGCGCCGGCCGAGCGGCGTGAGGCTGTAGAACTTCGCCTGCCGGTTGTTCTCCGAGACGCCCCACCTGGCCTCGATCGCGCCCTTGTCCTCGAGCCGGTGCAGGGCGGGGTAGAGGGATCCCTCCTCGACGCGGAGGGCGTCGTCAGTGGTCTCCTGGATCCACCTCGCGATCGCGTAGCCGTGCATCGGCCCCCAAGAGAGTGTCTTGAGGATGAGCAGCTCGATCGCGCCGCGCTTGAACTCGAGGTCGGCCGGCACGGGTCTCCCCTGTCAAATCCAGGGGAAGCGTACCAGCCTATACCTGGATTCGCAAGGAGAGGTGCGGAGGTGGGGCGGTCCACCACGCGGGTGAGGCGGACCCCTCGACACTCGGCGCAGGTGGCCGTACCCGCCCGGTAGATGCGAGCGCAGCGCCGGCAATAGCACTCGCCCGCCGCGCAGCCGTCAGGCGCCGAGCCCGCGTGTCCCGGTGGGACACATTGACGGGTTCGGGCGGGCGGTTGTGTGTGAGCCGATACGAGGCGCGCCGCTTGTTTCCCGAGACTCAGTCCGTCTCCCCGAACTGAGCTATCGCGCCGTCAGCTCGCCGTCGTCCGCCCGCTGAGCGGTTGGCTCGGCGTCCCAGACCCGGATGCTGCCGATGAGCGCCGCGTGGTTGCTCACGATGGCTACGTCGTGCGGCAAGTCGATCTCGAGGCGGTCAGCGTTTCCGCCGCCGAGGTACAGGTGATCGAAGTTCGTCAGCTCGCGAAGCGAGTCGATGAATCGCTCGACGCGCTTGCTCCACTTTCGCGCACCGAGTCGCTCGAGGCCGGCGGCGGCGAGGTCATCGGCAACCTCTCCTTTCCTGAGCGTGACGAAGTCGAAGTGAGGACCGAGGCGACCATCGAGAAACAGCGCGGCGCCGACCCCGCTGCCGAGCGTGAGCACGACCTCGATACCCTCGCCGCGGATCACGCCGAGGCCGTGCATGTCGGCATCGTTGACGACGCGGACGGGAACGCCGAGCCGCTGCTGGAAGGTCGCCGCAGCATCGAAGTGATAGAAGGCCTCGTTGCCGAGGTTCGGCGCCGTGTACACGACGCCGGAGTGGACCACGCCGGGGAAGCCGACGGATGCCCGATCGAACGAGGGGAGCGCGCGGGCCAGCGCGAGCGTCGCCCTGACCAAGCGCGCAGGCGTGCATGGGTGCGGCGTCGGCACGCGCTCGCGATCGGCGAGAGGCTCGCCCGCGGCATCGACGACGGACGCCTTGATACCTGACGCGCCGATGTCGACGGCGAGCGTCGCCGGCGGCGCGGCGCGGCGCGCGGCGCGCCGCTCGGGTCGCGTCGGTACGGTGCCGCGTCGGGCTTGGCGAGGCATGACAGCGAGGGGTAAATCGGCCGGCAAACGGGACGCGATCACATAGCGCAAGAGCCCGGCCGCGCGACGCCGGCGCGGGGATCGGGATCGAGCCCGTACGCCCCGCGCGTGCTCGAGGCCCGCGCCCTTGCTACCCCTCGCCGAGATCCTTCGCGTACACCCCCTTGAACCGCGTCACCTCGCTGCGCTCGCGGCTCAGCTCCGGGATCTCGCGCGGCAGGTAGCCGCGGCTGCGGAAGAACGCGTCGTTGTTGCTAACCGCGAAGAGCGTCCTGTACTCGCGCGTCCGCGCCAGCCGCTCGACCGCGTTCACGAGCGCCGCACCGATGCCGCGTCCCTGGTATGCGGCATCGACGACAATCGAGCGCACCTCGGCCAGGCTCGGCGAGTATTCGTCCAGGTG
>JBHELH010000239.1:0-2747 GCA_046263215.1 Gemmatimonadaceae bacterium | reverse complement strand
AGCAGCAGCGATTCCGGGCGCGGGCCGGATCGGCCGCCCGCGGCCTCGGTCGCGTGCAACAGGGCGAGGAGCCCGCCCCAGGAGTAGCCGACGAGGACGAGTGAATCGAGGCGAAACTCGGCGACGACGCGTTCCAGGTCGGCGACGTGTGACTGCCATCCTACCGGAACCGCGGCGCCGACCCGCGACCGTCCCCCGCCACGCTGATCATAGAAGACCAGCTCTCGGCCCGCGGCGAGTCGCAGCATTTGTGGCAGCAGGTAGTCGTGGCTCGCCCCCGGGCCGCCGTGGAGGATGAGGACACGCGGTGCGCCGGGCTCGCCGTAGGTGCACCAGTAGAGTGGTACCTCGGTCGTGCTTGTGTAGCCGGAGGCCCGGGGCGGGGGAATAGGCAGCATGGAGCTATCCGCCCCAGAGAGCGGACTCACGCAAACTCGAGCGCGACCCGCACCGTGTTCAGGTGCGCTTGCACTGTGTCCTCGATATCTCGGCCGTAGCCTCCCGCGATCGTAATCGCTACGGGAATGCCGACCTCCCGGCACGCGCCCAGAACCATCGCGTCGCGCCGCGCGAGCCCGTCCAGCGAGAGGGCTAACCTGCCGAGACGATCGCCGACGTAGGGGTCGGCGCCCGCGAGATAGACGACGAGGTCCGGCGCGGCGGCGGCGAGCACGTCCGGCAACGTCGTCGCCAGCCGGGCGAGATACTCCTCGTCGCCCGTCCCATCCTCGAGTTCCACGTCGAAACACCCCGCCACCTTGACGAACGGATAGTTCCGGCTCCCGTGCATACTGAACGTGAACACGCTCGCGTCGCCGGCGAAGATCGCGTGCGTCCCGTTCCCCTGATGCACGTCGAGGTCGACGATCGCGGCGCGGCGGATGCGGCCCTCCCGCTGGAGCATCCGGATGGCTACGGCGACGTCGTTGAACACGCAGAACCCCGCGCCGCGCTCCGCGAACGCGTGGTGGGTCCCGCCTGCCAGGTTCATCGCGACGCCCTCGTCGAGCGCCGCCCGTGCCGCCTCGCAGGTTCCGCCGACGGCACGGTACGATCGCTCCGCGAGCGATTCCGACCAGGGAAACCCGAGTCGGCGAAGCTCGTCGGCCGCCAGCCGGCCTTCAGTCAGGCGCGCGACGTAATCGTCCGTGTGGACGAGCCGGAGCGTCTCCGGCGACGCGCGGGCCGGGTCGTGGACTCGTTCGACCGCCGCCAGACGGTCGCACAGCACCCGCTGCCGGAGGAGCTCGTATTTCGCGATCGGAAAGCGGTGCCCGGCCGGAAGCGGGAACGTGTACCGGGCGGAACTCCAAAGGTGGAGAGGCATTAACGGCCGTGACGGAGCGTCTTGGCTAGCTGTCTAGGATTGGATGAGCTCGCGAGGCGGCCTCGGACCGCCCCGCCGAAGGGTACAAGCGCGCCGCGCGCCCGGCCAAGGCCGCGGCCTGCGCTGTTCGGCTTCGGTCCTCGACAACGGTCTGAATGGATTATTCGGTCACCTTTGCGCGTCACTTCGCCCGGCTCGTTTGGCTTCTCCTGCGCGAGCCGGCGAACATCGACGAGCAGAAAGCGGCCCTCCGGGCTCTGGTGACCGTTTCCACGGATGGAGCCGTGACGCTGTCGCTCGGCGGACCGCAGCAGTTGGCCGTCAACGGGACGCCGCTCCCCGGAACTTTCACCGCGGCGCGGGAGCTCGTGCTTCGCCTGCTTGGCCATGACGTGCGGGAGTTGCATGCGGAAGCCGGCGCCGCCGCCGCTGATCTGTTGAACGCCGCCCGCACGCTCGCCGAGGAGCCTGCCTTTGGCGGCGAGGTGCCGAATGCGACTGAGCGGCTCGCCGCGACGGGCGCGCGGACTGTCTGGTTCGTGACCGGGCGCCCGGCCGTCTCGGGCGAGAAGCGCCCCGGTGCACCCGCGGTCGAGGCCCCGTCAGCGGGGGGCGGGTGGGGCGGCGGCCTCTTCGCGCACTTCTCCGCCAACCGCAGTGGTACAGCGTCGGCGAAGGACGTCCTGGCGCGCCTCGATGCCGCGCGCCACGGCGGCGCGCTGGCGAGGGCGCTCGAGGACGTCGTCACGCTTATCGAGAACGCGGTCCGGGAGGGGAAGGTCCACGTCGCCGCCGACGCGTTCGCGGGGCTCGTGCAGCGCGAGGCGGCGATCGAGCGCCAGGACCTGCGGCGGTCGTTCATGTTGGTGATTCGGCGTCTCTCGAAGCCGCTCGTGCTGCGCGCAGTGGCGTCGCTCCTCCCGCGCGAGCGCGAGTGGACCGAGCAGTGCGTGGCGATCCTCGTGCGCGCGGGGGCCGAAGGGGCCGAGGCGGTGGTCGAGCTCCTCACGCACGCGCGCACCGAGGAGGAGCGGCAGATCTACTTTAAGATCCTTCTGACGCTCCGATCGGGGGTGCCGTCGCTGGTCGTCATGCTCGGCGACCCGCGCTGGCACGTGGTCCGCGACGCGGCCGAGCTCCTCGGCGAGATGAAGGCGGCCGAGGCAGAGGGCCCGCTCACGCCGCTGCTGAGGCATAGCGACGAGCGCGTACGACGCGCCGCCGCGCACGCGCTTGTGCAGATCGGCACCGGGACCGCGGTCCGTGCGGTGCAGCGCGTCGTCAGCGACACGGAAAACGCGTCCGAGATGCGCCAGGAAGCGGCGTCGGCCCTCGGTCGCCGGCGCGGCGAGCGGACGTCGGCGACCACGCTCGTACGTGCGCTGGAGACCGAGGAGGAGGAAGAGGTGCAGTTCGCGAT
>JBHELH010000238.1:0-5280 GCA_046263215.1 Gemmatimonadaceae bacterium | reverse complement strand
TCGGCTTTCGGAACGGCGTACTCCATGAGCGACGCCGTCAGGAGCTGGCCGCTCGCGTCGTAGACGCCGTGCTCCCAGAGCGCCTGCGCGACGCCCTGCGCGATGCCGCCGTGGAGCTGCCCGTCGACGATCATCGGGTTGATGACGTTCCCGACGTCGTCGACGGCGATGTAGCGGACGAGCTTCGTGGCACCGGTGTCCGTGTCGACCTCGACGACGGCGATGTGCGTGCCGAAGGGGTACGTGAAGTTCGACGGGTCATAGAACGAGGTCGCGTCGAGGCCGGGCTCGACGCCCGCCGGCATGTTGTGCGCGAGGTACGCGGCGAGCGCGATCTCGGCGAACGCCTTCCCGCGGTCCGGGGAGCCGCGCACGAAGAGCTTGCCGCCCGCGAACTCCATGTCCTCCGGCGCCGCCTCGAGCAGGTGTGCGGCGATCCGTTTCGCCTTCTCCTTGATCTTCTCGATGCTCATGTGGATCGCCGTACCGCCGACTGCGCCGCTGCGGCTGCCGTACGTGCCCATGCCGAACGGCACGCGCCCGGTGTCGCCGTGCACGACCTCCACGTCCTCGAGCGGAAGACCGAGCTCGCCGGCCGCGAGCTGCGCGAACGTCGTCTCGTGTCCCTGGCCGTGGCTGTGGGAGCCCGTGAAGACCGTCACCTTACCGGTCGGGTGCACGCGCACCGTCGCGCTCTCCCACAGTCCGGCCTGGGCGCCGAGTGTGCCGACGACCGTCGACGGCGCGAGCCCGCACGCCTCGATGTAGCTCGAGAATCCGATGCCGATGTAGCGCCCCTCGCCGCGCAAGCGCGCCTGCTCCGCCCGCAGGTGCGAGTAGCCGGCGATCTCCAGAGCGCGGTCCATCGCGGGCGCGTAGTTGCCGCTGTCGTAGACGAGCGCGACCGGCGTCTGGTACGGAAACTTGTCCGGCGGGATGAAGTTGCGGCGCCGCACGTCCGCCGGGTCGAGGCCGAGCTCGCGCGCGCCGAGATCGACCATCCGCTCGACGACGTAGCACGCCTCGGGGCGCCCGGCGCCGCGGTACGCGTCGACCGGCGTCGTGTGCGTGTGCACGCCGCGCACGTCACAGAAGATGGACGGGATCTCGTACTGGCCGGAGAGCAGCGTCCCGTACAGGTACGTCGGGACCGCTGGGCCGAAGAGCGAGAGGTACGCACCGAGGTTGGCGATCGTGTGGACGCGGAGTCCGAGGATGCGCCCGTCGGCGTCGAACGCCATCTCGGCGTCCGTCACGTGGTCGCGGCCGTGCGCGTCGGTCATGAAGCTCTCCCGACGCTCGGCCGTCCACTTGACGGGCCGGCCGGTGGCGCGGGCGGCCCAGGCGACGACGACCTCCTCGGGGTAGACGAAGACTTTCGAGCCGAAGCCGCCGCCGACGTCGGGCGCGATGACGCGGAACTTGTGCTCTGGAATGCCGAGGACGAAGGCCGCCATGAGCAGCCGATGCACGTGCGGGTTCTGCGAGGTGACGTAGAGCGTCAGCTCTTCCGACGGGGGCGAGTACACGGCGAGCGCCGCGCGCGGCTCGATGGCCGTCGGGATCAGGCGCTGGTTGATGAGCTTCTGACGCACCACCTTGTGTGCGCCGGCGAACGCGGCGTCTGTCGCTGCAGCGTCGCCCAGCGTCCAGTGGAAGGAGACGTTGTCGGGTGCGCAGTCGTGCACGGTGACGTCGCAGCCGATCGTCTTCTCGGGGTCGGTTTGCGGGTTGAGCTCCTCGTAGTCGACCTGCACCAGCTCGACCCCGTCCTTCGCCGCGAACGGCGTCTCGGCGATCACGACCGCGACCGCCTCGCCCACGTGGCGCACGACGTCGGCGGCCATCGGGCGCCGCTGGCCAAGCTTCAGGTTCGGGAGCAGCCAGCCGACCGGAAGCGGGTTGACGCCCGCGTCGAGAAGGTCGCGGCCCGTGAAGACAGCGCGTACCCCGGCGTGCGAACGCGCCGCCGACGTGTCGACGCCGCGGACGCGCGCGTGCGCGTACGGGCTGCGGACGAACGAGGCGTACGTCACGCCGGGGATCTTCACGTCGTCGGTGTACAGTCCGCGCCCAGTAATGAAGCGCGGATCCTCGCGGCGTTTTATCCTGGCACCAACGAGGTCACTGCCGGTCGGAACGGTCGTCGTCGCCATGGGTCGGGTGACTCCCGGTGGGTTCAGTCGGCTGCGGGGACGGCGGGCGGCGAAGCGGGCGGCACGGCGGGCGTTCCCCACGCCGGGGTGTGGATCGGCTCACCGACGCCGCTCTCGGCGATCTTGCGCGCCGCGTATTGCACCGCGCGGACGATGTTGTGGTAGCCGGTGCAGCGGCAGAGGTTCCCCTCAAGGCCCGTGCGGATCTCGTCCTCGCTCGGGGTCGGGTTGCGCGCGAGGAGGTCATATGCCGTCATGATCATCCCCGGCGTGCAGAACCCGCACTGCAGGCCGTGCTCCTCCCAGAACCCTTCCTGAAGCGGGTGCAGCTTGCCGTTGCGCGCGATGCCTTCGACCGTCGTCACCTCCGCGCCGTCGGCCTGCACGGCGAACATCGTGCACGACTTCACGGCGGCGCCGTTGACCATCACCGTGCACGCACCGCACTGGCTCGTGTCGCAGCCGACGTGCGTGCCCGTGAGGTCGAGGACGTCGCGCAGGTAGTGGACGAGCAGGAGCCTGGGCTCGACTTCGTTCCGGCGCGGTGCGCCGTTCACCGTGACGCTGATCTGGGTCATGCTCATTCCTCGGTGGTCGGGCGCGGAGAGCCGAACGCGCTCGCTACGATGCGTCGTTGTGTCCTTCACGTATACGTCGCGTTGTCGCGCGGGCCCCTAGCATGTGCCGTGTCGGCTACGTCGTCAAGAAAGTGCGCGCGCGTGCGGCGGGCCGCGGCGGGTCGCGACGGGTGGCGGAAATGCCTCATTGCCGAGCCCGCTTCGCCTCGTGGACCGCGTCGAGCCAGACCCGGCGCAGCTCGTTGGCGCCGCGCGCGTTGGGCTCGAGCAGGGAGCGCCGCCAGTACCAGCGCTCGTCCTCGGGCGCCGTCGTACCGTGGCCCAGAAAGTGGATGTATGCGTCGGCGACCGCCATGCTCTCTCGCGTACGCGCCAGCTCGCGAATATGCGCGTTCAGGGCGTCGAGCGCCGACAGCGGCAACCGGCCGGCCTCGGAGAGCACGCCCGGAATCAGCCCCGTGCGATCGGACGGGTCGCACACCGTGGTGAGCAACAACAACGACTCCGGCCGCGTGGCGCGGATCGCGTCTACCAACGCGTCGTACGCGTTGGCGATGTCTCGGACGATCCGCTCGAGCAGCACGCCGCGCGGCCGATTCGCGAGAGGGCTGAGCACATCGTGCGTGCCGACGGTGAGCGTGATCAGCGTCGGCTCGTCGTTCACCGCGAGCTCGGGCAGCTGCCCCCCGAAGACGTCGCCGATCGTCGCCGCGTCGGTCGCGAGGTTCGTGAACGCGATTCCCGGATAGCGGCTGACGAGATCCTGTCCGACCTCGTCGGGCCAGTGGGACTCGGCATTCCGGTAGAAGAGCGACGCGGCGCCGAGCGCCGCCACCTGTCCGGCGGACGGGTCGCGCTCGAGGGCGACGGCGACGTCGGTCTCCCCGGCGTCGAGCGCCGGGTAGAGATCGATCGACATCGAGTCGCCGAGCGCCACGTAGTGTACGAACACGCTGTCAGCTATTAGCGCCGCGTACGGCCGCACAGCTATCAGCTATCAGTACTACGGAGTGCCCCGCCGCGCTGCGCGCCGGGCGGGGCTTTAACTGCATTTGATACGAAGCTCCTCCCGCAACCCGGAACGCCGTGCACCATATCAGCGGCCCGCCGGGCCGCCGTCCTTGCTCCTGATAGCTGATAGCTGATCGCTGATAGCGTTCCCCAAATCCACACCGCGCGTCGCGAAGATCCGCGCGACTGCTTCGCCGATCTTGTTGTTGGGCGTGCTCGCGCCCGCCGTCAAACCGACGCGAATGGGTTTCGAGTCGGGCAACCAGTCGGTCGCCACGGCTTCGCTGTGGCGCTTACCCGCCGGCCGATACCGGACGCTGCGCGTCTCGGGCTCGATCGCGCTGGCGGTCTCGACGTGGTACGTCGTCACGCGCTCGGCGCAGAGCGCGGCGAGGGAGATGGTGTTGCTCGAGTTGTAGCCGCCGATGACGATCATGACGTCGAGCGGTTCTCCGAGGAGCTCGCGTACCGCGTCCTGCCGCTCCTGCGTCGCGCTGCAAATGGTGTCGAAGGTGCGGAAGTCACACTCGCGCGCCTCCGCGCCGCGTGCCCGCTCGATCGCCCGGCCGACCTCCTCGCCGATGGCGAGCGATTCGCGCGCGAGCATTGTCGTCTGGTTGGCGACGCCGATTCGGCCGAGGTGCAGGTCGGGGTCGAAGCCCGGAGAGACCGCGCGCGCGAACCGCGCGAGGAACGCGTCCCGATCTCCCTTCCCTTCGATGAAGTCGCAGACGACGCGCGCCTCCTCCATGTCGCGCACCACGAGATACCGGCCCTCCGAATACTTGAGCACCTGCGACGCAGTGGCGCGCGTCTCCTCGTGGTAGTGCTTACCGTGAATGAGCGCCGTGAACCCGTCGCGCGCGTAACTCTCGACGCGCTTCCAGACGTTGAGCACCGAGCCACACGTCGTGTCGACGAGCACGCAGCCGATCGTGCGCAGTCGCTCGAAGTCGTGGATCGTCACGCCGAACGCCGGGAGGATCACGACGTCGTCGGGCACGAGCGCAGCGAAATCGAACGCCCCGTCGCGCGGCAGCAGGATCTGGATGCCCATCTCTGTCAGCCGCGCGTTCACGTGCGGGTTGTGAATGATCTCTCCGACGAGGAAGAGCCGCCGGTCCGGGAACTTCCGGCGCGTCTGGTACGCGTACTCGACCGCCCGCTCGACGCCGTAGCAGAAGCCGAACTCCCGCGCGAGTCGTACCGTGACGTCGCCGACGGTGAGCGTGTAGTCACGCTCGCGAAGCAGCGTCACGAGCTGGCCCTCGTAGTCCGCGGCGAGGTCCCCCTGCACCTCGGCGCGGAGACCGAAGCCCTTGCGGTAGTAGGTCGAGAGGTCAGACATCGACCGGAATCTAAGCGGGCGGCGGGGGCCGGCGGGCGGACCCGCGCGACTGGCTACGGACGCCGACGACGTCTATCGTCTCGGTCTCGCGAACTAACACTGGAGTGCACGCATGCTGCGGCCAATTCTCACGGCTAGCTTGATGGTCTTCGCCACCCTCCGCGCCCCGCCGCCCGCCCGCGCTCAA
>JBHELH010000237.1:0-3168 GCA_046263215.1 Gemmatimonadaceae bacterium | reverse complement strand
ACGTTGGCGAGAGAATCCAGAATTGGCGCCGCGGTCTCGAGTCCCAACCCGTAGGCGTTGTTCTTGACCACGGCCATGATGGGTCTACCGCCGGCCAGTCGCGTGACCGCGCGTACGTTGTGTGCCAGCGCCGTCCCGTCGATCTCGAGCCACGGATCGAAGGTGGTCCGGTTCGGGCGCGGGGCGGAACCCGCGCCCTGCTCGGCACCGGCTTGGTCGCCTCGCGCGCTACCACGCGCTCCCAGTGCCGCGGCCGCCGCTGCCGCCACGAAGGAGCGTCGAGACATCTGAGATGCGCCGAGGTCGTCTGGTGACTGCATGCCGCTAAACGACATCGCCTTTCGTTGGGGCGCAAGAACTCCTGGCGGTTTTGTGGAGCCGGCGGTTAATGTGGCGGTCCCGTTGAGAAGCTGGGATGGGGTTAACGCCATGCTACGCTGATGGGACAGACACGGCGTACCGGAAACGCCGCCGGCCAATTCCGGGGAGGCTCGGAATCCACGCGCCTCCTGACATCGCCGGCCTTTATCCTGGCCGTCGCGCTTCTCCTGCTCAACGACTGGGTGCTCAAGGCGGCCGTAGGCAACTGGTCGACCGGAAAGCTGTCGGACCTTGCCGGCCTCTTTGCCTTCTCCATTTTCTGGACGGCGTTGTTCCCGAGGCGTCGAGGCGCCGTTTTCGCGCTGACGACTGCCGGCTTCCTGCTCTGGAAGTCGCCGCTGAGCGACGCACCGCTGGCCGCCTGGAACGCTCTGGGCCTCTGGCCTCTCGCGCGCGTCGTCGACTACATGGACTGGGTCGCGCTCGCCGCTCTGCTTCCCGCGTACTGGCTGGCGCGTCGTCAAGGCCCAGGCGCTTCGATCCGACCGCTTCGCCTCCCTCGCCGCATCGCTGCGATCGCCACCGCTGGGATTGCACTCGCGGCCTTCACGGCGACGAGCATCCTCCCTCCGCGGTATGCCGTTCACGGTCCGACAGATTACCTGATCCCGGCGACGGGGAGGGAGGTGCGTGCGGGACTCCAGTCCCTCGGTCTTCCTGTAAGGTATGTGCCAAGCGAGCAGGTGACCGCGCGTCGTAGAGCCCCCGTCGAAACCGTGCCAATCGACGTCGACACTCTCGAGATTTCCATCAGGCAGCCGCCGGAGCGCACGGTCGACGTTACGGTCGAGGTAAGCGAGGTAGGTCCATCCGAAGTCAGGCTCAGGCTCCTCACCGTCTCAGCATATGGGCCCGAGCCAAGAAGCGAATCGATCCACCGCGCCTTCCGGGTGCAGGTCTTGGAGCCCCTCCGCGAGTGGCTGGCGCGGCATCGTACACCAAAGGGTTGAGATCGCGGTTATCGAATTCTTCCCAGTGAGGGCGACGTGCGACGATTCCTGCTCGGCGTCACGGCGGCAAGCCTGGTCAATACAACAAGCGTCGGCGCGCAGCTTGGTCGACGGGCCGTGCCTATGATCGGCGTCGGCACGCGAGTCCGGGTCGAGGTCGTGGAAGGCACCCCACAAGTCTTCCCGCAGTCGCCATTCAGCGCCGTTGCTCAGCGGCTCCAAGGTACTGTCCGCGCGATCGCTCCCGAGACGCTCTACGTCGCCCTGTCGAACGCCGCCGGGACGGTGGCGATTCCGCGCGTGGCAATTCGGCGCGTGGAGATGAGCCTCGGGCGTCCGTCACGAAGCGCAAGTGCGATGCAAGTTGGAACGGCCAGTGCGGTGCTCTTCGCGCTGTTCATGCCGTCATTCGTGGTGCAGCCGGAGCGCCAGTTCGGCTCGTCCGAGCGTGCGGCCGTCGTCGGCGCGGGCATAGGGTTCGGCATGGGCGCGCTCTTCGGCGCGCTGCGGCCGTACGAGCGTTGGCGACTTGCCTGGATTCCGGAGTGAGGCGCAGTGATTCGCGTGTTCTCGGCCGCGGTGGCCTGCCTCCTCGGCCCAGTGACCGCCGGCGCACAGTTCACCACGCCACGCGACGCGGCGGTAGACACCACGGTGGAGACGGGAGCGCGAATACGTGTGAGCGTCGCGAGCCCGTTCCGCCAGTCGCCCTTCAGCTCCCGCGTCGAGCGGCTCCGGGGGGTGGTCCGGGTAATCTCTTCCGACACCCTCTACGTCGATCTGCCGAACGTGGTCGGCGCGGTTGCCATTCCTCGCGCTTCGATCCGACGGGTGGAGATTAGCCTGGGCCCATCACGCCGGGCGAGTGCTCTGCAAGCGGGCACCATAGGCGCGGTGATCTCGGCTTGAGAATGTGGGTTGCGCATGAGGATCCCCACAGCCGCAGGTTCCGCGAGGCCTGGCAGGCCGTGGCCATCGGTGGCGCTATCGGCTTCAGCGCGGGCGCGTGGTTCGGATCGCGGCGGCCGCACGAGCGCTGGCGAGTAGCCCGGCTTCCCGATTGATCCCGCGGTCCCCCGGATCGGCGTCGTCTGCTCCGGCGGCGCGCCAGTCGTTGCGCTGCGCGCGGGGCTAAGGAGCGATCTCCACGGAGATCTGAATACCCTCAGCCGCCAACGCGTCTGCGAGTTCCGCGAAGCTGCGGACGACCCGCTCGGCGTCCGGGGTCATCGTGTAGATCCCCGAAATCGTGATGGCCAGCGGCGGGTTGACCAGGTTCAGATCCCCGCCGCGCAGCGAGTCATTTAGTGCATCAAGGTCGCGCCCGTGCGACTCCGGCGCGCCGAGCGCCGGTAGGAGAGCCGCGTAGAAGTCCTCTACGCC
The DNA here is from genome assembly GCA_046263215.1 of Gemmatimonadaceae bacterium. Classification (GTDB taxonomy): domain Bacteria; phylum Gemmatimonadota; class Gemmatimonadetes; order Gemmatimonadales; family Gemmatimonadaceae; genus JBHELH01. The sequence continues at coordinate 454 of JBHELH010000237.1, read as the reverse complement.
GCGCCAGCTCGAGCCATCTAAGACAATCTCACGCATCACAACTCGACGTTAGGCAGCGCTTGAGCACCCGTCCTGCGCGGTAAGAGCTCGGCAAGGCTGACGGTCTCGTTCGGTCCCACAACGACCCGCGTTGCGATATTTCGCGGATCCACCTGCCAGATCAATTCTCGACAACGCCCGCACGGGGCTCCGATCACGCCCGTTTGGTCAACCGCTACGATCAATTCGATGGTTGACTCGCGAGCCTTCAGCATTTCCGCGATCGCAGCGTGCTCGGCGCAAAAACCGAGACTGCACGCGGTATCGATACAGACGCCCGTGTAGACCTGACCGGAGGCAGTCACAAGTGCCGCAGCGACGTCTCCCGAGGTGCAGTCGTCGCTGGGCGTGAACCGTCTGGCTAATCCAGACGCGATCGCGATGAGATCTTCGGGACTCACGTTTCGCAATGTGG
>JBHELH010000236.1:0-21051 GCA_046263215.1 Gemmatimonadaceae bacterium | reverse complement strand
GGCCATCAACGCCGGGAGCTCGTCGTCGAGCGCACGCTGGATGCGGACCGCCGGGGAGAGCTCCGTCTCGTCCTCGAGCGCGGCCGCCGCGGCGAGCAACGCGGCCCGTGCCGGGCCGAACTTGGCTCGGCGGACCGCCTGTCGGACCATCGCCGCGCCCTCGAGCAGCTCGAGGTTCACGTTCTGGCCGGCGTCGACCTTTTTCTTGAGCCCGCTCCGCCAGGTGGTGAAGAAGTCCGTCCACGCCTCGATGGTGAAGACCCACTGGCCGATCCGGTCGGCCGTGAAGGCGGCGTACCACCGATCGGTGTCATAGTCGAATACCATCGGCGCGCTCCGCCACTCCAGGTCCCCGGGGGCCTTGAAGAGGAGCCGGGCCGCGAGCAGGTCGTGGCCTTCCTTGAAGATGTCGGCGCTGACTTCGACGATGTCGCCGACGATGCGCTTGACCGGGAACCGGCCGCCGTCGAGTTCCGGCGTGACGCACTCGATGGTCACGTGCTCGAGCCCGCGCGTCGGCGGCCTACGCTCGGCCGTCTTTCGCTCAGCTGCTCGGGTGGCCAACGCGAGATACCATGAGGGGGGTGAGTGCCAGGACCGTGGGGAGTCCAGTGCTGCGCAAACAGTGGGCCGCACGCCTCCGGCGCGCGGCCCACGCTATCAGCTATCGGCGCGGGCTTCGCCCGCGAGCTATCAGCTATCAGCTATCAGCTATCAGCTGTCAGCTGTCAGCAGCTGGGACGGCGGCCCTTCGGGCCGCTTACCTGGTGGGACCGCGTTCCGGATTGCGGGAGGAGCGTACCCATAAAAACCATACGCAGTTAAGCCTGGCGCGCAGCGCCAGGCAGTCCAAGTTACTGATAGCTGATAGCTGATAGCTGATAGCCTCCTTCTTTTGCCCCCAGCGGTATATGCGCCTCAGTCCCCTGATTCTTCTCTCCCTGGCCACCGCTGTACCCGCGTCCGGCCAACAACAGCAAGCCGGTGACCCGCGTCCTCGCTCCCCTATCAACATCCCCTACGAGCGATACACGCTCCCGAATGGGCTCACCGTCATCCTCTCCGTCAATCGCGCGACGCCGACGGTGACCGTGGATGTGTGGTACCACGTCGGCTCGAAGAACGAGGTAGCCGGACGCAGCGGGTTCGCGCACCTCTTCGAGCACGTAATGTTCACCGGCTCGGGCCACGTCCCCTACGGCCTACACGACCGGATGACCGAGGGCGTCGGCGGCAACAACAACGGGTCGACGAGCCACGACCGCACCAACTACTTCCAGAACATTCCGTCGAACTACCTCGAGACCCTGCTCTGGATCGAGGCGGACCGGATGGGATTCCTGCTCGACGCGCTCGACAGCGCGAAGTTCGTCGCCCAACGCGACATCGTGCAGAACGAGCGACGCCAGGGCGTCGACAACCAGCCGTACGGACGCGCGCACGAGATCATGCTCGCAACGATGTTCCCGGCGGGGCACCCGTACTCGTGGGACGTCATCGGCTCGATGAACGACCTGCTCGTCGCGCCGCTGGAGGACGTGAAGAGCTTCTTCCGCCAGTACTACGCGCCGAACAACGCGACGCTCGCGATCGTCGGCGACTTCGACCCGGCGCAAGCCAAGCAATTGGTTGCCCGGTACTTCGCCGACATCCCGCGGGGCAAGCGGATCGAGCGACCGAAGGTGCCGCAGGTCACGCTCGGCGCGGAGCGGCGGCTCCTCTACGAGGACCGCGTGCAGGTGCCGCGGCTGTACGTGCGCTGGCCGGCGGTCGGCCTCAAGCACGACGACCGCTTTGCGCTCCAGGTGCTCGGCTCGATCCTCGCCGGCCCGCGCACCGCGCGGCTGACCAAGGCGCTGGTGTACGACCGGCAGTCGGCGGCGTTCGTCTCCGCCGGCCTCACGCCGAACGAGGACGTCGGCTTCTTCTCGGTCACCGTCACCCCGCGTCCGGGTCACACCCTCGCGTCGATCGAAGCGACGGTCGACTCGCTGATCGAGCGCTTCAAGGCGGAAGGCCCGAGCGCGGACGAGCTGAAGCGAGCGACCGCCGGCGCCGAATACAACTTCGTGAGCTTCCTCGAGTCGAACTTCGGCAGGGCCGAGACCGTGCTCCAAGGGAGCGTCTTCTTCGATGACCCCGGCTACTTCCGACGCGCGCTCGCGAAGATCCAAGCCGTGACCGCGACCGACGTGAAGCGGGTCGCGAACACGTACCTCAGTCCCGGGCGCGTCGTCCTCAGCGTCGTCCCGACCGGGAAGCCCGAGCTCGGCTCCAAGCCGGAGGCGAGCACCAAGGTGAGCAGCCTCACCACCACCTCGCAGAGCACGGAGGCCAAGTGATGCGCACGGCCTTCTTCAGAATCACTCCGACCGCCACCGCAGTGGCGGCGGTACTCGTCGCGGGCGTAGCGGCGACTCCCACGGCGGCCGCCGCGCAGGCGGGCGTCAAGCAACAAGCCAACAAGACCGCGCTCGACAGAACGAAGATGCCGCCGGTCGGAGCGACACCGGCGCTCCGCGTGCCTGCGTGGACGAAGGCGACGCTGTCGAACGGCGCGCGCCTCATCGTCTCGCCGAAGCGCGACCTGCCGCTGGTCTCCTTCACCATCACCTTCGAGGGTGGCGCGAACCAGTTCGAGCCGGCTGACAAGGTCGGCCTCGCGAACGCGGTCGCGCAGATGCTCTCGGAAGGAACGACCACGCGCACCGGCGAGCAGATCTCCGCGGAGCAGCAACTCCTCGGCACGACGATCTCCGCCAACATCAGCGGCGAACGCGGCTCGATCAGCTTCCAAGCACTGAAAGACCGCTTCGCGCCGGCGGTCGCGCTGGTCGCGGACATGATGCTCAACCCGTCATTCCCGGCCGACGCGCTGGAGCGCCTTCGCGCCCGTACGCTCGTGCAGCTCGCGCAGAACCGCGATCAGCCGTTCGTGATCTCGTCCAACGTCTTCCAGCGCGTGCTGTACGGCACGGAGCACCCGTACGGCCGCTTCATGACCGACACGACCGTCAAGGCAGTCACGCGCGACGACGTGGTGGCGTTCCACCGGGCGTACTTCCGTCCGGCGCGCGCGATCATCACCGTCACCGGCGACGTCGAGCCCGAGACGGTCCGCCGCGAGCTGGAGCGCGCGTTCGCCGCCTGGCCCACCGGCGGTGAGAAGCCGTCGTTCGCGTACCCGGCGCCGCCGACTCCGCAGCCGCGCGCGATTTACTTGGTGGACAAGCCCAAGGCCGCACAGTCGTCCGTCGCCATCGGCATTCCCGGACCGCCGCGCGACACGCCCGACTACTACGCCATCCAGGTGATGAACTTCATCCTCGGCGGGCACTTCCAGTCGCGTCTCAACCACAACATCCGCGAGGTCAAGGGCTACAGCTACGGCGTGCGCTCGGGCTTCGATTACGGCAAGGGCCCCGGCGCCTTCCGCGCCGGCGGCGAAGTCGTGACCGCGAAGACGGACAGCGCGCTCATCGAGTTCATGACGGAGCTGCGAGGCATCGTCAACGGCGAGCGCCCGATCACCGACGACGAGATCACGCAAGCCAAGCAGTCCCTGATCCAACGCCTCCCCGCGAGCTTCGCCTCGGTCGGCGCAACCGCGAGCTCGATCACCAACATCTACGTGCAGGGGCTCCCGGAGGATTACTACCAGTCCTTCGCGGCCCGGGTCAACGCGGTGACGAAGGACGACCTCATGCGCGTGGCCAAGCAATACGTCGACCTTGACCGCCTCGCGATCGTGATCGTCGGCGACCGCGCGACGATCGAAGAGCGGATCGCCAAGACCGGCGTGGGGCCGATTACCGTGTTGGATATCGAGGGGCGGAGGGTGGGGGCGACGCCGTAGCGCGCGCGAAGCGCGCGCAGCTATCAGCTATCAGCTATCCGTAGCAGGGAGGGCGGCCCTGCGGGCCGCTCATGGAGTACGACCCTCGGTGTGCTGCGGCCCACCCCATGCAGCAAGGCCCGGCGCTGCGCGCCGGGCCATCCACAGTACTAATAGCTGATAGCTGATAGCTTCTGTTTGTGCCCTACGACCACGGCTTAGCCGCCCGAATGGCCGATACACTCGTTGCACTGGGTGAGCGCGGGATCAGACAGAAGAACGTCTTCGGCGGCCGCGGGTTCCTCGTTGGGAAGTCCACGTTCGCGATCGCGTGGGAGGACGGACTGATCGTGAAGTGCCCGCCGGGCGAGTACGCGCGGGCTCTCGAGGAGTCCGGCGTCACGCCGTTCGCGCCCGACGGCGAGAAGTCGATGAGCACCTGGGTCGTCGTCGAGGCCGACGCCGTCGCCGACGACCCGGAGCTCGCGGACTGGCTCAGGCGCGGGCTGCGCGCGGTGCGGTAGCGTCAGCGGACCGCGCGCAGCACCACAGCTCAGTCGACCCCGACGCGATCAGTCGTCGGAATCAGTGTCGCGATCGTCCCGCTCGGGCGTCCACTGGCCGCGTGTGCCGAGCGTCAGGTCGAAGATGGTAATGAGGTCGTAGTAGGCCAACCCCGGCGTCGGGTTGAAGTCCTCAACGAAGACTCCCCGGAGAACCTGATGGTTCGGGAAGAGCCTACTGACTGTTGCTTCGAGCACGTCCCAAGGCACGAACGGAAATACCGGGATGCCTTGGACGGCCCCGCCCGGCGTGATCTCCCATCGTAGGAGCTCGTCCGTCAGGTCCTCGAAGCGCCAGACCAGCGTCGAAGGACTCGACCCTCCGCGGGAGGGTGTCGGCTGGCTCGTCTCGCACCCCGTGGTCGGCGGCCTCACGTGACCGTGGGCGACGAAATCCCCACCCGACTGGTTGAACTTACCATCGCCGTTCGCGTCGATGATCAGCTGGATGCGCGGCGACCCCCCTCCGCACGTGTGCGGGGCGACGAACGCCCGATGAAAATTGAGCTGATGGTCGAGCTGCCATAGTTGAACGCGCCGGAGATCTCTGTACGCGCCCGTCGCTGTCGACGCCGGGACGCTGACGAGTTCGAGTACCACATTGGACGGGTTCTCCGGGTCCCGCGTCATCCGCGCGTTCCCGAACAGCTTGAACCTCGACCCACTCCCATCGTCGCCGCGACCGCCGTCGCGCGACAACGACGCCTCCGCGCTTCCGGCGTCCAGCGCCGGATCAGTCGGCGTCCGCCCTCCCTGACGATCGCTGCATCCCACCGCCAGCCACACGGTCATCGGCAACACTGAAACGGTGCCGATCGTTCGCATCCACTTCATTGTGCCCCTCCTCCGGCTCGTGGACCACCGTCCACGGAGCCTCAGCGATTTGACTCACGTTCCACCCGGATCACCAAGCGAGAGCACTGCTCCCGCTCCGTGGTGGCGGTCGCGCGCGCAGAAGAGGACCCATCGGACCAGCGAAGCTATAGCGGCCGGGCTCGCCACCCCGTTACGTAATGGGCAAGCAAAAAGCCCGGCCGCGCATGCGCGGCCGGGCCCTCCAAACTCCTGATAGCTGATAGCCGATAGCTGATAGCTGAGTTAAGGCGTCGGCTTCACCGGCGGGTGCTTCGCAAAATCCCCCGCCCGCACCAGCACGATCTTCGACGGGTCGATGTATTTCCGCACTGTCGCGTTGATCTGGTCGGGAGTGAGCGCCTGGATCTTCCGCTCCAGCTCCTCGTCGTAGCTCATCGTGCGTCCCGTGTAACGGCGCGTGGTGAGGATGCCGACAAGCTCGGTGTCGTTCGCGCGCGACTGGAGCCGCTGCTGGAGGTAGCCGGGCTTCGCGGCTTCGACCTCCTGCGCCGTGAAGCCGTCTTTGAGCACGCGGTCGATCTCCTCGCGGAACGCGGCGACCAACCGGTCGGCGTTCTGCGGCGCGTAGATCGCGAACGCCTGGAAGACACCGTGCCGGTCGAGCGGCTGCACCTGGAGTCCCGACCCCACGCCGTAGCTGATGCCTTCCTTCTGCCGCAAGCGCGTGGCGAGGCGCGAATTCAGGAAGCCGCCGCCGATCATCCAGTTGGCGAGCAACAGCGCGGGGTAGTCCGGGTCGTCGTCCCGCAGGGCGAGGTTCTGCCCCGCGCCGAAGACGGCGTTCGCCTTGTCCGGCGTCTGGATCACCTCGAGTGTCGAGTCGCTCGGCGTGAACGTCCGCACGACGCGCTCGAACGGCTGCGGGCTCCGCCAGCTCGCGAAGAGCCGTTCCGTTGCGGCGCGCACGGAGTCGGCCGCGAAGTCGCCGACGAGGGTAACGTCGGCCGCCGACGCGCCGTAGAAGTCGCGGTGGAACTGCTTGATCTGGTCGAGCTTCACGGCCGTCAGGTCCGCGATCTGCTCGTCGGGGCTCGAGACGTACAGCACGTGCCCCTTCGGGTAGCGGTTCAGCCGCTTTTGGAGCGCGGTCTGGCCGACGAACTGCGGCTCCGACTTGAACTGCTCAAGCTGGGCGAGCCGCTCCTGCTTGAGCTTCTCGAACTCGCCCTGGTCGAAGCGCGGCGACTGGAGCTGCTGCGCGACCAGCTCCAGCGTCGGGAGCAGGTTGGGGCGAGTCGTCTCGACGTTGCCGACAACGCTGTTCGTCGCGCCGCCGAAGAAGACCCGCGCCTTGAGCTTGTCGAGCGAGTCCTTGACCTGCTCGCGCGTCAGCGCCGTCGTCCCGCGCGAGAGCATGTCGCGCGTCACCGCCGCGATCGCCGTCTTCCCGGACAGAGTCTGCTGGGTGCCGTGGCGCAGCGTGACCTGGACGAGCACGCGGTCCCCGCGCGTCTCCTTCGGCAGCAGCGTCACGTGCGCGCCGTTCGCCAACCGGATGCGCTGCGAGCGCGCCTCGATGTTCTTCGGCGACGGGTCGAACGCCTCGCCGGCGGCGACGGTCGCGCGCCCCTTGTAGTTGCCGACCATGCCGGCGAGGCTCGGCGTCGCCGGGATCTCCGCGCGGTCGGGGGTCTGCGTCGGGATGAACCGGCCGACCGTCCGATTGGTTGGCTTGAGATACGTCGCGGCGACGCGCTGCACGTCTGCCGGCGTCACCTTCTCGACCCGGTCGCGGTGGAGGAACATCAGCCGCCAGTCGCCCATCGCCGCCCACTCGGTGAGCGCGAACCCGACCTGCTCCGAGTTGTTGAGCAGCAGCTCGATGTTCTTGAGGATCGCCGTCTTCGCCCGATCGACCTCCTCCGCGGTGAAGCTGGAGGTCGCCGCGTTGTCCAGCGCCCGGGCCATCGCCGCGCGCGCCGAGTCGATGCTCTGGTTCAGCCGCAGCTCGGCTTGCGTGACGAGCACCGCCGGGTCGCGGAGTTGGAAGGCGAACGCGCCGGTGCTCGCGACGAGCTTCGGGTCGACGAGCGCCTTGTACAGCCGCCCCGACGGATTGTCGCCGAGGGCGCGCGCCAGCACGTCGACGGCGGCGAAGTCGGGATGCGAGCCCGCCGGCACGTGATACAGCATCATGAGTAGCTGCGCGTCGCCGACACGCCGGACCGTGACCTCGCGCTCCCCGTCCTGCGTCGGCTCGACGGTGTAGCTGTTGAAGAGCAGGTTCCCCTTCTCGAGCGACCGCGCCGGCCGAAGGATCCGTCCGAACTTGTCCTCGATCATCCGGAGCGTCTTCTCGGGGTCGAACTTGCCCGCCACGACGAGGACGGCGTTGTCGGGCTGGTAGTACCGCCGATAGAACGCCTGAAGCCGCTCGATCGGCACCCGCTCGATGTCGGAGCGCGTGCCGATGGTCGACCGTCCGTAGCCGTGCCAGAGGAAGGCGGTCTGCATCGTCTGGAGCAGCAGGGTGCGCCAGGGATTGTTCTCACCCGCCTCGAGCTCGTTGCGGACGACGGAGAACTCGCTCTCGAGGTCCTTCTTGGCGATGAAGCTGTTGACCATCCGGTCGGCCTCGAGGTCGAGCGCCCAGTCGAGGTTCGCCTCCGTCGCCGGCACCGTCTCGAAGTAGTTGGTGCGGTCGTACCACGTCGTGCCGTTCGGCCGCGAGCCGCGCTCGGTCAGCTCTTGCGGGATGTTTGGGTGCCTCGTCGAGCCCTTGAACACGAGATGCTCGAGCAGGTGCGCCATGCCAGTCTCGCCGTGGCCCTCACTGGCTGAGCCCACGAGGTAGGTGATGTTCACCGTGACTGTCGGCTTCGACTGGTCCGGGAAGAGCAGCACCTTGAGCCCGTTGGGCAGGGCGTACTCGCTGATCCCCTCGACGGTCGTGACCAATCTGGCGCCGACGTCGCCGGCAGCGCGTTCGCTGGTCCGTCCGGCGCCGGCCTGCGTCGGAGGCTGCTGGGCGATCGCGGGCGTTACGCAGAGGAGCGCGAGGACCGCGGCGCCGAGCGCGCCGCGGCGGGAAGAGGCGAAAAGCTTCATGTGATTCTCTCTCCTGTCGGTGCGGGTTGCGCCCGCACGCTATCAGCTATCGGTCGCCGCCTGCGGCGGCGAGGCTATCAGCTATCAGCTATCCGCTATCAGTAGCAAGGAGGGCGGCCCTTCGGGCCGCTTGTTTGCTGAGCGGCGCTCGACATTGCGCTGAGGATCCACCAAACACAAGCCCGGCCCGCATTCGCGGGCCGGGCAGTCCAAAGTACTGATAGCTGATAGCTGATCTATCTACACCCCCGCCTGGCCACGAACGTGACCTTCTTCCTGCCGCGCTGAGCCGTCCCGCGCAGCTCGCGGGTCGACGTATCGATACGTGCCGTCACCACCGCCCGATCGATCACCAGGTGAATGGCACCGCTTTTCGGCTGACTCCAGTAGCCGATGGCCTTGTGCGCGGTCGCGACGAAAGCATGCTCGGCGGCGCCGCTCCAGACGGGGTCCACGGTCAGCGTGATGAATCTCGGCAGTCCGCCCTCCAGCACCTCGTAGCAGCCGGACACGGGAAACGCCCGCGTCGCCGCCGCCGTGCGTCCCTCCGGGCGATAGCTCGGGGGTCTGGGCGTGTCGACGACCAACGTCTCGACTTGGGCTACCGTGATCGTGTCGGTCCGCCCTGCCCGATAGACGGTGTCCCCCCGCGTGACCCTCTCCCCAGGTACCTCGCGGCTTACCATCGGCACCTCGTCGCGTGTGGGCGCCGCGGCGCGCCGAGCCGTAGCTTGTCGCGCCGCGGCGCGCCGCCGCGCCGTACTCGTGTCGGCGGATGCGGTCGAGGTCACGGTCACGTTCGACATCTCAAGCGATTTCGTCGCCGCCGACTTTTGCGGCGCCTGATCGGCCGCCGCAACCGCGGGCGCGGGCGCCGGCGGCGCGAGGGGAGTCGCCTTCTCCGTCGTTATCACGCCCTTCTGCATCACACCCCTCTGCGCCACCGGCGCGCCTGCCGCCTGTCCGGCGGCGTTTGCCGGCCGGACTTCGAGGCGCTGTGCGGTGTCGCGCACGCCCGCGCCCAGCAGGTCGCGCGACGCCGGCAGCGACGCCGGTACCGACGAACCCGACAGCGGCCGCGTAGTGCTCGCCGTTCCCGCCGCGGCTCCATCTCTCGCGCGGGCGACGCCCCGCTCCGCTCCCACGTCGACAAACGTGGGCGGCGCGGCGGTCGTGCCGCGCTGCGTGACCTCGCTCGTCGGCGCGGCCCCGCTCGCCGACGCGGTCGCGCCCGCCTGTCCTTCGCTCACGCGGTGGCCGAACACCGCGCTGCTGTCCGCGAGCATCTCGGCAGTCCTCGGCCCCCCTGCCCGGTCCCACACGACCGCCGTACCGCCGATCAAGACGACGGTCGCCGCCGCCGCCAGCGCCGCGGGGCGCGACCAGAACGGTCGGCGGGCGGGAGACGGGGCGCGGGCCGGGGGCGCGGCCGCGCCTCTAACCGCTCGACCCTCGACGCCCCCGCCCTCCGCCCACCGCCCACGGGCCCCGGCCGGCACCACTGCCGGCACGTCGTCCAGCGCCGAGAGAATCCTCGACGCGCCGGCGACGAGTCCGCGTGCTTCCGCCACGACCGACGCGCACTCCGCGCACTCGGCCGCGTGGCGCTCGACGCGCGCAGCCTCCTCGGCGGTCAGCGCGCCGTCCAGCCACGCGTGGATCGTTCCTTCGTCAAGATGCTGCATGTCGTCCACTCCGGTCTCCGCCGCGCTGCAGCGCTTCGTACGCTTCCACGAGGCGCCGCCGCGCGCGGGCCAGTGTCGTCCCGACCGAGCCCACCGACAGCTCGAGTGCCGCGGCGATCTCCGTGTAGTCGAGTCCCTCCTCGCGCATCAGCAGCGCCTCGCGGTCGCGCTCGCCCAGTGCCTCGATCGCGCGTCGGGCGAGTGCGGCGTCCTCCGCGCGCTCGATCGGCAGCGGCTGCACCTCCGCCTGACGCGCCTTCGCCTCCTCGACGAGCTGTTCGAGCTTCTGCCGACGCCGTGCGTCCTTCCGCATCTCGTCGCGTACCAGGTTCGTTGCCACCGCGAAGAGCCACGACCGCTCGCTCGCGATCGCCTCCTGCCGCATCGCACGCACGAATGTCTCCTGCGCGATCTCCTCCGCCCAGTCACGGTCGCCTAGACGGCGCGTGAGGTAGCGGACGAGGGCAGCGTGATACTCGTGGAAGAGACGGTCGATGTCGGGAGGCACGCAGGTCGCAGCTAATGGTTCCCGGTTCCAGGTTCCCAGTTCCAATTCCCAGTCCGCAGTCCGCAGTCCGCAGTCGGTTCTAGTTGCCAGGTGTTAGGTTGCTAGATGTCAGGTGCCAGGTACTCGGTGACAGGGCTAGTGAGCGCTCTAGCTGGAACCTAGCGCCTGACACCTGGCGCCTAACCCCCTAACGCCTGACCCCTAGCTGCGCAGGCCGAGGTCCCTCAACAACCGCTGCAGCTCCGGCCCGCTCAGCTCCTCCCTCCCCTCCGCCCCCACCTCCAGCGCCACGGTGTTGCCGCCGACGAGCACTCGCTCGCCGAGCGCGAACATCTCGCGAAGCTCGGGCGCCTGATCGAGCAACGCGAAGTACGCCTTCGAGTACGCCTTGACCTTCGTCACCCGCGCGGACGACCCCGTGTAGCGCGAGTCCGTCCAACGGCCGTCGGTGAGCGTGAACGTGCGTCCGCCGACGTTGCGCGCCGGCACCACGCCCTGCCCAGTGACGACGACCGACCGAAGCTGCGTGTCGGGGCCGAGCGTCGTCGCGGAGCGCTGCTCGGCGGCCTTCCGCGCCGCCTCGAACGGCGCTGGGTACACCGGCGGCGGCGCCGAGCTGGCGGCAGTGTCAACGGCCGCGGTGTTCGCGGCCCCTGCCGTCTCCGCCCGTCCCGACCGCGGCGTCGCCGCGGCCGCCCGCCGGCGGGCTCCCATGTCCATCCCTGCCACCCCGCCCGACGCCGGCTGCCCGCCGTCCCTCATCGCCACCATCCCCGGCTCACGCACGAAGTACGACGTGAACTCGGTCGGGATGCCGTACCGCTCGCCCAGCTCGCGGATCTCGGCGTCGAGCTCGGGCGAGCCGCCCGACTTCCGCCGCTCCGCACTCAGGTAACCGACGCGCTGCGTCGCCCACAGCCGCCCGATGAACGCGTTGCCACGCTCACGGTCGGCGAAGTTGACCGGCGCCACCCACCGCACGCTCCCGCGGCGCGACTCGCCCTCGAAGATGACGCGCGCCGGGCCGCGCCCGGAGTAGCGCGCGAAGATCACCAGGTCCTGCCCCGCGAACAGGTCGAACGGCTGCTCCGGGTGAATGCGCGACAGCCGCACGCCCTCGCCCCGAACGCGGACGTTCGTCATGACCGGGTCGACCAGCCGGCTCGCCACGACGCTCACCGCGCGCTCCACGGACTCGGTCGGACGGATGAAGTGCGCCGTGCCGCGCCCCTCGAGCGCGAGCTGCTCGAGCAGCGAGACGTTCACGTCCGTGCCGACGCCGAAGGTGAAGATGCGCCGCTCGCCGCGCTCGGCCGCCGCCCGCGCGGCGATCTGCGCCGGGTTGCGCAGGCCGACCGTCGGCTCACCGTCGGTGAGGAAGAGCACCAGCGGCAGCCGCTCGCTCGTGACCCTCGGCCGCAGCGCTTCGTCCAGCGCGCCGGAGATGTTCGTCGAGCCCTGAGGCTCGAGCGCGTCGATGTAGCGTCGCGCAGCCGCGACGTTCGCGTCCGTCGCGAACACGAGTTCGTCGCGGAACGTGCGCACGTCGGTCGAGAAGTCGATGATCCGGAACCGGTCCTGCGGCTGCAGCGTCTCCAGCAGCTGCCGCGCCGCGGCCCTCGCCTGCTCCATCTTCCGTCCGGACATCGACCCCGACACGTCCATCACCAGCGTGACGTCACGCGGCGTCGTCGCGCCACGCATCACCCGCGGCGGCGACACGGTGATCAGTGCGAACCCGTCCTCGTTCCCAGGCGCGTGCTGCAGCACCGCCACCGACGTCTCGCCCGCCCGCCGGAGCGGCAAGAGGATCGTGACGTCGCGCGCATTACCGCGCACCTCGACGCGGCGACGCGAGCCGTCGCGTTCGATGTCCAACTCATGCGTCGGCGAGTAGGGTTCGCCGAGGTTGGAGCTCGTGGAGTAGGAGAGAATGAAGGAGGTTCGAGGCTCGAGGTTTGAGGTTCGAGTGTCCTCTCTCGAACCTGGAACCTCGAGCCTCGAACCTCCCGTCGCCCCACCCCGGAAATAATCGATCTTCAACGCATCCCCCTCCCGCTCGGCGACGACCTGAAAGCGCGTCACCACCCGCCTCTCCTCCCCCGCATTGAACGGGAAGATCCGCGTGCGCAGCAGTCCGTGGCCCATCCACTCGACGAGCGCGGGGTCGCGCTGGCGGCGGACGATCTCTTCGTAGATCTGGCGCGCCTGCTGCGCGTCCATCGTCTCGCCGGCGACCATCTCGCCGTTGATCGACAGCTTGAGGTCCTGAAACGCCGCGCCCTTGGGGAGCGGGAAGAGGTAGTCCGCCTCGCCGATCGTGCCGCCGCGGTTCACGAACCGCTCGTCGATCTCGTAGCGAAGCACGCGGTCCACCAGCTCGACGCGCACGTCACTGCGCGTGCGAACGACCTGCGCGCCGACGACGCACGGCTCCGGCATCGGCCGCACGATCGGCTGCGGGGGACGGCACCGCGGAATGATCCAACCTTGCGCCCCCGCCGTCGCCGCCGGGGCGGCGAGCAGCAGGGAAAAGGTGACAAAGCGTATCGAACGCATGGGTCTCTCCAGAACGGGGTTACTTGATGGGAGACGCCGAGGGAGGGGAAACTTGCACACGCGGCGGCTCTGATTGCGGATCGGCGTTCCAGAGGGTCGAGGGGTCCTGGGGGGCGGGAACGCACTAAGTCGGACTTTGTCCGACTTAAAGGGGGGACGCACCAAGTCGGACTCTGTCCGACTTACGGTAAAACCAGGCCCAGACCCCCCGACTCTTCGCCGCCTGGCCTGCCTTCGCTGACTCCAGCGCCTACGCGCCACCCTGCCTTTCCGGCGTTCCCGCAGGCGGAAACGGCAGCGGGTTCTCACTTGGAGCCTTCACCGGCGCTGACTCGCCCTGGCCACCGGCTCCGCCCTCCCACCTCCTGCCCCCTTCCTCGCGCTCCAGATGCGACACCTGCACGCGTCCCTCCAGCGCCCGCATCATCGGCACGAATGCGCGCACGATGTCCGGGTCGAACTCCATCCCCGAACGCTCCTCGATGTAGCTGAGCACGCGGTTCAGCTCCCACGCGGCGCGGTAGGGACGGTTCGTGCGCAGCGCGTCGAAGACGTCGCACACGTGTACGAGCTTGCTCGCCTTGTGGCAATCGCGGTGGTAATGGCAGGTCGGATAGCCGCCGCCGTTGATCATGATGTGGTGCTCGTAGGCCACCGCCGCCGCGAGCTGCAGCTCGTCGTCGCTCGCGATGATGATCTTCGCGCCCTCGATCGTGTGCATCTGCATCACTTGGCGCTCGTCGTCCGTGAGCTTGCCGGGCTTGTTCAGGATGTCCATCGGCACGCGCACCTTGCCGAGGTCGTGGAGCAGCCCGGCGACGCCGAACGTGCGCACGTCGTCCGACGACAGCCCCAGGTGCTCGGCGAGCGCCATCGTCAGCACGGAGACGTTCAGCGAGTGCGTCGTCGTGTACTCGTCGAACTGGCGGAGCTGGAGTAGCGGCAGCAGCATCTGCTGGTCGCCGTGCATCGCCACGGCGAGCGAGCGCACCACGGCCTCCGCCTCGAGGAGTGGGATCTCGGACTTGCGGCTCACCTCCTCGTGCACCCAGCGCACGGCCTCCGCCTCCTCCTGGAGCGCGTAGGCGATCGTCGCCGTCGTCACCGGCGCGAGCAGCGCCTCCTGGATCTCGCGCGACTCGCCGCGCACGCCGATCGCGCCGAACTTGATTGCCGTCGGCTTGATGAAGCGCGACTCCGACGTGTCGACGACCGAGAGCGTGAGGCGCGCGAGTACCTGGTCGAGGAAGTCCTCGTAGTCCTGCCGCGTGACGTCGGGCCCGAACTCGAGCCGCTGCACCTCGGCCTCGGCGAGCCGCGACCCCCACTCCCAATCGCGCAGCTCCCGTAGCGCGAGCCGCCCGTACACGACCTCCTCGCCGAGGAAGGAGAACTGCGGCCGCGGGTCGTCCTTCTGCAGGTCGCGCAGCGCCTCGAACGACCGGTCGACGACGCGCTCGCGCGCGGGATGGCCGTCGGCGTACAGGGCCATCGTGGACAGCGCCTGCGCGAAGGAGGTGAGGCAGCGGATGGGATCGGACACTGGGAGGTGGGAGGTCGGAGCGGAGAGGGGAGGAGAGCTGGTCAGTGGTCTGCGGGCGAGTTCGTGACGCCATGCGCTTGTGAAGCCGAGTCTTGAGCTTTCCCTCCCCCCTCGCGCCGATGCACCCGCACCGCCCCCGCCGTAATCGCCAGTCGCACCTCCGAGTCGGTGCTCTTCGTCGCAAGCGCCAGCGCCGTGACCGACTTCGGATGGTCGCGCCACAGGCCGGCGATGGCGGCGAGCGCGGCGAGGACTTCAGCCGAGCGGGAGGCGAGCTTCGTGCGCTTGAGCCAGCGCGTTCGCGTGACGACGCGCCGCACGAGCCACTCGAGGCTCTCCTCCGTCTGCTGGGCGGCGACCGCGCGCACGCCGAGCACGCGGAGCGTCGAGTCCTTGTACTCGCCTTGGTCCACGCGCCGCATGATGATCCGCGCCGCGCCGCCCGAGCAGTGCTCGAGCGCCCCGTTCAGCGCGATGAACAGCACGCGCTCGTCCGAGTCGCCGAGCGCGGTGATCATCGAGCGGTCGCGCAGCTCCGGCGTCCGCAGGAGCAGCCGTGCCGCCTCGCGCCGCACCGACGGCTCCGGGTGCTTGAGGAAGCCGCTGGCGTCGAAGCCGCGCGGGGCTGTCGGGAGCCGGGCGAGGATCGCGAGGTAGTCGCGCTGGAGCTGCCACGGCGCGCCCCGCATCCGGATGAGTACCGCGGGCGCGGCACCGTCGCCAAGCGCGGCGATGATGTCGACGAGCCGCTCGTGCCACTTCCCCTCGGGCGCGGCGGCGAGCGCGTCGAGCAGCACCGTCGCCGCGCCGAAGCCCTGTCGCTTCGCGAACCGCTCGACGAGCACGGCGTCGACGCGCGTCGCCGTGAGCAGCTGGCGGAGCGTGTCGCGCCTGACGAGCTGCCCCCAGATCCCATCGGCGATGGCAGAGCCGTCGGGCGCTCCCTCGAGCATGTCGAGCAGCGCGGCGACGTGCGGGTTCCCCTGCGACGCGAGCTTCTCGACCGCGTGGTCGACCTTGGGCCCGCTGACGCCGACCTCGAGCGCCATCTTCACCAGCCGCTCCGGCTCGCAGAAGTTGGGGATCGCGACCGACACCTCGGCCGGCGCGGAACGCGACACGTGCTCGAGCGCCAGCCGATACGTGACCGGATTCGGGTCGTTCTCGCTCCACTGCCCGAGCAGCCGCGTCACCTGCTCGCGCAGCGCCCCTTCCGCGAGCGCGCGCCGTTTCCCCTCCTCGGCCTTGCGCGCGTGCAGCGCGAGCTTCGACAGCATGCGGATGAAGGAGTTCGAGACCGTCTTCCCCTCCGCGTCCGCCGCCGCCTTCACGAGGTCGACGACTGCCTCGACCGTCATCCCCTGCGCCGCGTCGAGCACGAAGCGCCGACGCTGCTGCACGTCGCCGCCCATGTCGAGCAGCCGCTTCAGCGTCTCCGGATTGAGCGCGCTCACCATCTTCGACACGCGCCGCTGAAGCGCGATCGCCTCCTTCCCTTGCGAGGCTTTGATCTCCTGCGCGATCTGCAGCAGGTAGCCGACGATCACCTGGTCATATGCCTGCTCGCGTGCGTGCTCGTCGATCGCCTTCGCGACCGCCGACGGCTCCAGCACCGCGTCGTCGCCCGCCACGTCGGCCATCAGCGCGGCACGCGCCAGCCCGACCCACAGCTCGGCGGCGCGACTCGCGCGGATCTGCGACTCGTCTTTCGGCACCTCGTGCGGATCCTTGTCGAGCAACTCGAGGCGGTCGTAGGTGAGCGGGAAGATCCGCACGTGATTCCAGCGCGCCGACACGTCGGCGGCATGGAGTCCCAGCGGATCGGCCCCGCGGACCCCTTCGGCGCCGATCGTTACGAGCGCGTCCGCGAGCTCGACGCGGTCCACGCCGCGCGAGAACTTCACCGCGCCGAGGTGATGGCGATGGAGCTTCCCCGCGAGCTCCTGCAGCAGCGGGTGGTCCGGGTCGGTGGCTACGCCCTCGATGACGAGCTGTCTCCGCGCAACGCCGATCGCGAGCGACATCCGGTCGACGAGCAGCGAATCGAGCCGCCTCGCCACGCCTTCGACGGAGGTACTAAGCAGCGGATGGCCCGCCGGGTAGATCGCATGCTTTTGCAGCGCGATCGAGAATTCGACGAGGAAGTCCGCCAGCTCCCTGGACAACACCGCCGGCGTCCCGCCCGCGGGGGTGGGGGACGATTCGGCCGGATTGTTGGGGGAGACCGGATTGGTCACGCGGCGGGACCGGAGGCGGGGCTCCTGAAAGACGACCGGTCGCCCGGACCGGGCACGAGGTTTGAGAGAGGCTTGTGGGCTTGTGGGCTTGTGCGCTTGTCAGGAACGACGGTGCACAGGAATTGTCATCCCGCAGGCGCGCAGCGCCTGTCGGGGATCTACCTCCACTCTGACGGCGCCGGCCACGAGGTAGTGGAAGTAGATCCCGACACTGGAGGCGCCTTCGGCGCGCTCGTGCGGGATGACAACGGGCGCACTCACAAGCTCACAAGCTCACAAGCTCACAAGCCCACAAGCCCACAAGCCCACAAGCCCACAAGCTTCTTCCCCCGAGACCCATGCCCGACCGCAATCCCCACGGCGACGACCAAGGCACCCGTATCGGCTCGCCGGACACCGGCGACGAGTCCCCCCGCAACCAGTCCCAGGGCGCCACGGGCGCCGGCGCCGAGGCGGCCGAGGCGATTCATTCCGCCGACGGCGACCACGACCCGGGCGAGCGAAGCGCACTCGAGAGCCAGCCCACAGGCCGCGAGACCGCCAGCAAGCAGGAACGCTCCGGCTCCGAGCCCCTTGTCGACCGCGAGACCGAGCACCGGAGCGGCTACGGAGGGTCGGCCGGGGCGCCGGTGAAGAGCTCGGATCAGCGGGAGCCGACCGCGGAGGGGGACGTCTGAAGTTTGGAGTTTCGAGTTTCGAGCTTGACATATCAACCGATATTGATATGTTAATCCCGTGCCCGCTACCTCCACCTCCCCCGACCTCGCCCGCACCGCCCGCCTCTGCCGCGCGCTCTCGGACGAGAACCGCCTGCGGATTGTCGAGATGCTCTCGGCCGGCGAGCGCTGCGTC
Organism: Gemmatimonadaceae bacterium; assembly: GCA_046263215.1. Taxonomy (GTDB): domain Bacteria; phylum Gemmatimonadota; class Gemmatimonadetes; order Gemmatimonadales; family Gemmatimonadaceae; genus JBHELH01. Next base: position 3,345 of record JBHELH010000236.1, on the reverse strand, counting down.
TGCGAGCTGACCTCCGCCCTCGACCTCGGCCAGTCCCTCCTCTCGCACCACCTCAAGACCCTCAAGGACGCCGGCCTCGTGACCGACCGCCGCGAGGGACGCTGGGTCTACTACACGCTGAGCTGCGACGCGCTCGACGAGCTGGGGGCGACGCTGGAGGCGATCAAGCCTGAGGGTGGAGCGGGGGCCGGACGCTCGGAGAACTGCTGTCGGTGATTTTTTTTGGCTTAACGCATCAATGGATATTGATGGAAGGGAGGTTCGAGGTTGGAGGTTCGAGGTATCGGCTTCGTCTCGAAACTCAAAAACTCGAAACCTCCAACCTCCAACCTCGAACCTAGGCTTCCCCATGCCCGACCTCGCCTCCACCATCCGCGCCAAATACGCCTCCGCCGCCCGCCGCGTCGCCTCCGGCGAGGGCGTGCCCGCCGAGTGCTGTGAGTCCACCGGCTGCTGCGGCGGCTCGGCCGCGGCGTCGTGCGATCCGATAACCTCGGACCTCTACGACGAGACCCAGACCTCCGTCCTCCCCGCCGAGGCGGTGCTCGCGTCGCTCGGCTGCGGCAACCCGACCGCGCTCGCTGAGCTCCACGAGGGCGAGTCCGTCCTCGACCTCGGCTCCGGCGGCGGCATCGACGTCCTCCTCTCGGCGCGCCGCGTCGGCCCGACCGGCAAGGCCTACGGCATCGACATGACCGACGAGATGCTCGAGCTCGCGCGGGAGAATGCGCGCAAGGCCGGCGCGGAGAATGTCGAGTTCTTGAAGGGCGAGATCGAGCAGATCCCGCTGCCCGACAACTCCGTCGACGTCATCATCTCGAACTGCGTTATCAACCTTTCCGGCGACAAGCGCCGCGTGCTCGCCGAAGCGTTCCGCGTCCTCAAGCCCGGCGGCCGCTTCGCCGTCTCCGACGTCGTCGCACGCGGCGAGATTCCCGCGGAGGTGAGACGCAACATGGAACTCTGGGCCGGCTGCGTCGCCGGCGCGCTCGAGGAGAACGAGTTCCTGACGCTGCTGACTGAAGTCGGCTTCGAGGACGCGGACATCGAGCCGACGAGGTACTTCGAGGGCGGAGGGCTGAGGGTGGAGGGTGGAGCGAGCTTAATGAGCGCTTTCGTGCGGGCCCGGAAGCCAACTGCGGACGCGCGCGCGAAGCAACTCGAGACGCTTGCATCCGCCGGCCAAGCTTGCTGCGGTCCGACCTGCTGCTCCGGTGCTCAGGCGTGAGCCGTAATTCCCGCTCTCTCCACCCTCGACCCTCCACCCTCCACCCTGACGTCGCAGTCATCGGCGCAGGCCAGGCCGGTCTCGCGGTGGGCTACTATCTCCGCCGCACCGGCCTGTCCTTCGTCCTGCTCGACGCCGAGGAGGGACCCGGCGGCGCGTGGCGCCATACGTGGGACTCGCTCACGCTTTTCTCGCCCGCGACCGCGAGCTCCCTCCCCGGCTGGCTCCTCCCGCGCGGCGCCGGCGAGTACCCGACGCGCGACGAAGTGCTCGCCTACCTCGCGGCGTACGAACGGCGCTATGAGTTGCCCATCGAACGCCCGGTGCGGGTGATCGGCGTCCGTCGTGACGGCGACCGATTCGCGATCGACACCGACGCGGCCGCGTGGAGTGCGCGCAGCGTAGTGAGCGCGACCGGCACGTGGTCGAGCGCGATCGTGCCCGACGTTCCCGGCCGCGACGCGTTCCGCGGCGAGCAGCTCCATTCGGCGCAGTACGTTTCCCCGGCGTCATTCGTCGGCAAGCGCGTGATCATCGTCGGCGGCGGCAACTCCGGCGCGCAGCTGCTGGCCGAGCTGTCGCGCGTCGCGAGCACAACGTGGGCGACGCGCAGGCCGCCGAGCTTCCTGCCCGATCACATCGATGGGCGCTACCTCTTCCGCGAGGAGTCCGCCGCCTACGCGGCCAGGGTCGAGGGGCGCACCGCGCCGGCGCTCAGCCTCGGCGACATCGTGATGGTCCCGCCGGTTCGCGAGGCGCGCGACCGCGGCGTGCTGACCAGCGTCCCAATGTTCACGCGCATGACCCCGACGGGCGTCGTCTGGCCGGACGGGCGCGAGGAGCATGTCGACGCCGTCATCTGGTGCACCGGCTTCCGCGCCTCGCTCGAGCACCTCCGGCCCCTCGGCGTCAGTGACCCGAGTGGTCGCGTTCGCACGGTTAGGACGCGCTCGATCGTCGAGCCGCGACTGTGGCTCGTCGGCTATGGAAACTGGACAGGCTATGCGTCGGCGACGCTGATTGGGGTGGGGAGGACGGCGCGGGAGACGGTGGTGGCCCTGGAGGAGGCTTTGGCTAACAGGCTTGTGAGCTTGTGAGCTTGTGAGCTTGTGGGCTCGTGAGGGGCATCCCCGAACGGTCGCGGCGAAGGCGCGCCCGGCAAGCTCACAAGCTCTCAAGCTCTCAAGCTCACAAGCTCTCAAGCGTTCTCGCATGCGCTACGCTCTGATCTCCGACATCCACGCGAATCTTCCGGCACTCGAAGCAGTGCTGGCGGACATATCGGCTCGCCGCCCCGACGTCACCTATCACCTCGGTGATCTCGTCGGCTATGCGCCGTGGCCGAACGAGGTCGTGGCGCTCCTCGACGCCGAACGCATCGACGGCGTCGCTGGCAACTACGACTCCACTGTCGCTACTGACTACGCGCACTGCGGCTGCAAGTACGAGGACCCGGAGCAGGAGGCGCTGTCGCATGTCAGCTACGAGTGGACCCGCCGCCACGTGACGGCCGAGACAAAGCTCCGTCTCGCGCGCCTCCCGTTCCGCATCGACCTCCGTCCGGCGGGCGGCCACGCCCCTGGGCCGACGCTCGTGCTCATTCACGGCGCTCCGACTCTCAACACGCTCTACTGGACCGAGGACCGCCCGGACGACTTCTGCTCCAAGATGGCCCGCCTCGCCGGCCTCAAGCCCGGCGACGCAATCGCCTTCGGCCACACCCACAAGCCCTGGCACCGCGAGGTCGGCGGCATCCACTTCGTGAACACCGGCAGCGTCGGACGCCCGAAGGACGGCGACTGGCGGGCGGGCTACGTGCTGCTCGAGCTGGCTACTTCCGGGGTGCGGGTGGAGTTTGTGCGGGTGGAGTACGACGTCGAACGAGCGGCGCGAGCGGTCCGGGAGAGCGATCTGCCGGACGAGTTCGCGGATTATCTGGTTAGTGGCGGGAAGGCGTTGGGGAGGAAGAGCGGTGTTGGTTGACGGTTGGGCCCGCGGATGACGCGGATCGGCGAACGGCGATCAGCGCGGATAGCTCCCTCTGGACCTGGACCCTCCCAGCCGCGACGAGCCCGGACGACGCTTTGGCTACACCCGCTCGGGACGCTCCTCTCGCC
>JBHELH010000235.1:0-2529 GCA_046263215.1 Gemmatimonadaceae bacterium | reverse complement strand
GGGCGAGTTCGTGTCGGTCATGGGGCCGTCGGGCGCGGGGAAGTCGACGTTGCTCAGCATCCTCGGCATGCTCGACAGCAGCTGGACAGGCGAGTACTACCTCCTCGGCCACCCGGTCCACGCGATGAGCCACAAGCAGCGCATCGCACTGAACAAGGAGCACATCGGCTTCGTCTTTCAGCAGTATCACCTGATCGACGATCTCTCGGTGGCTGAGAACCTCGACATCCCGCTGTCGTACCGGAACGTGAAGAAGAGCGAGCGGGAAGGGATCGTCGCCGACACGCTCGACAGGTTCGGGATGGTCGCGAAGAAGGTCCTCTACCCGCGACAGCTCTCCGGCGGCCAGCAGCAGCTCGTCGGCGTCGCGCGGGCGATGATCGCCAAGCCGCGGCTCATCCTCGCCGACGAGCCCACGGGCAACCTCCACTCGAGCCAGGGCCGCGAGATCATGGAGCTCTTCACGAAGCTCAACCGTGAGGGGACGACGATCATCCAGGTCACGCACTCCGAGGTGAACGCCTCGTACGGCCATCGGATCATCGAACTCGCGGACGGGTGGCTGACGGGGACTGAAGGGGCGGTGAAGAGCGCGATCTGACGGCTGCGGGCTGCGGGCGGGGGCAGCGGCTGAGTACCTGTGCGCTTGTGGGACGCCGCTTCCCAATAGCGGCCACCCGGCGCGGGGCCCTTCAAGCGCCGAGGTTGCAAAGCACTTGAGCTGGTGGTGGTTGCGGGATCGCGGACACTGGCACGTGCCTTCCCTAGGCGGTAGGCAGATCGAGTGAGATCCCGCTGCCCGCTGCCTAGTGCCCCCTGCCCGCTCCCCGCCATGGACACTCTCCTCCAGGATCTCCGTTACGCGCTCCGGCAACTCGTCCGGAGCCCCGGCTTCACGCTCGTCGCCGTGCTGACGCTCGCGCTGGGGATCGGCGCGAATACCGCGGTTTTCACGATGGCCGAGGCGGTGCTCGCGCGTCCGCTGCCGGGTGTACGCCGGGCCGAGACGCTCTACTGGCTGGCGCCGGTGAGCATGCGCGGCGGACGGGCGTTGACGATGTCGTACCCCGACTACGTCGACTATCGCGACCGGTCGGGCGTGTTCGCGGAGCTGGCGGCGTACGAAGGGACGCAATTCTCCCTGTCGAGCGGCGGCGAGCCGGAGCGGGTGCGGGGCCAGATCGTCTCGGGAAACTTCTTCTCCGCCCTTGGCACGCCGATGCGGCTCGGACGAGGGTTGGCGGCCGAGGACGACCGCGCGCCCGGCGCACACCCGGTGGTGGTGATCAGCCACGACCTCTGGCAGCGTCGCTTCGAGGGCGACCCGACGGTCATCGGCCGCAAGCTCGTGGTCAACGGTGCGCCCTTCACCATCGTCGGCGTCACGCCTGAGCGGTTCAACGGCCCATCGCACTCGGAGCCCAACCACCTCTGGATGCCGATCATGATGCAGGCGCGGGCGCACCCGCAGCAGCCGGACATGCTCGCGCGCCGCAATAGCTGGTGGCTGCAGGCGGTCGGGCGGCTGAAGCCGGGAGTGACGCCCGAACGGGCCAACGCCGCCGTCGCCGCCGTTGCGGCGCAGATCGCGCGCGCCGATTCCGTGGGCCACGCCGACGTCACGGCGCGCGTCTTCGAGTTCCGAAGCGGCATAGAACCGGGCGAGGGCGCGGACGTGGTGCCCGTCGCCGCGCTCGCGGCGGTCGTGACTGGTCTGATTCTCCTCATCGCCTGCGCTAACGTCACTAACCTGCTCCTCAGCCGTGCGGTCGCCCGGCGCCGCGAGATCGGCGTGCGTCTCTCCCTCGGTGCCGGTCGGTGGCGGATCGTGCGCCAACTGCTGACGGAGAGCATGCTCCTGTCCGCGGCGGCCGGGGCCTGCGGGGTCCTCCTCGCGGCGTGGGCCACCGACCTCCTCGCCGCGCAGATCCCCGCGCCGCTCGATGTCGCCATCGATCGGCGCGTGCTCGCATTCACTGCGGTCGCGGTCGTGGCGACCGGCCTGCTGTTCGGAGTCGTGCCGGCGATCCACGGCACGCGATCGGACGTCGCCGCGGCGATCAAAGACAGCACCACTGGGTACGGCACGCGGCGCTCGCGGCTTCAGGGCGGCTTCGTAGTAGCGCAGCTCGCCCTGAGTCTCGTGCTCCTCGCGACCGCAGGGCTGTTCCTGCACAGCCTGTACAAGGCGGGCCGCATCCGGGTCGGCTTCGACGCCACGACGCAAGTCCTCGCGGCGTCGTTCGACCTCGGGCTGCAGGGCTACACGCCCGAGCAGGCGAACGCGTTCCTTCGCGAGGTCCGCGCGCGCGCGCTCGGTCTCCCCGGCGTGGAGGCCGTGTCGTTCACGAACCAGGTGCCGATGGGCAACCGCATCTTTGGGACCGAGATCGCCCTCGAGGGCGACGAGGCGGGTAGCCGACGCTTCGGGGAGGCCGGCGGGAGCATGGAGGTGTACCAGAGCACCGTCCGGCCGGACTTCTTCCGCACCGTCGGCATCCCGTTCCTCCGCGGCCGCGACTTCACCGA
>JBHELH010000234.1:0-11135 GCA_046263215.1 Gemmatimonadaceae bacterium | reverse complement strand
GGCGAGGAGAGCAACGTGCGCGAGCCCGAACCACGCGCCGACGCCGGCTGCTTCGAGGGGCCGTATAGCTCTCACAAGGAAGATCTGCGAAACCTGAAGGGCGCCGACGCCGGCCAGCCGCACCGCGTGGCGTACCGGAAGTTGGTGCGGGCGTAGCACACATTTAACGCCAGAGCCCCGGGGCTAAAGTAGCCGGCGCAGCTGGTGGACAAACGCCACTACGTTCCCGCCGGTAAAGTCAGGCTGGTTGAGGCTCTCGCCTACAAGAGCGGGACGCTCAACATCAAAGAGCTGCGGAAGCTCGCCGAGCAGAGTTCGGCTCCCGCTTCGAAATCCGCGTTCCGCGACGAAATGCTCGGCTAGGGCGCGGTCCCGCTCAACGTGCTCAACGGCCGCGAAAATGCGGGGTGGGCGCGGCAGAAGAAGGAGCTGGCGAGCGCGAGGTAGCCGCCCATCCCCGGGAGATGCCGCAGTGTCTCTATGAGCCCGCGCGGTTGGCCCGAGGCGAGTTATTGGCGCTCGTCCAGGAGCGCCCTCGCCTCCCGCAGGTCCGCCGTCTCGAAGCCTTCCGTGAACCACGCGTAGCACTCTGCGAGCCTCGCGCGCGCCCGGTCCTCCGGGGCGTAGCCCGACCAGACGCGACCGAGGGCTTTACCGACTCGCGAGCCCGGCCTATCCACGCTCGCTCGAGTGTGACGGTAGAGGCTCATTAGAGCACGGAGCTCGAGCGAGCGGGCGCGCTGACTGCGGGCGACGTTGATGGCCGTCTCGAAGCATTGCTCCACCTCGTCCGGACTGGCCGTGCCGCGCATTCGCAGCAGCTCACCGCGAAGACGGTGCAGCTCGGCCTCCCAAAATCGCTCGTCGGTGGCCCGCAAGGTGACGAACCCTTCGTCGAGCGCGGCGCCTGCTTCCTCGAATCGCCCGTGGGCCGCGTAGATCTCCGCGAGCAGCGCGCAGCCGGTCGGGCGGAAGAGCTTTGCGCCGGCACTCCGGTGCGCTTCGAGGCTTTCGCGGATCTGCTCGGCGCCCGCCTCCCAGCTCATCGCCTCGTCCGACGTGTCGGCCCGCATCGCGAGAGCCCAACCGTGCACCGCCGCCGCGAAACCGAGCCAGAACGTGATGACGTACTCCCGTGTGCAAGCCACCGTGGCCGCCGCGGTCTCCTGAGTCGCTTCGAGCTCGCGGCGGAAGTGGCGCAGCATGCTGGCGAAGCTCAACGCGGATGCCAGCGTGAGCGGGTGCGCCATCGCGCGAGCGTCGGCCAGTGCCTCCTCGCTGCGCCGGAGAGCGCGGTCGGGGTAGCCGAGGAGCCAGAGGGTCGCGGCGTGGTAGCGCCGGCAGCCGACGCCGTGGTCGAAAAGGTGCGTCGTGCCGCGGATCGCCTCGCGGTGCTCATCGTAAGTGGCGATCCCCTGCTCGAGCTCCGCCGCCCCGGACTCGAGGTCGCCGCGCCAGAACGCCGTCATCCCGTGCATCAACAGGCCCTGGACGCGGAGGGCGCCGCTTCCCGTGCGCTCCGCGATGGTCAGCATCTCGTCGCCGAGCTCGAACGCCGTCCGGAACGACGGGACCACCAAATAGTAGACGAACAGACCGAACAGCACCGAGGCGAGCTCCGGCGGCTCGTCCATTAACCGGCAAAGCTCGCGCGCCCGGCCGTACGCGCGCTCGACGTCCGGCGCGGCGTACCCCTTGATGGCCACGAGGGCCGTCCCGAGCGCGATCTGAAGCTTGAGCTCCCGCCGATCGCGCTCGGTGCTCTCGGGGAGCGTGCGCAGCAAGGCCAGGCCGCGGTCCGCGATCGCGGCGGTCTCAACGTAGGCGAATACCCGCAGCGCATTCTGCGCCGCGAGCAGGAAGTAGCCTGCCGCGCGCGACCCGTCGTGCGCCGCGTCGAGGAGCAGCGCGAGCTCGGAGGCGACCGCCGGGTTGTCTTCACCGTGGAACCTGATGATCCCGTTGGCGACCGCGCCGCTCAGCGTGGCGCGCCGCGTGGCGCGGAGTGAGGCGTACAGCGCGTTCTGGTAGAGGACGTGGACGAAGCGGCAACGAAGCGTCGGAGTGCCATCGGGAAGCGCCTCCTCGCCGACGATGCGCACGAACGCGTGCACTCGATCCAGCACCTCCAGCCGCTCTTCCACGTCGCCGGCATCCCGGCCGAGTGCTCGCGCGACGACGGCGGAGTCGAATTCGTGTCCCTGCACGCTCGCGCCGACGAGGAGGTGACGGTCGTCGTCGGCGAGCTGCCCGATCTTGCGCTCGATCATGCTACGCACCGACTCGGGCAGCTCGCGCTCCAGGTCGGGGACCGACCTGGCGAGTATCCAGCTCGACCCCGACGGGACGATGACGTCCCGGTCGCGGAGGTAGCGCACCAGGTCCACCATGAAGAGTGGACTCCCCTCGGTCTTCTCGTGAACGAGCGCTGCGAGCGCCGGCGGGAAGCGGTGGCCCGGGAACTCGAGCTCCAGATACGCCGCCGCCTCGTCGCGGCTCAGAAACTCCAGCGTCAACTCGTGGCACAGGCCACGCGCCGACAGATCGAGCTTCAGCGGCACGAAGGGGTGCTTCGCCAGCAGCAGGTCGGTAGGGCGGTAGGTAACGATGACGAGGATCCGCATCGACCCGAGCTGGCTGCAGAGATAGCCTAGCAAATCGGTGGTCGACGCGTCGGCCCAGTGTAGGTCGTCAATGAAGAGGACGAGGGGCCCGGCGCGCGAGATCTCATCGAGGAAAGCGCGGAGCTCGCGCTTCATCCGCTCCTGCGACGCGGTCTTGAGCTCGAGCTGCGAGCCCACCGCGGACCCCGCCGCGCCCGCGGGCGCGAGCTGCGCGTACCAGGTGGGCGCGAGCTGCAGCATGAGGGCCGCGTTCGAGCGGTGGTCGTCAGTGAGCAGCAGACTCTCCAGCGCTTCGAGCACCGGCAAGTACGCCTCGTTCCCGGCGAGCCGCTCGGAGCAGCGGCCCCGCGCGATATGGGCGCGCCCGACGGCGCGCAACTCGCCGAGGAACTCTTCCACCAGCGTCGTCTTTCCGATCCCTGGCTCGCCGGCCACCGTGACGAGGAGCGGGCTGCCGGCCGCCGCGCCCCGAAACGCCTCTTCGAGCAACGCACGTTCCCGCTCGCGGCCCACGGTCCGCCGTCGGCCGCGCTGCGCAATCCTCCCGAACCGCGGCTCCGCGCGCCCATTGGTGACGTCCACCAGCAGCTGTCTCACCTCGCCCGCGCACGGGCGCAGGGCAGGGGTCTTCTCGATCATGCGGAGAATGAGTTGATCAAGGCTCGGCGGAACGCTCGCATTGACCCGGCGGGGCGGCACGGGGCGCTGCGAGACGATCGCCGCGAGCACGCTCCGCGGGCTCCTTCCTGGCGAGTCGCCGATGAACGGATGGCGTCCGGTGGCGAGCTCGTACAGCACCACGCCCAGCGAGAAGACGTCGCAGGCGCCGGACACCTTTTCACCGCACACCTGCTCAGGCGACATGTAGGGGAGCGTTCCCAACACTACGTCAGCCGTTGTCTTCAACTGCGTGGTGAGGTCGACGCGACCCACGCCGACGGAGTGCGCTTCGAGCTTCGCGAGGCCGAAGTCGAGCACCTTCGCTTCGCCCTGCGGTGTGACCATGATGTTGAACGGCTTCACGTCACGGTGCACGATGCCCTTCGTGTGCGCGGCATCGAGGGCATCCGCGACCTGCGCGCCGATCTCGGCGACGCGAGTCGCCTCGAGGGGCCGCTCGCCCGCCGCGTCGAGCGTGACGCCCTCGACGTACTCCATCGCGATGAAGGGCTGCCCGTCGGCGTCCCCCAGTTCGTAGATGTGCGCGATGTGCGGATGGTTGAGGGACGATGCGAGGCGGGCCTCCTGCTCGAACCGGCGCAGCCGCTCAGTGTCGCCGGCGAGGTGCGGCGGCAGGAACTTCAGGGCGGCGGGGCGACGGAGCCGGATGTCTTCGGCGAGGTACACGCACCCCATCCCGCCCTGGCCGAGTGAGCCAATGACGCGGTAGTGCCCGACGGTGTCACCCGCCGACAGGAGGCTCTGCATATCGCCGTGACTCACCCGCTGCGTTCTCCGCTCAAGCGCGCGCCACCGAGCTCACGCTCGACGGAGGTATTAGGCGCCGAGCGCCGATCTGAGTTGGTCGCGGAGGTCGGCTGCCATAAAAGCCCCATGGTTCTAGGCTCCGTCCGGCCTGCGTTCCGCGAGCGCCTCCCGGAATTCTGCCACTGTCCGGAATCGGTCCGCGGGCACCCGCGCCAGCGCCTGCAGGATCGCCCGTTCCACGCGCTCGGGCACGCTCTCCCGCACCGTCCGGACGCCAGGCGCGCGCTCAGTCCAGCGCCGCGCGATCACCGCCTGCGCGCTCGCGCCCGCGAACGGCGGCGCACCGACCAGCAGCTCATAGAGTATGCAAGCAAGACTGTACAAGTCGCTCCGGCCGTCGAGCTCGGGCTCGCCCGCCGCCTGCTCGGGGCTCATATAGGCGGGCGTGCCGAGCATGACGCCACTGCGCGTGAGCGCGTCGCCGGCCGCGACGCTCAAGGCGTGCGCGATACCGAGGTTGGCGACGAGCGCGCGAGCGTCGGCGAGGAAGATGTTCTTCGGCTTGAAGTCTCGGTGGATGATGCCGCGGGCGTGCGCACACGCGAGCGCGTCCGCCACCCCGCGCGTGATGCGGAGCGCGTCATCCACCGGGAGCTGCTTCTCCCGTTCCAGTCGATCGCGGAGCGTCTCGCCTTCCACGTGCGGCGCGACGTAAAACACAACGCCGTGTGACTCGTCGGCGTCCAAGAGCGGGAGCATGTTGGGGTGCTCCAGCCCCCGTAGCGCCTCCAGCTCGCGGAGAAAGCGCTCCATGTCGAGCAGCGCGGCGAGCCCCGGCTCGACCACCCGCACGATGACCAAGCCGTCGTGAGCCACGTCGCGCGCGAGGTAGCTCGTCGCACTCCCGGTGCGGCCGAGCTTCCGTCCGAGCTCGTACCGACCCTCGAGCGCGCGCTCGAGGTGCTCTTGGTAGACGCGGACGGGACGGGGAAGGATGGCGTCGGCGCAGGCACGGGGTGTGAGGGTGGTAGTCGCGATCGCGGCTGTCGAGGCGGCATGCGCCGCCGCGGCGACTACTGGTCGCGGCACCGCCGGCTCCGAGCGCAGCCGCACTGCGAGCGCGACCACCGCCGCGTCCGGCGCCGCGCCGACTTCCTCGCGCAGCAGCATCTCGTGCACGCGCGCGAACTGGAGCGCGCCGGCGCGGTCGCCAGCCGCCGCGAGCGCGGTCATAAGACCCACGGCCACGTGCCCGCTGAGCGGGTCGAGCGCGGCGAGCTGCCGCCACCAGTCCGCGGCGGTGCGGTGGTCACCTCGGCGCTCGGCGTCGGCCGCGAGTGACTCGAGCGCGCCGCACGCGCGGCGCTCGAGCCGCGAGCGCTCGCCGTCCATCCACTGCTCGAACTCGGGCGCGTCGCTGATGTGGAAGCCGTCGAGGAACGGGCCGCGATAGAGCGAGATCGCGCGCGCGAGGTCCCCGCGCGCGAGCGCCCGCTCGAAGTCGCCGACGTCGCTGGTGATGAGCTGTGGGTTGAGGCGCAGGTCGCTCGTGCTGAGGAAGAGCTCCTCGGCACGGAGGTCACGGCGCAGCGCGTAGAGAGTCTGCGTGAGGGCGTGGCGCGCCTTCGCCTGGTCGCTCTCGGGCCAGAGGTAGAGGAGGAGCTTGTCGCGGCTCATGCCGCGGTCGCCGGAGACTGCGAGAAGGGGAAGGAGCGCGATGCGCCGCCGGTACGCCGTCGCGCCACCGTGTGTCCCGTGGTCGCTGTCGACGGCGAGACCGCCGAACGTCCTGAGCCTGAGCACGGGCGCTCGTGAGGGATGCGTGAGTCCTGCGTGACCTAGCGGGGCAATCATAGGAGCGCGGGAGGCGGTAGGCAAGGAAGCCCCCGCCGCGGCGTCGCGATGACCACGCTCAGCAGGAGGCGCCCCATGAGTCGATCGATCGACGTGAGGGGCCTCAGGGGCGTGAGACCCAAGCCGCCGCATCCTCTCGGCCATCAGCTCACGGGGGATGTATGCATCGCTACTGCAGGCCGTTCGCTCCAGCGATCCTCGCCGTTTCCACGCTCAGCGCGCTCCCGGGCGACGCCGAGGCGCAGCTCAGCCGCAAGCTGAAGGACGAGACGAAGCAGAAGGTCGAGTCTCGGAAGGCGCGCCTCGACAGCGTCATCGTGACACGCGCCGGCGCCGTCGTCGACTCGGTACTCGAGAAAGGCGGGCGCGCGGTAGACACGGCGGTGAGCAGGACTGGGCGGGCGGTGGACACGGTGCTCGACAAGACCGAACGCACCATCGCCGCAGCGCTCGCGACGCATCACGAGAACGACACGTTAGAGCACCGGCTCGTCGCCGCCCTCGCCGGCGGCCGCGCCGTGATTCCGGGCGTTGAGTTCGACGCGGGCTCGGAGGATCTGGCCCCTTCTTCGGGTCGTTCGATCGCTGCACTCGCCCGCGCGCTGAGCGTCATACCGGGCACCTTCCTCGTCGCGGTACACACCCGGAACGCCGGCGACGCCGAGACCGCGCGTATCCTCGGCGAGCGGCGCGGCGCGGCGGTGAAAGCACGGCTCATCGCGATGGGCGTTCCGGCGGCTCGGCTCTTCTCCACGGGTTACGCGTCCGTCCGCCCACCGCCCACCGTCGGCGTGCAGGGGCCGGAATCACTCGCTACACGGGTCGAGGTCACGCGACTGCAGTAGCTGCGGGGCCCGGCATTCACGCCTCCACCAAGTTCGGCCACCCTACAAACCAGGAGGAATCGTATGCTCCCCATTCCACGAACCGGTCAACTCCTCCGCCTGACGGCTGCGGTCGTGGCGTCGGTTGTCAGCACGTTCCCGTCGTCGGCAGAGGCGCAGGGAAGAAGGACCGCGCCGTCTGGCCAGGAGATCGCCGAGAAGGCGAAGAGCGCGACACTCGTCCGAAGCAAAGCGCTGTACCGGCAGCACCGCGGGAAGCGCTTCTCATTCACTCCAGCGGACATCGACCCGTCGTCACCGATCGAACCTGGAGTGGTCGGCGGCGTCCTCGAGCACGACTTCGCGTTTCGTGAGGATGGGCTGACTCAGGGCCGGTACAACATGTTCCTGGCCAAGATCGATGGCGAGTGGCGTGTCTATGCCGAGTCCAACGGGGAGATCGCGACGTCGTACAAGGTTCATCTGGCGCTGAGCAAGCTGCTCGATGCTCGTCACGGCTCCCAGAATTCCAGAGGTATGGAGCGATCGGCGCTGCTCGACCCCAGGAAGCCGGGCATCTCCTTCGTGTCGTTCCGCCCAGTCCGAAGTGGCGACCTGAGCGCAAGGTCGGTGAAACGCTGTCGGTACGCCGCCGACTCGCGTTCGGCGAGGCGCGAGTCGGCGCTCCTCTGGGCCCTCGTTCCGTACACCGTCTGTTACTACGCGTGCGTCGCTGCCACGGGCTGGTGGCTGCCCTGTGGCGAGTCCTGTGAGGCTCGGTACCCGTTCTGAGCGATGCTCGCGGCGTTTCCTCGCGGCCCCGGCGGTAGCGATGATGGTCGCCGCCGGGGTGCTTGGGACTGCACGTCGAGCGATGCACGGAGAATTTCCGGAGGACACGACAATGGACGAAAAGAGAAACAGTGGTCTCGGCCGCCGCGCATTCCTGCGCGAGACCTTTCGCACTGCGGCCTTCGGCGTCGGCGCGCTCAGCGTCGGCCGGTTCGGCGACCTGCTCACGCGACTCGAGCCGCACTACGGCTCGCGCGTCAACGGACGGAGCCCACTCGGCCGCAACTTCAACATGCTCGTCCTCGGCGACTCGATCATGTGGGGGCAAGGACTCCTCGACCACCAGAAGTTCAGCTACGGGGTCCAGCAGTGGGTGAGGCAAAGACTTCCCGGGATCGGCGTGGACCGGCACGTCTTCGCGCACTCGGGCGCCACGATCTCGCCGCAGGGCGCGGGCCCGGACGATCCGAGCACTGACGCGCACGGCTTTGTCGAGTGGCACGGCGAGTACCCGCGGAGCCGCATGTCGATCACCTACCAGGTAGGCTGGGCCCGCGACGCGCTCCGCTCTAAGGGGATCGCCCCGGAGGACGTTGACCTGGTGCTGATGGACGGTGGGATCAACGACGTCGAGGTGACAAGTATTCTCAATCCGAACCCGATCGTCGGGAGTGGCCTCATCCGGCAGTTGACAGAGGAGAAGGTCTACCACCGCATGAACGCACTCCTCCCGCGAGTCAAGAGCACCTTCCCGACCGCGACCATCGTCATCACGAGCTACTTCCCCATCGTCTCATATGCCACGCCCGTCCTAGAGATTGCGGGGCTCCTTTCCGTGCTGGGATTCCTCGGCGTCGCCGTCAGTCCACTCGTGCGCGACAAGCTGGCGAGTCAGTCCGTCGCCTTCGACGAGGCGTCGAGGAAGTTCCTTCAACTCGCCGTGGACATCGCCAACGGTTACAAGCCGCCTTCCATGACCCCCAGGCCCGCGCCGGTGCCAGGGAGCCCCGGCGAGCCTGACGTCAGCAGCGGCGATCCGGTTCAGGACATGAAGCAGGCAGCGTCGACGGCGACGACGGGGCCGCGCCCCCAAGGGCGCGTTGTCTTCACGCCGGTGCCGTGGAAGAGCACCAACTCGTACGGCGCTTCGGAGTCGTGGCTCTGGCGCGTAGGCTATCCCGACGCACCCGACCCAGTGGCCACAGAACGCGTGCAGGTGTGCACGGACCTACACCGCGGACTGGACCCGAGGTGCAGGAGCGCGTCGATGGGCCACCCGAACATCTCGGGCGCGCAGACGTACGCAGCGGCGATCATCGCCAGCCTGGAGCGGTTCGTCCCCGAGTGGCAGCAGAAGTTTCCGCCGATCCCGGCACTGCCCACGATCGCCGTCACCGTGCAAGGAACTATCGCGCACGATCAGCTGTCGACGATCACGGTGCTCGCCGCTGACGCGAAGACCCGCGCGCCAGTGCAGGGTGAAGTGCTCGTAGGGGGCCAGAGCGCCCAAACGGGGCAGCCGATCACCGGAACCTTCTGCCAAACAGCGCAACAGATGCCGACCACTTCCCGCCCCATGCCGACCAAGCTGCAGCGAGAGCAGGGCATCCCCATCGAGGAACCAACGCCGACGGAGACGACGACGCGGTGCCAGTACGTAGAAGTCCGTGTGCCGGGCTACGCGATCTACCGGGCGCCGTTGCGGTAACCTGATCGGGTCACGGCCCCTCACGAGCGCCTGAACCGTCTGTGGCCCGGCATCTAGCGGGAGCGAATGCTTGGCACTCACTCTCGCCCGCGCCGCAACCGCTCGAGCGCGGCGTGCCTCGGTCGCGTACGGCTGGAGTTCGGGGTCGGCGTTGCGCGAGATCTTTGTGACGAGCTCGTAGGAGTGCACGGCCTGTCGCGGTCGGCGAGGCGCTCGGCGACGCGGGCGCGCTTGAGCTCCCAGAAGACCGCGAAGTGCACGTGCATGTCCGACAGCCCGGGAACCAAGTACTTGCCCGCCGCGTCGACGGTGCGGGCGCCGCGCGGGACGGAAACCTCATCACTCCTTCCGAGCGCAAGGATGCGGTTCCGGGTTACCATGGACGGTCAGGTCTGGCCTAGGCGGCGCGCCGGTCATGTCGATTACTGTGACATGTGTGATGGCGAGCGTCTGAGCACCGAGGTCACGAGTCGACCGGCTCGCCAAGCGGTAGGCGAATAGGACGACGATGAGGGCCGCGCTCAGCCGCAGCGCCTGCGCGGAGTCGTACTAGGGCGCGCCGTCCAAGTAGACGAAGGGCTCTCGCATCTAGTCCTTCGGCCGGCGCAGCTCGTCGTATGGCGCGAAGCCGCGAAGCGACTCCAGGGTGGCGTCGCGGTGCAGGTTGGTGATTCCGAAGCCAACCCCCGCAGCCAGCGCGTCACGCGGAAGCGCGATCGCCTGCAGCCTCTCCCCGAGGAGCGCGGCGATGCGAGCGCGCCACATGATGTGATTACCTCGTGCGAAAGGCGGGTCGAGTTGCGGCAGGACCCGCGAGACACTGTCCGCTCGGCGACGATCCGCGGCGTGTTCGAGCCGCTACGCGATCCGCAGATGTTCGCCGAAGTGCGCGTCGTGCCGGAGTGAGGGACGATCGCGTGGCCCAACGGCGCCGACTTCGACCCCGACGTCCTGTACGCGCGCGTGACCGGGATTCCGACCCCGCGGGCGGACGGCGCGGGCGAGGCCGGCGAGCGCGAACCGGCGGCGTAAGCAAGTGCTGATAGGAGCAGCGGCGGCGAGACGTCGCAAGGCGGGCGGCTCTAGCATCGCGATGCTGTAGCATCGCAATGCCAAACGCACCTGCCGCCGGCCCCGGAATTGCCAACGACGCATCGCGCGACGAGATGCACGACGCCGAAGACGACACTGCCGAACGCTGTTGACACGGGCCCCCGCCGCCCTATATATAGCATAGCTACGTAGGCATAGCTAGTTAGGTATAGCGAGCCGGGCAACGTGGCCAAGACCAAGAACGACATCCTGCAGGGCACCCTCGCCCTTCTCGTGCTGCGCACTCTGTCAGCGGCCGGACCGATGCACGGCTACGCGATCACCTCGCACATCCACCGCGTGTCCGGCGAGCTGCTGCGCGTCGAGGAGGGGTCGCTCTACCCCGCGCTGCACCGCATGCAGCAGGACGGCTGGCTGCGCGCGTCGTGGGGGAGGACCGAGACCAACCGCGAGGCGCGGTTCTACGAGATCACCGCCAAGGGCAGGCGCCAGCTCGAGATCGAGCGCGAAAGCTGGGCGCGACTCACTGAGGGGGTCGGCCGCGTCTTGCGCTACGCCTGATCCGAAGCACCCCCGGGGGGAACTCATGGCCTGGTTACGCCGGCTCATCAACCTGGCACGGCCCGACCGCCTCTCCGGCGACATTGACCGTGAAATGTCGTTCCACATCGCCGAGCGCGCCGAGGAGCTGCGGCGCGGCGGCATGCCGGAGGGCGAGGCGCTGCTCGAGGCGCGCCGGCGGTTCGGCAACCGAACGCTCCTCGGCGAACGCACGCGCGACGCCGACGTCGTCACGTGGCTCGACTCCGTCCTCGGCGACCTGCGCTACGCGCTGCGCGCCATGCGGCGCTC
>JBHELH010000233.1:0-11614 GCA_046263215.1 Gemmatimonadaceae bacterium | reverse complement strand
AACGTGATGCCGGCGGCGTGCAGAGAGCGCGTCGAGCGCATCGCGCACGAAGTGAAAGCGAAGTCCAAGGGTGAGATCGTGGTCGTCACCCTTCCCTCGCTGGAGCGGCGCCCAATCGAGGAGTGGGGCCTGCGCATCGGCCGCGGCTGGCGTGTCGGGTTCGCCGGCGCCTCCGACGATCCGCGCAGGAACACCGGCGTCATCGTTCTCGTGGCGCCTACCGAGCGGCGCTCGCGCATCGAGCTCGGCTACGGCGCCGAGGCCTTCATCAGCGACTCGCTCGCGGGCCGCGTTCTCGACGACCAGATGATTCCTTCATTCGTGAAGCGCAAGTTCGGCACCGGAATTCTACGCGCCGTCAATGCGCTGGCGCTCGAGTTCGCGCGCCGCTTCGAGTTCGATCTCGAGAGCGCGGCAACGCAGTGCGCCGGTCGAACGCCTCGACGCTGAACGGGAGCGCCACCTCCCGTTGGCACGCGCGCACGTCACCCACACGCCGCCTTGCGCCCGCCCGCCGGACACCCGCAGCTTACGCGGAGTCGGTTGGCCCGCCACTACTCGCCACAGAGGTTGAGCATCATGCGTAGGCGCCTGTATCTCGCCGCGGGGTTCGCCCTCACGTTGCTGGCCCTGTCGCCCTCCATCGGCCGAGCGCAAGAGCGCGCTCGGATCACCGTCGAGTGGCAGAACGCCCCGCTGAGCCACGTGATCCGGGCGTTCGCTGCCTTCTCGGGACGGACCATCGTCCTGGCGCCTGACGTCGGTGACCCGGACGTGACCGCGTCCTTCCAGGACGTCGATTGGCAGCGTGCCCTCGGCATTATCCTCGCGACGCGAGCGCTCGACGCGCGCGTCGACGCTTCGGGCGTCATTCGCATCGAGAAGCGCGCCGTGCGATAAGTCCGGTTTCGCGGCACGCCGCGCGCCTCAAGGCGCGTATCTGACCCGGACCTCGGCGCCAAACGCTGCGGCGACGTCGCTGGTGACCTTCGGCATGCTCGACACGCGTAGCTCGCGCAGCCGGGGGAGCCGAGCCAGCGCCGCGATGCCCGTGTTGGTGAGACCTGCACAGGAGTCGAACTCGACCTCCTCGAGCGAGGGCATGCCGCTCAGGATCACCGGAGTGCGGTCGGTGATCCGGGTGTAGCTCGCGAAGTACTTCTTCAGCTGCGTGAGCCCCGCGACGTGCTGCGTCGCGACGTCCGTCGTCTCGCGGCAGTACATCAGTATCAAGGACTCGAGTTGTGCGCAGTGCCCGACGTGGCGGTATCCCTCGTCTGGAACGTCCATCGGCATCAGCTCTCGGAGCGCGGGAAAGCGCGGTAGTGCCGACAAGCCGACGTCGTCGACGTTCTTGCAGCTCACGGAAAGCGAGCGAAGCGCGGGCATGTCGGCGAGCGCCGTGAAGCCGCGGCGTTGCAGGTTGTAGCAGCGACGCCCCCAGATGTACTCGATCGTCCGCGACCGGCTCAGCGCCACGAATCCGTCGTCGCCGGCCGAGGTATCCTGACACATCAGGAAGCGCAGCCGTGGCAGCGCGGCGATGTAGGGCATCGATTCGTCCTTGGCATCGAACGCCAGCCAGCCGAGGTTCGGAAGATTCGCGAGCGGCGCGAGTCCGGCTCCCGTGATCGCGAGCCGACCGCTGTCGACGTTCAACGCAAACAATCCGTCGAGCCCGACGAGCTTCGCCAGCCCGTTGTCGGTGAACGGGCCGCGTAGCATCAGATAGTTGGGGCGGGCGTCGAAGCCCAACAGCGCCATGCTCGGCTCGCCGCCCTGCCAGCTTTTGAACACGGGGAGCTCGTGGAGTAGCGCGAGGCCGGCGTCGGTCACCCCGTCGCCCGATCTGAAATCGTGAAGCTCCCTCTTGCCGGCGAGTGCGCGGATGGCGCCATCGCCCGTCGGCGTCCCGGAGAGGTCGACTGTCCGAAGATTCCCACATGCCGCCAGATGGGCGACCCCGGCGTCGGTGACCCGCGTCCACGCAAGCACGATCGACTCGAGCGCCGGCAGTCGCCGCAGCACGTCGAGGCCGCGATCGGTGACCCCACAGCCCATCAAGTTCAAGTGGCGGAGCCGCGGCAGACGCGCGAGGTGGCGCAAACCGTCGTCGGTGAGGCCCTTCGACCCTTCGAGGTCGAGCACCGTGATGTGATCGAGCCGCGAGACACGCTCCAGGAGCGCGTCGGTCATCTGGCCGCTCGCGTGCAAGCCGGGCAGTCGCCGCTCGCGCATCACGCCGATGACCTCGTCCCAGTCCCGCCAGCGGGCCGCTACCTCCTTCGATCCGGAAGGATCGACCGAGTACACCGCGACGGCCTTAGCGGCGATCGTCGTCTTCCCCGCAGGTACCGAGGTCGCGAAGTCCAGCAAGGCCTGCCAACTCTCGAACCCCTGCGCGCGAGCAACGAGGAATTGCGCTTCGGCGAGCGTGATATCGTCCTCCGCAGGATTCCGCGGCTCTTCGGGCTTGCCGAGATCCAGGCGCACGTACCGCCGCATTCCGTCCCACGCGCGCATGTGACCGAAGTAGTCCCAGACGGTCCGCATCGCGCTCGCCTCACCTGTCCGGTACGCCGTGACCAGCGCCTCGGCCACCTTTTCGTAGCGCCGCATCGGCGCGTCCTTGGCAAGCCGATTCTTGAGCGCCGTCCATCCCGGTAGACCGTACTCCAGGGCGAGCGCGTGCTGCACGTCGCGGAGTGTCGGCAGGTCGGGGGCTTCGGGGAATGCGCGGTGGAGACGAGCGCGGGCCTCGCCGACGTTCGCGCGAAGCGCCTTCAACCAGCGCTTCGCCTCCCTCTTGAGGTTCTCGAGGGTGGTCCTGGGCGTGATCTGCCTAGGCATGAGACCTCCTCCCATAACGCCTGAAGTCCGCTGAATAGCAGGCTGGAAGAAGGTTCGATGCAGCAGCTCCGAACCGATTGGGTGGGAGAGGACTCCCTTGCCGCGGACAGGAGGCGCCCCAACGCGCGCTGACGGAAGGCTCGCTTTACTCGGCGCCGTTTGTCAACCCACCCGGACGCACTCGAGCATCCCGCGCCGGCGCGGCGCAGACCGGCGCGCCAGGCATAGCCAGGCATACCGGTCTGACACTGGCGACTGCCCGCGTCCGTAGGCATCATGCTGGCTGGCATGCGGTCCCGGAGAGCTCGTGATGGCCACGAAGGCCACCATCCCACACAACAGATGACGGCGCTCGCGATCTGCGCGCACGAGAGTCGCCCATGAGCGAATCGCTCCACGCCCGCGTCGTCGGCGCGATCGGGCACCAGTACGAGCTCGAGAGCGAGATCGGGCGCGGTGGCATGTCGGTGGTCTACCGTGCGCGCGACCTCCGCCTCAACCGGCCGGTGGCGATCAAGGTGCTGCCCCCCGAGCTGGCGTACGATTCCGCGGTCCGCACGCGCTTCACGCGCGAGGCGCAGACCTCGGCGCTCCTGTCGCATCCACACATCGTGCCGATCCACGACGTCGGCGAGCGCGAGGGGATCGCCTACTTCGTGATGGCCCTCGTCACGGGCGGGAATGTCGCTGCGCTCCTCGCGCGCGAGCCGCGCCAACCGATCGACGAGGTTCGCCGGCTCCTCTGCGAGATCGCCGATGCGCTCGCCTACGCGCATGTGCGCGGGGTCATCCACCGCGACATCAAGCCCGACAACATCCTGCTCGATGGGGAGACGGGGCGGGCGATGGTCACCGACTTCGGCATCGCGCGGGCGATCGAGGCGGGGACGCGGCTCACCGTCACCGGCATCGCCGTCGGCACGCCGGCCTACATGTCCCCCGAGCAGGCCGTGGGCGAGCGCGAGATCGACGGTCGCAGCGACATCTACTCGCTCGGCGTACTCGCGTACCAGATGCTGACGGGGCGCGTGCCGTTCACGGCGGGCAACTCGATGGCGCTGCTGATGAAGCAGGTGACCGAACGCCCGCGACCGATCGCCGAGCTGCGTCCGGAGACGCCGCGGGCGCTGCGCGAGGCGATCGAGCGCGCGCTGATGAAGGCGCCGGAGGACCGTTGGCCGACGGCGGCCGCGCTGCGCGAGGCGGTCCTGTCCGACGAAGCCGCAGGCCCTTCGTGGCGCACGGAGCCGCGGGAGCCGGTGCGTTACACTTCGCCCCGGCCTGAGAGCGCACGGCGCGACCGCTCGGGGCGAGAGAGCACGCGCGTCGATGCGCGTCCCGTCTCCCCGCGGCGCGGATCACCGGCCGTGCAAGATCGCTCGAACCTCTCGACGTCGCAGCGGCCGGCGAGCGAGATCACCCTCGAGCCGGAGCACCTCGCATCGCTGACGCCGGACCAACGGTATGACCTCCGGCTCTGGCACGGCCGCATCAATCTGCTCGACCGCATCAAGGCCGCGCGGGGCTATGCGGTGCTCACCGCGGCGGCGATGGCCGCCGGCATTGCGGGCTTCGTGGCCGGGGTCGACGAAATCCCGCCGCTCGTCTTCTCGCCGATCGTGCCGCTCTACATGACGGTGAAGCTGTGGCGGCGGGGGAAGTCGCTGCGCCAGGCCGGTCTCAAGCTCCGCCGCGTCTTCCTGATGCCGAGAGCGCGGGGGGTGATCCCCAGGCCGCCTCCCGCGCCGACCGAGCGGCAGCTCGGGAAGCTGGCGCCGCGCGAGATCCTCGAGGGTCCGCAGGGCGCCGCCATCCGCCGCGCGGCGGAGGACCGGGCGGCAATCCTGAACATCGTCGCCACGCTGCCGAAGCCCGACCGCGCGCTGCTTCCCGACCTGGTGCCCACCGTCAACGCGCTCGTCGAGCGCGTCGCGCACCTCGCGCAGACGCTGCAACGACTCGACCAGAGTATCGACCCGCGCCTGGTCGACGAGCTCGACGCGCGGATCGCCGACGTGCAGGGCGAGAGCGAGTCGCCCGAAGGCCAGCGCCGGCTCGCGCTCCTCCGGCGACAGCGCGACACGCTCGAGGAGCTCGCACAGCGCCGCGCCGAGCTTGCGCGTCAGCTCGACAACGCGGGGCTGGCACTCGGCAATCTTCGACTCGACCTGATCAAGCTGCGGTCGTCCGGGCTCCAGTCGGCGCTCTCGGATGTCTCCACGGCAACGCAAGAGGCGCGAGCCCTCTCGCGCGAGATCGGCGCCACGTTGGACGCCGCCGCGGAGCTGAGAAGCCTGTAGACGGCGTGCCGCAACCCGTATCGCCGACAGCAACCACGCGGCAACCAAACAGAGCGAGCTAGGCGCATTACGCGCTCACTGAATGCGACCGCGCGTTCTGAAGGTCTCGACCGCGAACGCCGCCTTTCAGCGCATCGAGGTTCTGCGGCGAAACCGGATCAAGCGCCATCGCTACGGCGAGTTCGTCATCGAGGGTGTGCGCGCGATCAATGGTGCCCTGGCGGCCGGCTGGACCGTTCGATCCTTCGCCTACCCGCGCGGTCGCGAGCTATCACGGTGGGCATCGTCGATCCTCGACGCGTCGACGGCCGAGTGCCACCTCGAGGTCGCGCCGGACTTGTTCGAGACGATCAGCGAGAAAGAGGAGCCGTCCGAGCTGCTGGCGGTGGTCGCGATGCGGCCCGACTCACTCGACCGGCTCCCCACCGGGGACGGCGTGCTTGTCGTCGTCGTCGATCGACCCGCCAGTCCGGGGAACCTCGGCACCCTGATCCGTTCATGCGATGCGTTCGGCGCCACGGGCGTGATCTTGACGGGGCATGGTGTCGACCTCTACGACCCGTCGACCATCCGCGCGAGCGTCGGGTCGTTCTTCGCGGTGCCGAGCATCGCCCTTCCCTCCCACCGCGAGGTGGCGTCGTGGGTGAGCGACCTCCGGCGCTCGCGCGCTGGGCTGATGCTCGTCGGGACGAGCGCCCATGCGTCGGTCCCACTTCGCGGTTTTCGCTGGGGGCCAGACATCGTGCTCGTCGTCGGGAACGAGACGAGTGGGCTGAGCCATGCCTATCGTGAGTTGTGCGACGCGATCGTCGGTATTCCGATGCGCGGAACCGCGACCTCGCTCAACGCGGCGGTAGCGACGTCGATCGCGCTCTACGAGCTCGACTCGTATCGCAGAAGCGGGCTGTGAGATGCTGGCCGGCGTCCACGCTTCCGGCGCGACGAGCAGTGTCGCCATCCCCAGCCGCTCGGTCGTTCCTGGCTCCGTGATGAGCACGTTCATGCTGGTTCTCGAGTAGGTCTGGTCGCCTTCCGCGCAAGTCGACTGTTCCAGCTGGACAGCGCCTGGCAGGGGCCGTTTGCCTACGGACCTCGCTTCCGCAGGACGGCGCGTGCCGGCGCACCTTCGTGTCCCGCCACCTTCATCGGCAATACGATCAGGTCGTACTCCCCGCCGCGCACCCCCACGAGCGCCAACCCCTCGACGATCGGAATCCCCTTGCCGAGCAGAATCCGATGTGCCCTCGGCGCCGGCGCGCCGAACTGCTCGGCCGAGATGTAGTCGATCCCCACCAGTTGCACTCCCGCGTCAGCGAGCAGCTGCGCTGCATCGGGGGCGATGTAGGCGAAGTCGCGATGAAAGGTGGGTGAGTGCATCCAGCCGCGCACGGAGCTCCGGGTGCGGAAGATCACGCGTCGCGCGCCCCTCCACGCGTGCCGGCCGAGCTCCGCGGCGTCGATCGCCTGCACGTTGTCGGGGATGTCGATCACGCGCGCCGGCCCGATCAGCGGCTCCAGCGGCACGCGGTCGATCGACGCCCCGCCGAGCACGAAATGCATCGGCGCGTCGATGTGCGTGCCGCTGTGCGCGCCCAACGAGTACGCGGACAGCGTCAGGACGTCGCCTTTCCGCATGTCCTTGAGGAAGTCGAACCGCATCGGTGCATCGCCCTCGTACACCGGGGTCCTCGCCGGATCGAGGGTCGCCGAGGCGTCGATCCAACCGTTCGTCGGCATTGGCGCTCCCACTGGACTCGGCGTCTGCTGCACGGCGCTGCACGCGAGCGCGGCCAGGGTCGCGGCCGTGATGATCCAACCAACGGCGTTGGTGCTTCGGTCGACAGTCATGAAGGACCTCCTAGTTTGGAGGTTGGAGGTTCGAGGTTCGGGTGGATGTATCACTCTCTCGAAGCTCGAACCTCCAACCTCCAACCTCCAACCTCCAACCTCGTGCGCGCACCCTATCCCACGATAAGACCCAGAAGCACCGTGAATCCCAGCCCCGCGACGCCGATGATCGTTTCCGCGACCGTCCACGTCTTCAGCGTCTGCGGGACCGTCATGTTGAAGAACTCCTTGATGAGCCAGAAGCCGGCGTCGTTCACGTGCGAGAGGACCAGCGAGCCGGCGCCCGTCGCGAGCACCAGCAACTCGGCGCTTGTCCCGGGTATTGACGCCGCGATGGGTGCGACGATTCCGGCGGCCGTGGTCATGGCGACCGTTGCCGATCCGGTCGCCACGCGGATGAGCGCGGCCACGATCCACGCGAGGGCGAGCGGCGAGGCGTGGGATGCGGTTGCCATCCCGGCGACGGCGCGCCCGACGCCGCTCTGCACGAGCACCTGGTTGAAGCCACCGCCCGCGCCGATCACGAGCAGTATCGCCGCCGTCGGGGCCAGGCAGTCGTTGCAGAACTTGAGCACCTGTTCCCGCGTGAACCGCCGCGGCCGACCTAGCGACCAGAACGAAAACAGCAATGCGAGGAGCAGCGCCACGATCGGGTGACCGACGAAGTGCAGCGCCGCGCGCAGCGGGCTGCCCGCGTCGAGGGCGACGCCTCCCGCGCTGGCGAGGAGCATCAGGATCACGGGGATCATGACCGTGAAGACCGAGATCCCGAATCCGGGCATCTCCTGCACCGCGCTCCCTTCCAGTTGTGCCGCAAGCGGGTTTTCCGGTGGAAGCGCGATCCGGTGGGCGACCCGCGCGGCGAAGACGGGCCCCGCGAGCGAAGCGGTCGGGAGGCCGACGAGCAGACCGTACAGAATCGTGAGGCCGAGATCGGCGTTGTAGGCGCCCACCGCCAGCATCGCCGCCGGATGTGGCGGCAACAGCCCGTGCACCACCGAAAGGCCTGCCACGAGCGGGATCCCGAGCTTGATGAGCGACATCCCGGTGCGTCGCGCGATCGTGAACACGAGCGGAACGAGGAGGACGAAGCCGACCTGGAAGAAGACCGGGATCCCGACGATGAAGGCGACGACCATGATCGCCCAGTGGACGCGCTCTTTGCCGAATCCATAGATGAGCGTCGTCGCGATGCGCGTCGCAGCACCCGACTCGGCCATCATCTTCCCCAGCATCGTGCCGAGTCCGACGACGATCGCGATGAAGCCCAGCGTGCTGCCGACGCCGTCCTGGAAGGATCTGACCGCGGTGCCAAGGGGCATTCCGGCCGTCACGCCCATTCCCAGCGAGACGCCGATGAGCGCGACGACCGAGTGCAGCTTGAAGCGCGCAATGAGCAGGATGAGCGCGCTCACCGCGACGAGCGCGTAGAGGAGCAGGCGGCCGTCTGGGCTCATGCCGACGCGCGGGCCACGAGACCGGCGACGAGAGCTTCCGGCGTCTCCCTGATGTCACAGATCCACGCTCCCTCGTCGGGCGACGGCTCCTCGAGCGTGGCGAATTGGCTGTCGAGAAGGGACGCCGGCATGAAGTGCCCGCGCCGGTTGGCGAGGCGCTCGGCGATCAGCTCCCGCGAACCTCGGAGATAGACCAACTGTAGGTCGTCCGCCGCGTCGCGAAGCACGTCCCGGTACGATCGCTTGAGCGCCGAGCAGGTCATCACGAGACCGCTGCCGGCGTCCTTGGCCTGACGGATTCGGCCGGCGAGCACGCGAAGCCATCCGGCGCGATCGTCGTCGGTGAGCGGAATTCCCCTTCCCATGCGCTCGACGTTCTCCCGGGGATGATACTCGTCCCCTTCGACGAAGTCGACGTCCAGCGCGCGGGCGAGCCCTGCTCCGACTGTGCTCTTGCCGGAACCGGCGACGCCCATAACGACGTACAGGCCTCTCTTCACGGGGGCACAGTATGAGACATTCCCGCGACGTGCGCCACACGGAGGACCTCGGTTGCAACACCCTGGCGAGATCGCGATTCGTTGCGCATCGTTGCGCCTCGAGCACTTTCCAACCCAGGTGACGACATGAGGAACGACCAGTTCTCACGCCGCGAATTTCTCGGCGTCGGCGCGGCGGTCGCCGGCGCGTCACTCGTCGGTAGCCCCGTCTTCCCAAGTCCGGCGCCGGTGTGGCAGGCGCCTCGCGTTCCAGCCAGCGAGCGCGTGCGGTTCGGCATCATCGGCGTCGGGATGCAGGGATCGGTGTTGCTCCGCGAGTCGATCAAGTTCGACGGAGTCGAGTGCGCCGCCGCGTGCGATCTCTACGACGGCCGCCACGCGCTGGCGCGCGAGATCGCGCGAGCCGACCTGCCGGTGACGCGCCGCTATCAGCAGCTGCTCGACGACAGGAACATCGACTGCATCATCGCCGCGGTGCCCGATCACTGGCACAGGCAGATCGTGCTCGACGCGGTGAGCGCGGGCAAGGACGTCTATTGCGAGAAGCCGATGTCGCACACCCCCGCCGATGGCGTCGCGATGGTGGATGCGGTCAGGAAGAGCGGACGCATCGTGCAGGTCGGCTCGCAACGCGTGAGCTCCCAGATCTGCGCCAAGGCGAAGGAGCTGATCTCGCGGGGGACACTCGGCGACATGACGCTGATCGAAGCCCAGCTCGGTCGGAATGATCCCTCAGGGGCCTGGCAGTACCCCCCGCCGCCGGATCTCTCACCACAGACTCTCGATTGGGACACGTGGCTGGGGCGGGCGCCCAAGCGTCCGTTCGATCCCTACGTCTTTGCGCGCTGGCGCTGCTGGAAGGAGTACGGCACCGGCGTCGCCGGCGACCTGCTCGTGCACCTGATCAGCGGCATGATGTTCATGACGGGACTGAACCAGCCGCCGACGCAAGCGACGGCGGTTGGCGGCATCCGACGCTGGAAGGACGGCCGCAACATGCCCGACGTCCACGCCGTGCTGTACTACTACGGCGACCTCCCGGTCTCGATGCGCCTCAACCTCGGCACCGAGGTGCCGGAGCTGTATCGCTTCCACGGCTCGAAGGGGGTCCTCGAGGTCACCCGCACGGGGATCACCTTCTCCCCGCAGAGCGGGAAGGACCAATCGCCCAGCTCCTATGCGTACAGCTTTCCGAAGCCGCTACGCGACGCGTACTTCCAAAAGTGGCACGCTGAGAACGATCCCAAGCCGGGCCAAGTGCCGCTGACGGAGACGATCTCGATCCGGGGGCCGGCCTACGACGACGTCAGACCGCACCTCTGGAACTTCTTCGACGCGGTGCGCACGCGGAAACCCGTTGTCGAGGACGCGGTATTCGGGCACAACGCGGCGCTCGCGTGTCACATGGCGAACGAGGCGTACTTCAGAAAGAGCGCGGTGTCCCCAGGCGGCGCGTAGGCCGCTGAAGAGCAGCGATGGACCCCGGCCGGTAGAGCGTAGGGAAACGCGCCCGCGTCGTAACCCCTCAGAATGCCCCTTGCCGAAGGCTCTCGACTTGGCCTTCGAGCTGACGATGAGCAGCCGACGCGGAACGATCCGTGCTGAGCAATAGCGAATGCATCGCTAGTCGGCAGGCATGGTTTTTCAGGGGGGGCGTCACTATGAGACTCAGCCGAGCAAGGTCCATGGCAGCCGGAGCGTGGACACTGGTGTTCATGCTCGTTGCCGTGACGGGACTCTCAGCGCAGACGCGCATTGTGTTGCCGGAGGGCACGGTGATTATCGTGCGAACCTCCAGTCCACTCGAATCCGCGACCGCGAAGGCGGGCCAGACCTTTGAGACAGTCGTGGTCGATACCGTTCGTGTGGAGAATTACACCGTGATTCCGGCAGGCAGCCGGATCCGAGGAGTGGTGACCTTCGCCCAGCCAGCTGACCGCCAGCGGTCGGGGGTGATCGAGGTCAATTTCGACCGGCTTACCTTGCCCGATGGCAGGGCCCACTCATTGAGCGGAAAGCTGACGAGCACTGATGCCGCCGAGCGGCGGCAGATCGAATCCGATCCCAATGCCCGCGTCGTGCTGGTCGGCGGCCGTGGCGGTGTGGGGGCGGCAATCGCCGGAGCGGGTTCCGAGAGGGGTCCCGCGTCCGGGATCTTGGCTGCGTTGGGCGGTCTGTTGTCCGAAGGTCGCGACGTTCGCGTGCCGGCAGGCACTCCGCTCGCGGTTCAGCTCGAGCAGGGGCTGGTCCTGAGTCGCCGCGGGACGGCACGGGCACCCGATGCGTTCACGATCTACACCTCCGCGGACAGAATCCGCGCGGCGCAGCAGGCGCTCACGCAGCAGAATTACTATCGCGGGCCGATCAACGGCCGGCTCGACGAGGCCACGCAGCGCGCGCTGTTCGAGTTCCAGATCGACAAGGGCATCATCGCAACCGGAAACCTCGATGGCCGGACCGCGCAGGCGCTCGGGATCACGGCCTCAGCGGATGCGGGTGCCGCGATTCTCTCGCCGGAGGAAGCATCGGTTGTGCGGCGTGGAGCGCAGGCGCTGGTCGGCCGCCTCCGTCAAGACTTGGCGATCTCCACCACCGGACGCCTCGATGCGCGCCGCGCATATGCTGAGGGCGATCTCGAGCTGTGGTTCGCGCTCTCCGC
>JBHELH010000232.1:0-14279 GCA_046263215.1 Gemmatimonadaceae bacterium | reverse complement strand
GTTCAGGTCCTTCCTCAGGTTCGGCGGGAGCTGGAAGAGGATCGGTCCCAGCCGGCTGCCCAGTGATGATGTCGTGCGCAGAAGGTACTCGAGCGGACTCGCCGCGTCTTCTTTCAGCCGCGCGTGGTGCGTGATGCGTTGACTCGCCTTGATCGCGAACGTGAACTGCTCCGGCACCTGCGACGCCTACTCGAGCAGCACGTTCTCCTTTGGCAGCCTATAGAACGTGTTGTTGATCTCGACCGACGGAAACTTGCTCGCGTAGAAGCCGAGCCAGCCGTCCTGCTTGAGATCGGCGGGGTAGAAGGAGCCTTTCCACTCCTTGAACGCGTAGCCGCTCGTGCCGGCGAGCAGCTTCATGACACCTTCCGGTCAGCGTCCGGCTTGGCGGTCTTGGCGAGGCTCGCCTTCAGCGCCTCCATGAGGTCGATGATCTTGCCCTCGGCATCCTGCGTCACGTCAGAGGTGATGTCCTGGCCGTCCACCTTCCGTTGAATCGCCTCGAGAATGCGCTCGCGAACGGTGTCCTTGTACTTGTGCGGCTCGAATTCCTCGTTCGTCGTCTGCTCGATGAGCTGCTTCGCGAGCGCGAGCTCCTGCGGCTTGACGTCGCCCGCGGGCACTGGGACCTCGCTCGTCGCCCGGATCGCCTCGGCGTAGTGGAGCTGCTCCATCACGAGGACGCCGTTCACCGGGCGCAGAAGAACGAGGTACTGGTTCCCGCGCGCCGCGTATTGCCCAAGGGCCGCCTTACCCGTCTCTCTCAGCGCCTCGGCGAGCAGCCGATACGCGCGCTCTCCTCCCTTACCGGGGCCGAGGTAGTAGCACTTCTCCAGGTACTCGCGGTCGACCTTGGTCAGGGGGACGAACTCGATGACCTCGATCATCCCGGTCGACTTCTCCTCCAGCGCCTTCAGCTCCTCCGCCTGAAGGATCACGTACTGGTCCTTGGCGAACTCGTATCCCTTGACGGTCTCTTCGCGAGTGACGACCTCGTTGTCCTTCGGGCAGATGTACTGCTGCTTCAGCCGCGAGCCGCACTTCTTGTGGAGCATGTTGAACGACACGCTCGGCCTCGTCTCAGACGCGGAGTAGAGATTGATCGGGACGGAGACGAGGCCGAAGGAGATCGTGGCGCTGCCGATGGAGCGAGCGGGCATGAGAACCAGGGCAGAGGGCGGAGGGTGGAGGACGGAGCAGCGCGATGGCGTACCGAGCAGTACACATAAAGCGGAGCTCGGTTCGCTGAGCACTAGCCTTCAATCCGACGCATGGGGCCGCAAGAGGTGACAGCAGGTACTACGCCACCGGATGGGTCCGCCAAGGGGGAAGACCCGCTAGCCACCTACCGCGCGAAGCGCTCTCCGGATCGCTCGCCAGAGCCGCTGGGGACAGTCTCGCCCGTCATGGGCCGGCTGTTCGTCGTGCACAAGCACGCCGCGCGGCAGCTCCACTTCGATCTGCGGCTCGAGATGGACGGCGTGCTCCGCTCGTGGGCGGTGCCGAAGGGTCCGTCGTACGACCCGAACGACAAGCGGCTCGCCGTGAAGGTGGAAGATCACCCGTATGAGTACGGCGACTTCGAGGGCAACATCCCGAAGGGGAACTACGGCGCCGGCGGTGTGATCGTCTGGGACCGCGGCGAGTGGGTGCCGCTCGAGGATTGGAAGGAAGGGATCGCGAAAGGGAAGCTCCTCTTCGAGCTCAAGGGCTACAAGCTCCACGGCAAGTGGACGCTCGTGAAGATCAAGAAGAGCGAGCGTGACTGGCTGCTGATCAAGGAACGCGACGCCTATGTGAAGAGCCCCGGCGACCAGTTCCCCGAGGAGTCGGTGCTCTCCGGGCTCACCGTCGAGGAGGTGATGGCCGGTGCGAGTCCCGACGCCGAGTTGGGGAGAGCCGCCGAGCAGGCGGGTGCCATTCAGTCACCTGTCGACCCGACGAAAGTCCAGGCGATGCTCGCCGAGCCGGCGGACGAGGCGTTCACTCGCGACGGGTGGCTGTTCGAGCTCAAGCTCGACGGCTACCGCCTGATCGCGAGCAAGTCGAACAACGACGTGCTGCTCCTGACGCGGAACGGGAACGACTACACAGCGGTCTTCCCCGAGATCGTGCGCGCGATCAAGGCGCTCCCGGTCACCGAGTGCATCCTCGACGGCGAAGTAGTGGTGCTCGACTGGCAGGGGCGACCGAGCTTCGCACGGCTCCAGCAGCGCGGCAGGCTGAGCTCGGCCATCGACATCAAGCGCGCGTCGGTGGAGCTGCCAGCGACCTTCTACGCATTCGACCTGCTCGCGTTCGGCCGCTTCGACCTCCGCGGGCTTCCGCTCGTGCGACGGAAAGGGATTCTGACGCAGGCCGTCCCGAAGCTCGGCCCCGTGCGCGTGCTCGACCACATCGAGCGTGAGGGGGAAGCCTTCCTCAAGGAAGTGACGGCGGTCGGGCTCGAGGGGATCATCGCGAAGAAAGCGGACGCGCCCTATCGCGGCGGGCGCTCGGCGCAGTGGCTCAAGATCAAGGCGGAGCGCACCGGCGACTTCGTGATCGTGGGCTTCACGCGCCCCCAGGGCACGCGAAATCACTTCGGCGCGTTGCAGCTCGCCGATTACGTGGACGACACGCTGGTCTACGCCGGGCGTGTCGGGACCGGGTTCAACGAGGAGTTGCTCCGCGAGCTCGGCGCGCTACTCGCGCCGATCGTGCGGCCTGATCCGCCGTGCAAGGGGCCGATCGTCGAGGGGCGCAACACTCCAGCGGAAGGCATTCCCGAGATCAAGACGACGACGTGGGTCGAGCCGGTGCACGTGTGCGAGGTGCGCTTTCGCGAGTGGACGCCGGATGGGCTGTTGCGGCACGCGGCGTTTCTCAGGATGCGGGATGACAAGCCGCCGGCGGACTGTGTAAGGCAGGGTAGAGGGTGGAGGGTGGAGGGCGGACAGAGCGGTGACAGTACCGAGGCCTCCCGTCACCCAGTCCCCGGAACGCTCCCTCTACCCTCCACCCTCCACCCTCCACCCTCGCCGGCGGAGCCGCCGCCCAAGACCTTCACCTTCTCGAACCTGAACAAGATCTACTGGCCGGCCGAGCGGTACACGAAGGGCGACATGATCGAGTACTACCGCGCGGTGTCGCCGTGGATCTTGCCGTACCTGCGGAACCGGCCGGTGGTGATGACGCGGTTTCCGGACGGGATCGGCGGGAAGTCCTTCTACCAGAAGGACGCGCCCGAGTTCGCGCCGGAGTGGGTGCGGACGGTGAAGATCTGGAGCGAGGAGACGCAGCGGGAGATCAACTTCTTCGTGATCGACGAGGTGGAGTCGCTTCTATACGTAGCGAACCTCGGCTCGATCCCGTTGCACGTGTGGGGGAGCTCGGTCGGGTCGCTCGAGCTATGTGATTGGTGCGTGATCGATCTCGATCCGAAGGACGCGCCGTTCAGCGACGTGATCCGGTGCGCGCAGGTCTTACATCGACTGTGCGAATCGGTTGGGTTGCCGAATTACGTGAAGACGACCGGGAAGACCGGGCTGCACGTGATGCTGCCACTGGGGAGGCAGTGCACGTACGAGCAGGCGCGGACGTTGGGCGAGTTGCTGGCGAGGTTGGTTCTGCGGGAGACGTCGGACATCGCGACGATCACGCGACACGTCACGAAGCGAGGCGCGAAGGTCTACCTGGATTATCTGCAGAACCGGTACGGGCAGACGATCGTGGCGCCGTTCAGCGTGCGGCCGTTGCCGGGGGCGACGGTGTCGATGCCGTTGGAGTGGTCGGAGGTTGTGGACGGGTTGGATCCCCGGGAGTTCACGATCCGGAATGCGGTGGAGCGGATGCGGGGGATGGGAGCGGATCCGGTGAGGGGGGTCTTGGAGGAGAAGCCGGATTTGAGGGAGGTGTTAGGGAAGCTCGCCGCGGGCTTGAGCCCCTGAGCTGCGCCGGGCGAAATCCGGGCGGACACTGCCGCCCTCAATACCGGGAGCGCGTTCGTCGTCCAGGGCAGCCAAGACCTCGTTGAGTATGGCCGCAAACTCCTCAGGAGCACATCCTGACCGGTGATACTTGTACGAGGCTCGCCCGGTAAGGCTGCCAACTACTCGAGGAGGCCGGTCTTGCGTTTCCGACGCTAGGACCAGGGTGGCCGTCAGTTCTCCCTCGGGAACCTCGGTGTTGTGGTCACACGGCGCGGTACTATGTCGGCAGCCGGCGTCGCGTCTTTGTACTAATCCGGCGCCGAACGCAAGTAACGCCCATCGTCTATAACGTCGACACGGGAGCACTGGAGAGCGAGTCAGAGGCAGACGCGCTTGATTTAATCGCCTGCGAGCCGGACGAAGAGCCGGCCCCTGTACTTCTCGCTGAGATTGAGCACCATGCTAATAAAGCCGTGCAACGATGGTGTGCGGACCGTTCCGCGGATCTAGGCGAGATCGACAAAGTCTGCGCAATGTTGCTAATGCCGAGCTTGAAGAGGGGCACCATTGCTGACGTGATAGGCTGACGAGTCGATCGAGCACAAAGGGTGAGCGACACGAGCCGATTGGGGCCGCTGTGCCGACGTCATCGGCTCATCGAGCAGTAACAGCGCGGCGAAGGAGCTCCGCATCCTCGGCCGACTCGCGCGTAGACGCGCCTGATCGTCCGTCACGCGCGGTGCGGAGCGCGAACAGCCCCTCGGGCGGCGCGTCGTGGCGGTCGTGGACGCCGTCTCAGCACGCGTGGCGTGCCTCCTGTCGACGAATGGGGCGTGCAGCGGCTCGTGGGCCGCATCGACGTGGAGGGTAGAACAGCTCGCGGGTCGCTCGGGCGCGTCGCCGGTTCGCCGGCTCGGGTTGAGAGGTCGCTGAATCCGGTCTACAGCTCGCTTGGTGCGCGTACCAGGGCGACGCGGGTGCGTCGAGCAGCTGCGAAACGATTCCGGGCGAGCCCCGACCGTTCGGCGCCCTTGCCTCAACGAGCGTCCGCGGCTCCCTCGGGCGCGTCGAGCCGCCGCGAGCCTGCGTCGAGCGTGACCGGACCGCGCGTCGTGCCGCGCGACGCGCCCGTCGCGCCGCACCGGCAGCGCGTCGAGGGGCGATGCGACTCGGCAGACCTGCGACGAAACGTCATCGACGGACGACTAACCCGTCTTGCGCGGCGACTAACCCGTCTGGAGCGGCGACTGACGCGAACAGAACGGCGATCGAGCCGTCTCGAGCGAGGAATGACCGCTCGGGGCACCAGGACCGCGTCCGCTCCGGAGTGTGAGAACGCGTCGCCCCCTGGTGCGTACCGTCTATATATGAGAGAGGATGCTGGCGAAGCAGAAGCAGTAGATCGAATTAGCCGAGGTGCCGGACAAGTTCCACCGCTAAGGTGTTGTCAGACTGTGGTCTGTCTTCTGAATTAGCTCTTGGTTCGACCTGCTCGGCTCGAAGCCCCAACCGATTCCGCCGAAGATCCTGCCAGGAGACGTAATGGCGATCATCCCGACCGTTCGCTGCAGGAGCATGAGGACGTCGCTCGCGTTCTACACCGGCGTGCTCGATTTCGAGCGTGTGGATGGCGATGAGCGCCTCGGCGATCCCTCCTTCAGCGTTCTCTCGCGTGGCGGAGACCAACTCTTCCTCTCCAGCCATGGCGGGGATGGGACGTTCGGTCAGGCGATCGTCATCATGACCGACAACGTCGACGCGGTATTTCGCAAGTTCCGGGAACGAGGGCTACACACGCCGGGGAATGCGGACGCTCCCGTGGAGGTTCATGAAGGACCGATCGACCAGACCTGGGGCACGCGCGAGTTCTACGTCGAGGACCCGGACGGCAACACGCTGCGGTTCACCCAAGCGTAGCCGGCCATGGGGGCCGCGCCTGCGGCACCGCAACTATCTGGGTTCGCTCGCAGCTTACCTTGGGCGCTAGAAGCGCGCTGCTCGGGCTACGGAGAACCGGAATCGATGAGCTCTCCTCCCTGGGAGCCCGACCGCCCGCTGACGCGAGAAACGGCGTCCTCCCTCATCTCGGCGTGCTTTCCCACGATCGATTCTCGGGAGTTGAGGCACCTTGGCTCTGGCTGGGAGTTCGATGCCTTCCTCACGACCGACGGATGGGTGTTTCGCTTCCCGCGCCGGGCCGATTCTGCGACCCTCTTCGAGGTAGAACGGCGAGTTCATCACCTCGTTTCCGGAGTTCTGCCACCGAGGATCGCCATCCCACGCGTCGAACTTCTGGGACAGCCGGGCCTGGGATTCCCGTACCGGTTTGCGGGGCACCGATTCATTGAAGGTGTTGCCGCGGATGCTGTCGAGGAAGGTGTTGCCGCGGATGCTGTCGAGCCGAACCTTCTCTCGACGCTCGCGCGTGACATCAGCGCCGCTCTCGGGGCGATCCACTCGATCCCGGAGCACACTGCTCGAGCCGCCGGCGTCGTCGAGATGGACGCGGCCGACGTGGGGAGGACGGAGTGGCTCGAGCGCGCGCTCGAACTCGCGCCGGAACTGCATGGACTCGACCCGGCCGTCGATCAGACCCTGAGCTGGGTGAATCAGATGTCGCCGCCGTTCGCTCGCTTCGACGGCCCGCTCCGATTCATCCACCACGACCTCTCTCCGGAGCACCTGATCGTCGATTCGAGGACGGGGAAGCTCGTAGGAATCCTCGACTGGACTGACGCGATACTGGGGGATTCAGCGAGGGATTTCGTGTTTCTGGTCACCTGGAAAGGCTGGTGGTTCGCGGAGGAAGTCTTGCGTAGCTATCCGCATCCCGTTGACCAAGGGTTTCGGAAGCGGCTTCGCTTCATGGCCCAACTGCTGTCGGTCGTCTGGCTCGCTACCGCCCAGGAGCAACACTCTGACGTGGCAAAGCACGTCCAGTGGGTGCACAATGCGTTTGCGCCGGGGAGCGGTTCCTAACGTTGCGCTGAAGCTGACGGGCGATTGCCGGAGTTCCGCGGGCTACGCCCGAGCTTCTATTTGACTCGCTCGCAGCTTAGCTATGGCGTTAGGGCGGCCAGGAACTTGTTTGTGAGCGCGTGATGAGTGCCCACTCGAGGCAAATCGTACACGGCCGGAAATGACCGAGACGCAAGCGCAGTACAAGGCCCGCATCCTCAGCCATGTGGCCGGCCGCGACCCCCTGCCGCTCCTAGCGGCCGCTCCCGCCAAGCTCGCCGCGCTCCTTGCCGGCGTGCCGCCGGCGGTCTACACGCGGAAACCGGCCCCCGGGCGATGGTCCGTTCAGGAGATCACCGCCCACCTCGCCGACGACGAGCTCGTGGGCGCCTACCGCGTCCGGCTGATCCTCTCCGCCCCCGGCACGGCAATCGAGGCCTTCGATCAGGACACTTGGGCCGCGACGGGGCGCTATGCGACCACGGACCCGGGCACCTCGCTCGCGCTCTTTCGCGCCCTTCGCGAGGCGAACCTCGCGCTCTGGCACGCCCTGACCCCGCCGGAGTGGGACCGGTACGGCGTGCATGCGGAACGAGGTAAGGAGTCGGTCCGCGACATTGCCGCGTACTACGCGGGCCACGATCTGAACCACTTCGCCCAGATCGAGGCGATTCTCGCCGCGTTTGGCGGGCGAGGTGGCGCCGGCGGCGGCGACGTCGAGGGCCGGCCACCTGACGAGTCGTTGAAGCTGCCGGCGCGACCGGCGTCCTGATTCCCCGCGACGAACTGTCGCGCGCATGTGGCCGGGCGCATCTTGGCCGGGTGATTGACGCCGCGGCTCAACTCCGGCGGTGGGCGGACAAAGCAATTAAGGAGAAGCCATGTCGACCTTCGAGCGAGTCATCCCCGTTCTGACGTACCAGGACATCGCGGCAGCTCACGACTTCCTGGTTCAGGCATTCGGCTTCGTTGCGGGCGCCGTTCATCGAACTCCGGACGGTCAGGCGATCCATGGCGAAGTCCGCGTGGGAAATGTGCCCATTTGGCTACACCGCGTAACCGCCGAGCATCAGCTGGATTCTCCACTCGCTGAGGATGTCGCGAACACAGGCCTCTTCGTCCATGTGGATGATGTCGATGCGCACTACCAGCGTGCTCGTTCAGCGGGTGCACACATTGACAGTGAGCCGGTCGATCAGCCGTATGGCCAGCGTGAGTACGGTGCGCGCGATCTTGAGGGTCACCGGTGGTGGTTTGCGACTCCGCTGAGCAGTCCACGTCAGGGCTGACGACCCTTGGAACTGACGAGCAATCTGTCGGACTGTGGTAGCTCGCTTCGCTCGCTGCCCCTTTGTTGTGATTCGCTTGCAGCTCAACTTTTGGCGTCAGGCATCACCCGGCTCGTCCCATATGCAGGCTCTCGCCAGCTCGCTGCGCTCTTCGAGCCGCGTGGCTCTCTGAGTGCGCGCACAATTTCGCGCCGCTCGCTGGGAGCGGCGCTAACTCTCACTGTTGTCGCGTGCGCCGGCATGGGCGGCGGCCGCGCGGCAGTCCCTTCGTCCGCCGGCCCCGGCGTCGTCACGGATTCCGCGGGAGATCAGCGGGCGCTCGGCGGGTGCGTCGGCATCCACAACCTGTGGCGGCGGCAGCTCGCGGTTCTGGAGCGGCCGGCCGGGCAGACCCGCCGATGAGCGCGTCGCGGCCCTCGTCGCCGACGTCTACCGCCCCTACGCCGCCTTCTGGGCCGGCTACCTCGGCGACGAGACCGCGTTCGCCCAGTGGGCGCTGGCGAACGAGGGCGCGCTCTGGAATCTGGTCGCACCGCAGCTACGCACGCGCGAGCGCGCGGTGATCGAACGCTTCGCCGCCGCGCGCAGCCGCCCGCTCCCCGGCGGACCGGGCAAGATCGGGTACTTTCTCGGGTATCGTATCGCGGACGCCTACGTGCGGCGCCACGGGCCCGAGTCGTGGCGCAACCTCTTCGCGCTTCCGTACGCGCGCGCCCTGGAGGAGAGTGGGTACGCGCCCACGGCCCGTCGCGCGCCGTGACGCCTAAAGGGCCGCTGATCACTCCGCCCTCAGCGCCACGTTCGGATCCACCCTCCCCGCCCTTACCGCCGGCACCCAGCTCGCCGCCACCGCGACCCCAACAAGCACCACCGCCACCACGCCGAATACCCACGGGTCCCGCGCCTTCACGCCGAACAACAATGGCTCGACAAACCGAGCTGCCCACACGGCCACCGCCACGCCGAGAACTACGCCGACCGCAGCCACCCGCAATCCGTCGCGCACCACCATCCGCACCACATCCGCGACCTGCGCTCCGAGCGCCCGCCGCACCCCGAGCTCGTGCGTCCGCTGCGCCACGTTGTACGCCAGCACGCTGTACAGCCCTATCGCTGCCAGCACCATCGCCAGCACACCGAACGCCACGAACATCGTCGCCCCGAGCTGCCACGAGCGCTTCTGCGAGCCGACGACCTCGCTGAACGGCGTGATCGTCACGTACGCCGCGCCCGGCATCTCACGCTGCAACGGGCGCCGGATGGCCTCCTTGAACCTGGCAGCATCCCCGCGCACGCGCACGAACAGTCCGCCCCTCTGCGGCCAGAATTGCGCCGCCGACACGTAGTAATAGTAGCCCGAGTCGGCCGCGAGACTCTGCTCCTTGATGTTCTCGGCGATGCCGACGACATAAATGCAGGGCATCGTGTCGGCGTTCATCTTCATGCACTGGCCGATCGCGTCCTTCCCCGGCCAGAGCACGCGCGCCATGCTCTGGCTGACGACGGCGACCCGTGGCGCGCCGGCGACGTCCTGCACGGCGATGCCGCGCCCGCGGATGACCCGCGTCCCCAGCGTCGCGAAGTGTTCGGGCGACACCGCGTTGAGGTCGAACTGGCCGAGTCGATTGACGCTGTCGATGCCCTGCACGTGGAGGCCCACGCTCCACGTGCTCCAGAATGGCACGGTATTCCGGAGGCTCGCGTTCTCGACGCCGGGGATCGCCTTTGCCGCCTCGAGGAGGCGCAGCCGCAGCGCGGCCGCCGCCGCGCTGTCGAGCTTCACGTCGCGCATGTTGAGTTCGACGATCAGCACGGGATCGACGTCGTAGCCGAGCCGGATCGACTGGACGTTGCGCACACTGCGGACGAAGAGACCGGCCCCGACGAGCAGCACGACGGAGAGCGCGCCCTGCATCACGAGCAGCGCGATCCGCGCCCGTGACCGGTGGTACGTGCCTTCGCGCGATCCGGCCTTGAGGTCGGCGGTCAGGTCGGTGCGTCGGGCCTGGAGGAGCGGCGCCAGGCCGGTGAGCACGCCGACCGCGAGCGCCGCCGCGGCGGCGAAGAGCACCGTGCGCGGATCGCGGAGTCCCGCCGCGGCCTCGCTCTGCTCGAGCAGGCTCGCGCGAAGCACGGCGCCGGCGAAATGCGCGACGAGAATCCCGGCCGCGCCGCCGAGGAGCGCCAGGAGCACGCTTTCGGTCAGGAGCTGGGAGAGCAGCCGCCCTCGCGTCACGCCCAACGCCAGCCGGAGCGCGATCTCGCGCCGGCGGCGGAGCGCGCGCGCGAGCAGCAGGTTGGCGACGTTGGCGCAGGCGATCAGCAGAACGATCACCGACACGCCTCCGACCCACGTCGCGACCTTGGTGACCGGGGACGGATTGGGCCCGCGCTCGGCGAGGATCGAGCCGACGATCGCGCGCGGGCGCGCGACGTTCGTCGGAGAGACTCGCGGCTGCTCGACGCGCTGCGCCTCGTAGCTGCGCAGCATCGCGTTCGCGAGGTCGGCGTTTGCCGCCTCGATGCTCACGCCGGCTTTCCGCTCTACCATCATCGACATCCAGCTCCAGCTGTAGGTCTGCCACCAGGTCGTGCCTTTCGGCTGGAAGCCGGTGCCGGCCGCGTAGCTGGTGATGGGGATGAACGCGGCCGGCGGCTTGGCGGGCCACAGACCGACGAAGCCCGGAGCGGCGACGCCGATGACCGTGTACATCGTCGGGCCGATCTTCAGCGTCGACCCGAGGACGTCGCGACGCCCCCCGTACGCCGTCTGCCACATCGCGTGACTCAGCACTGCCACCGAGGCGCCGGCGGGCGGGGTGTCCTCCGCCGCCGTGAAGTACCGGCCGAGCGCCGGCGGGGCGTCGAAGAACCCGAAGAAGCTCGCGCTCACCGGGGCGATGCTCATCTCGCGAGCAGCCTCACCGACTCCGACCGCGAGATCCAGTCGCGTGTGGCCCGCGGTGCGGGCGAATGAGTGAGTCCACTTCGTAAGGTCGACGTACCGCGCGTACCGCCCGACATTCTGCGCGCGCGTCTCACCGCGGAACGTCTGGTAGACGTAGACGCGGTGCGTCGTCGCCGGGTCCCGGAGCAGCGGCGGCGGCCGGAAGAGGAGCTGGTCGACGATGCCGAACATCGCCGTGTTCGCGCCGATGCCGAGGGCGAGCGTCGACACCACCGCGATCGCGAAGCCCGGCTTCGTGCGCAGGCCGCGGACGGCGTACTTGAGGTCCTGGAGGAGGTTGTCGAGGGTCATGTCGGTCTGACACGTCCGGCGTCGCGAGGGTTGCGTCGACGACTAGATGCTCCACCGTCGACGCGCTTGCATCGGGGAACCCCTACCGCGCCCGCTTCAGCTGTTCGGAGATCCCGGCGATCTCCGCGCGCGACAGCCACCGCCCGCGAACCATCACGCCCGCGATCCGCCTCGTGTTCTCGATGTTCTCGAGCGGGTTCGCGTCGAGCAGCAGGAGGTCCGCTTGCTTGCCGACGGCGACCGTGCCCAGGTCGGCTCGCTGGAGAAACGCTCCGGCGTTGGCCGTTGCGGCCCGCAGCGCCTCGTAGGGTGTGAGGCCGGCGCGCACGAGCAACGCGAGCTCGTCGTGGGCCGAGGTGCCCGGCACCGTGCCCGTGTTGAGCGCGTCGGTACCGATCAATAGACCGGCGCCCGCGTCGCGGAACCCTCGCGTCAGCTTCTCCAAGAACGCGTATCGGGCCATGATCTCGGGATACCTCTCCTTGCCGAACCGCCGCGTGTACGGATTGGTCGACGGACCCCAGCCCTCGCGAATCGCCGGCGGCAGCAGTGCCATCTCCGGGCGCGCGAGCATCGCGTCGAGATTGTCGATCTGGAGCGCGATGTTCCTGAACGCGGTGAGGTTCGGCATCACCCACAAGCCGGCCTTCGCCGCCGCGCGCGCGATCTCGGGGATCCGCGG
The DNA here is from genome assembly GCA_046263215.1 of Gemmatimonadaceae bacterium. GTDB lineage: Bacteria > Gemmatimonadota > Gemmatimonadetes > Gemmatimonadales > Gemmatimonadaceae > JBHELH01. The sequence goes on along the minus strand of JBHELH010000232.1, from coordinate 2,180 downwards.
CTCCAGCTGCGCGAAGTTGCGCGAGCTCCCGGCCCGGTCGTAGGTGAACTCCTCGGCGTGCAGCACGGCGTACTGGCGCTCCTCGAACATCGCCTCGAAGCCGAGGTTCCGCGGCGAATGTCCGATGATCGGTATCCGCTCGCGCCGCCCGACGGCGTTGAGCCGCGCGTACGCCTCGCGCGAGAGATTACCGTGCATCTTCACGAAGTCGTAGCCGGCGCGCTTCTGCTCCACGGCCGCGCGCTCGACCTCGTCGGGCGTCGTGACGAACGGCTCGTTGACGTACGCGCCCGCGGTGTAGATCGTCGGCCCGAGCACCGCTCCGCGCGCGACGTCGGCGCGGAGGGCGAGATGGTCCGGCGTGCCGCGCACGTTGAGGACGGTCGTGACCCCATTCACGAGGAAGGCCTTGAGCAGGGCGAGCTGCGTGGCACGGTCACCGACCAAGTGCACGTGGAGGTCGACCAGTCCTGGCATGAGGTACTTGCCGGTGCCGTCGACGACGCTGGCGCCCTGAGGAACCCGGACCCGTGGCGCCGGCCCAACGGCCGCGATCACGCCGTCGGTGACCACGACCGTCTGGCGTCGGAGGACGCGCTCACCGGTCATCGGCAGCACGTCGACGCCGACGAAGGCCGTGGTCCGCGACGGCGACGCCTGTGCGCTCGCGGTCTCAGCGAGCCAGGCGCCCGCGACGACGAGTGACACGAGCGTTGCCGCGCGGATCGCGTGGCGATGTGGCATTCGGGCTCTCGCAGCGACGTTCCTATCGACAACCTATAGGTCAATCGCGCATGCGGCCAGGTGCGACAGCGCGCGGCCATGGTCGCGCGGTCGGAGCGTCAGCCCCCGCCGGTGGAGCCCTGCTCGGCCTTGTCGGCCGCCAAGTTTGCGCCCAGCTATATGCGGCCCCTCGCCGGATCACAGGACGCACCGCCGCCACCCGTGCTCGCCCCGACGACTCCCGCCGTTCTCGCCGCCCTCGCGCTCCTCGCCGCGATCGGCCTCAGCATGACGACCCGCGTCAACGTGGGGCTCCTCGCCGTCGCGCTGGCGTGGGCGATCGGCGTGTACGCGGCGCGCATGAAAGTCGAAACGGTGATCGCCGGCTTCCCGGCGAATCTCTTCATCACGCTCGCCGGCGTGACGTTCCTCTTCGCCGTCGCGAAGTCCAATGGGACGCTCGACCTGCTCGCTCGCCGGGCGTCGCGGCTGGTGCGAGGCAACGCGGGGCTGCTGCCGTTCCTCTTCTTTGCGCTCGGGTTCGTGCTGTCCACGACCGGCCCGGGAGCGATCGCGAGCGTCGCGCTCGTAGCGCCGATCGCGATGCCGACGGCCATGCAGGCGGGCGTCCCGAACCTGCTCACCGCGATCATGGTCGGAACGGGCGCCAACGCCGGCAATCTGTCACCGATCAGCGCCGTCGGCGCGATGGTGAACGGGCTGATGGCGAGGATCGGGCTCCCCGGCCAGGAGTGGAAAGTCTGGGCCGCGAGCTTCCTCGCCCACCTCCTCGTCGCGATCGCCGCGTATCTCCTCTTCGGCGGCGTGCGCCTGCTGCGTGCCGGCCGGAGCGCGGATGGCGAGCTGCCCGTCGCGCGACTCGAGCGCCGGCACTGGCTCACCGCCGGCGTCACCGCGGCGTGGATGGTCGCCGCGGTCGCTTGGCGCGTTCACGTTGGTCTCGCGGCGTTCGCCGCCGGAACGCTGCTCGTGCTCATGCGCGCGGCCGACGAGCGCGACGTCATTCGGCGCATCCCGCTCGACATCATCTTCATGGTGACGGGCGTGACGATGCTGGTCGCCGTGCTGGAGGCGACCGGCGGGATGGACCTCTTCACCGGCATGCTCGCCTGGGTGGCGAGCCCGTCGACGGTCAACGCGGCGATCGCGTTCGTGATGGGGATCATCTCGACGTACAGCAGCACGTCGGGCGTCGTCCTGCCGGCGTTCCTGCCGATGGTGCCGGGTCTCGTCCGTCAGGTCGGCGGCGGCGATCCGCTCGCGGTCGCGCTCTCCATCAACGTCGGCTCCGCACTCGTCGACGTCTCGCCGCTGTCGACGCTCGGCGCGTTATGCGTCGCGACGGTCACCGATCCGGTGGCGGCGCGAGATCTGTTCCGGAAGCTGCTGATCTGGGGGCTATCGATGGCGGTGGTCGGGGCGGTGTTGTGCGGGGT
>JBHELH010000231.1:0-2814 GCA_046263215.1 Gemmatimonadaceae bacterium | reverse complement strand
TGCTCCGCGAGCGCCTTCAGGACCGCCTGACGCACCCACCAGACCGCGTAGGAGATGAACTTCACGCCCTGGTCCGGGTCGAACTTGCGGACCGCCTTGAGCAATCCCTCGTTGCCGATCGCGACCAGCTCGCTGAGGTCGAGCCCATGGCCCTGGTACTTCTTCACGTAGGAGATGACGAACCGGAGATTCGCGGTGACGAGGCGCTCGGCGGCTCGCTCATCGCCCTTCTGCGCGCGCCGTGCGAGGCGACGCTCCTCTTCCGGATCCTCGATGAGCGGGAGCTTCTGGATGTCCTGAAGGTACTGATCGAACGCGCTGCTCGGCGACGACCTGAAGTACGCTTTGGACCTGGCCTCGCTCACGTGCTCCATACGCGCTCCTGACCTCGGCGGGAAGGTGGAGCGAGCTCTCGTGCGCTCGCGTGCGCTATTCAGCGGCCGGCAGGATAATGTTCGTTCACATTTCCGTCAACAATTTTTTCCGGCACGCGGCTGATCCGACAGGTCCCATCCGCGTATCCGTCGAGTTGACGCTGTGTTGGCTACGCGCCGGCCAAGAAAAAACCCGCGGCAGCGTGCTCTAGGAACACGCTGCCGCGGGTTCAATGCGTCAGCTGTTTAGCGAAGTCAGCAGTAAGACGGCGCGCTAGTAGCCGGGCCCACCCGTGCCGGTACCTCCGCCTCTCGGCGGCCCAGGCGGCGGCGGAGGAACTTGCGGGTCGCGCGACTTCGTCCGACTCGTCGCCATCAGAACGCCGAGCCCGATCAGGACGATGACACCGACCATGATCCACGCGGACGGGACGTTCAACAGGTAGGCGGCGATCGCCAACCCGATGACCAGGATGATGAAGCCGAGCAGATAGGTGGCGAACGAAGACATAGTTTGTCGCCTGGATGGATTCGCCCGCTCTGGGCGGCAATTGTAGGGCCACGCCGGACGCGGCCGCCCCTCACCCGGCGCGCCGTCAGTCGCCGGCATCGAGTGAGGTTGGCGCTACCGCAGGACCTCGAGCACAAGCGCGTCGCTGACCGGACAACTCCAGCCGCGCTCCTCGCACGCCATCGCACCGACGCGGCGCGGGAGCGCATACTCGACGACGCCAGCTCGCGCCTTCTTGTCTCTGCGCGTCGCGGCCAGCAGCTGCGCCGCGTCGTGCGCTGGGGGGCGACGCGTCGGCAACCCCGCCGCCGCGACGGCATCGCGCACGCGCGCCGCGGTCCCTCTCTCCGCGATGCCGGCGCGCTCGGCGAGATCGCTCTCCAGTACCATGCCGGCACCAACTGCCTCGCCATGCAGCATGCGATAGTTGTCGCACAGCTCGATGGCATGGCCGAGCGTGTGCCCGAAGTTGAGCGTCTTCCGCACGCCGCCCTCCCGCTCGTCACGTGTCACGACATCCGCCTTGATCTCGACGCTGCGCGCGACCAGTTCGGCGACGAGATCCAGCCAGGCGTCTCGTTTGGGGTCGAGCACGCGCGGCAGGTTGTCGACGATCCGCCGAAAGTACTCCGCGTCCGCGATGACTCCGTGCTTGATCATCTCGGCGAGCCCGGCGCGCAGGTGCGGAATCGGAAGCGTGGCGAGCACTTCGGGGTCCGCGACGACCGCCGCGGGTTGGTGGAACGCTCCGACGAGGTTCTTGCCGGCCGCGGTGTCGACGCCCGTTTTTCCACCAATCGACGCGTCGACCATCGCCAGTAGCGTCGTCGGGACCTGCACGTACGGGATGCCGCGCATGAACGTCGCCGCGACGAACCCGGCGAGGTCGCCGACGACGCCGCCGCCGAGCGCGATGACCGCGCTATCCCGGCCAAGCCCCGCGGCGAGCAGCGCGTCGGTGACGCGTGCCCACGTGTCGCGCGTCTTCTGCGCCTCACCCGCCGGGATCGTGACCAGCAGCGGATCGGCGGCCTCGGCGACCGCGCGCACGACGCGTGCACCGTAGAGGGGCCCGACCTGGTCGTCCGTGATCACGGCGTAGCGGTGCGCCGGAGCCCGCTCGCGCGCGATCTCGCCGACCCGATCGAGGAGGCCCGGCGCAACGCTGACGCGATAGGTGCGGAGCTCGACGTCGCGCGGTGCCGGCGCGGACATCACCAGGTGACTTCGCCGGCGCCCGCGCGCCGGTTGGCGAGGCGGGCGAGGGTGAACAACAAGTCGGACAGCCGATTCAGGTAGATGACGACGACCTGCGGAATCTCCTCATCCGCTTGGAGGCGGACGACGCGACGTTCGGCGCGGCGGCAGACGGTTCGCGCCACGTGCAGGGCAGCCGCCTTCGGCGTCCCGCCGGGAAGCACGAACGACCGCAGCGGATCCAGCTCGCGGTCCGCGTCGTCGATCGCGTGCTCCAGCTCCGCGACCCGGTCCTCGTCGACGCGCGCCTTCTCGAGGTGCTGCCGCATCTTCTCGCGGTCGGGCGTCGCGAGCAGCGCGCCGATCGCGAACAGGTCGCGTTGGATCGGCACCAGCACCTCGTCGACACGAGGGATCGGCTCGGCCGCCCGCGCGACGCCGAGCGCGGCGTTCAACTCGTCGACGTCGCCGTACGCTTCGACGCGCGGATGATCCTTCCCGACCCGCCCCCCGCCGAACAGCCCCGTCGTGCCGGCGTCGCCGGTCTTCGTGTAGATCTTCATGCTGCGAATGTACTGCGACGATAGAGGGTGGAGGGTGGAGGGCTGAGGGTAGAGACGGTTCGCGGCACGTACGTCCCCCGGGTCCCCGAGCACGCTCGCTCCACCCTCCACCCTCCACCCTCCACCCTCCACCCTCTACCCCCGCAGGAACCGCAGCAGCTTACTCCTC
>JBHELH010000230.1:0-4396 GCA_046263215.1 Gemmatimonadaceae bacterium | reverse complement strand
GAGGATTCGCGCGCCGCGAATAGCCACGTCGACGCCCGCGTTTCTCATGACGCGGACATCACCGCGGGTGAGCGTGACCGCCGCGACCCGCAGCGCCGGAGGCCCGGCCTCCCCACCCACGTTGCCCTCGAAGACGACGTCCCCATCGATGGTACCGGAGGCCAGATCCACGGAGGCGGCGTTCCGAGACTCTACGTTCCCGTGGATGTGCGTTCCCGCGACGTAGACGCTGGCCCCCTGGAGCACCGTCACGGTTCCGGTAACCATTCCGTAAGCGAGGATGCACGACTCGCCCACCGGCACGACGACGTCGTGGAACGTCCCCTCGTAAGCCAGGTCGGTGCAGGAATACGGGGACCCCTGGTCCTGCACGTTCAGCGAAGCCGCGCCGGGACTCAGGCGATGCAGGCCAGTGATCGGGCTCTCGCACGCCGCAGCCGCGGCCAGTCCGAGCGCGAGGGTGGACAAGGTAATGCGTCGGTGCGTCATGGTCCTCTGTGGAGTGAGTGAACGACTCCCGCGACGCGCTTACGAAGTACGCCGGCGGGCGGAGTAAGTCGGACGCACCAACGCGTCCACCCGTCACACCCCTCACGAAAAAAGGCCCGGCCCGCGCTTTCACGCGGGCCGGGCAGTCCTGGATTCCGGACGGTTAATAGTTATCCTCCAGCCGACTTCCTCTCCGGTGCGATTCGCAGGCCACCAATCACACTCCCAAACGCCTGCATCTGCTGCGCGAGGTCGCGGCTCAGTACCGAGAGCTGTTTGAGCTCCGCCGTGCGCTTGCGCGTGAGCTGATTCATCTCCCGCATCGCGGCCAGCGCGCGGCGGAGTCGCTCCGGATCCGACGGCTGGACCACCGCGCGGGCCGGCGTCGTGCGGCGCCGGTGCTCGCCCGACGTGCGGCGCTGGCGCTCGGCCGGCGCGCCGCCGCGGACCACGGAGAAGGGACGAGGATACTGCGGCTGCTCTTCGGGGACCGGCGTCTCCGCCGGCGCGGGGTTGGGGTGATGCTCCTGATCGGGGGCAGGAGGAGTGTTCTTTCCGTGCCCAAGCGGCGTCGCTCGGCGCATGAGAGTGCTCCTTGTGAAGGTCAGCGTACGGCGTGCTGAGTGCGTGCATGTCCGGCGCAGTCACCCCGCCGGAGTGGGGACCCGGGTTGCCGAAACGAAACAGAGCCACTGGCAGCTCGCACAGCGCGGAGGCCGGCGACGCAATGGCTCGGTTCACCTTCACTGTCACCTTCGGCAACCGGACGATCTCTGGGGATACAGCGCCCGAGAGACTCCTGGCTTTGCGGCCCCGCCTCGCAGCGGGTGTGCTATTATCGGGTGAACTGGCCAACGTTCAGTTGTGCCCTCTGGTAAAGCAACGCCAGGGCCAGAGCGGGCCGGCGCAGATAACGCGCTGACAACGTTGGACTTACGGCCTATGCCCACGCATCAGCAGGGCCCCGAAGCCCGGGTAATTCGCAAGCGGTCGGGGATAATGCCAGAGGGGCGGAACGAGGGCGCCGGCCGCCCCGCCGCCCGCCATTTCCTCGCGATCCCGGATTTCACCCGCGAGGAGCTCGACGCACTGTTCGATCTCGCCGAACGCATGCGCCGCGGCGAGTACACGCGCACGCCGCTCGCCGGCAAGACGCTGGCGATGATCTTCATGAAGTCGTCGACGCGCACGCGCGTGTCGTTCGAGGTCGGCACCTTTCAGCTCGGCGGGCACGCGCTCTTCCTCTCGCCGCGCGACGTGCAGCTCGGCCGCGGGGAGCCGATCGCCGACACCGCTCGCGTCCTCTCACGGTACGTCGACGGCATCATGATCCGCACCTTCGCGCACGGGGACGTAGAGGAGCTCGCACGCTACGCGACGGTGCCGGTCATCAACGGGCTCACCGACCTCCTTCATCCCTGCCAGGTGCTCGCCGACGTGCTGACGATCCGCCAGCACTTCGGCACCTACGAGGGGAAGAAGGTCGCGTGGGTCGGCGACGGCAACAACATGGCCAACTCGTGGATCAACGCGGCGTACCGACTTGGCTTCGACCTCACGCTCGCATGCCCCGAGGGCTACGATCCCGACCGCGCGATCCTCGACCGCGCCCGCAGGCACGCGAACGTCCGTGTCGTCCGCCATCCGTGCGAGGCGGTGGAGGGCGCGCACGTCGTGAACACCGATGTGTGGGCGTCAATGGGACAGGAAGAAGAGCAGAAGGAGCGCGAGCGCGCGTTCGCGGGCTACATGGTGGACGCTGCGCTCATGCGCCGCGCGGCGCGCGACGCGATCTTTCTCCACTGCCTGCCCGCGCATCGCGGCGAGGAAGTTGCAGCCGAGGTCATCGATGGGCCGCAGAGTCGTGTCTGGGACGAAGCGGAGAACCGGCTGCATGTCCAGAAAGCGCTCATGGCGGTGTTAATCGGCGGGGAGAGCGCCTGAGCTCGATCGCTTGCCGGGCGTAAACATCTTGACAGTACCAGAAGCCGGCCCGATCGTGAGCCGCTCCCGAAAGGCGTTGTTACGACGTTTTGCTTTCCCGCTGCCTGGCCGAAGCCGGTCCGGGCGGAAGCGCATCGTCGCACCTGCCACTCCTGGAGAACGCCGGATGAGCAAGAACATCTCACTCGCCGCCGTTGCCGTCCTCGGCCTCGCCGGGGCCTGCGCCGAGAATCCGTCCAGCCCCACACCCCCGCGGGACCTTCAGCCCTTGCTGGCCGCCTCACAGGGCAGCGAGGTGATCCCCGACCATTACATCGTAGTCTTCAAGGACAACGTCGCGGACGTGGAAGGGGCCACCGGGCAGCTCGCACGCGCCTCCGAGGCATCGGTGCGCTTCACGTACACGGCGGCGCTGAGGGGGTTCGCCGCCTACATCCCGCCGGCCGGGCTCGCACGCGTCGCGGGCGACCCGCGGGTTAAGTACGTTGAGCCGGACGGGGTGGCACGCATCGTCGCGCAGACGCTCCCATGGGGGATCGACCAGATCGACGCCGACATCTCGTCGACTAAGGCCGGCGACGGCACAGGCGCGATCTCGAACGTCAACGCCTACATCATTGACACCGGCATCGACAAGGCCCACCCGGACCTCAACGTCGTCAACCACGTGAACTTCGCGAGTGGGCCGAACTCGGACTGTAACGGACACGGCACGCACGTCGCCGGTACCGTCGCGGCGAGGGACAACGCGAGTGACGTGGTCGGCGTTGCGCCGGGCGCTCCGCTGACGGGTGTAAGAGTCCTCGGCTGCGGAGGTAGCGGCTCGTGGAGCGGCGTGATCAAGGGGATCGACTGGGTGACGGCGAACGCGAAGAAGCCGGCGGTGGCGAACATGAGTCTCGGCGGCGGCGCTAATCAGTCAGTGGATGACGCCGTGAAGAACTCGGCCGCCAGCGGCATCTTCTACGCGCTGGCCGCCGGCAACGACGGCGCCGATGCGTGCAACAGCTCGCCCGCCCGGGCGGGCGCCGGGACGAACAACGGCATCATGACCGTCGCTGCAACGGACGCGAGCGACAAGGAAGCTTCCTGGAGCAACTACGGGAATTGCGTCGACATCTGGGCGCCGGGAGTCAGTATCCTCTCCACGCGGAAGGGCGGCGGGACGACGACGATGAGCGGGACCTCCATGGCCTCGCCACATGGCGCTGGCGGTGGCGCGCTGTACCTATCGTCACAGACGGGCGCCAGCCCGTCGACGGTCGAGAGCGCACTGAAGAGCAACGCGACGACGACTGCCAACAAGAGCAACGACGGGCGGACGATCACTCGCCTGTACGTCGGCAAGCTCTAAACGGCAACGCACTCCCCGCGCCGGACACCCCGGGCAGCCGGCCAGCTCTTCCTGCCCGGGGTTCTTGCTTCTCGCCGGGCTATATTCCGTCCCATGCTCGCCGAAGCCCAACTCGCCCCCGACTTCACCCTCCCGACCGACGAAGGCAAGCCGCTCACGCTCTCGTCGCTGCGGGGCCGAACCGTCGTCCTCGTCTTCTACCCGAAGGACGACACCCCCGGCTGAACCGCCGAGGCGTGCAGCTTTCGCGACGCCCTCCCTCGGTTCGAGGGAATCAACGCAGTGGTGCTCGGCATCAGCGCGGACTCGGTCGAGTCCCACGCGAAGTTCAAGAAGAAGCACAAGCTCCCGTACACCCTCCTCGCCGACACCGAGCACGCCGTGAGTGAGGCCTACGGCGTCTGGGGCGAGAAGTCGCTCTTCGGCGTCAAGTACCACGGCATCTCGCGCACGACGTTCGTCATCGACGAGGAGGGACGCGTCGCCAAGGTCTTCGAGAAGGTGAAGGCCGCCGGGCACGGCGACGAGGTCGCGGCCGCGCTCGGTGAAATGCGGTAAGACTGCGGGCTGCGGACTCACCTCGTCGGGACGCTTCTTGCACGCCTGAGG
>JBHELH010000229.1:0-5796 GCA_046263215.1 Gemmatimonadaceae bacterium | reverse complement strand
GGGCCGCTAGGGGCCAAAGGTGACCTGAAGCGCGCCGTCGAGAACGCGCACAGCTTTGGTTGGGACGTGTCCGTCGGCGACCACGTGCAGTCGCGAAAGGGGTATCTCGCGGGTAGTGACGCCGAGCGGCTCGCCGACCTCAACACCGCGATCCAAAGCGATCGCATCGACGGGATCTGGTGCATCCGCGGCGGCTACGGCGTGATGCGACTGCTCGAGCGGGTCGACTACGCCGCGCTGCGCCGCCGCCCGAAGGCGCTCCTCGGTTACTCCGACGTCACCGCGCTCCACTCCGCTCTCATCACGCACTGCGAGCTCGTGTCGTTCCACGCGCCGACGGCGCGCTCGCGCCTCACCGACTTCGCGCGCGACTCGCTCTGCCGCGCCGTTGTCGAAGGGCAGGACCCCTGCGGAACCGCCGAGCGTGCGCGCACGCTCTACCCGGGACGCGCGCGCGGCCGACTGGTCGGCGGCAACCTCTCACTGCTCGCCGCGCTGACCGGCACGCCCTACGCCGCGGACCTCAACGGCGTGATCCTCGTACTCGAGGATGTCAACGAGGACGTGTACCGAATCGATCGCATGCTGACCCAGCTCAGGCTGAGTGGACTGCTTCCGACCTGCGCCGGGATCGTCTTCGGCGCGTTCACCGACATGCCCGGCGAGCCCGGGGAGAACGTGCGCGCGCTCGACGCACTGTGCGACGAGATCGCGAGAGACCTGCGCGTCCCGTGCTTCGCCGGCGCGCCGATCGGGCACATCGATGACCAGTGGACGATTCCACTCGGCGCGATGGCGGAGATGGATGCGGAGGCGGGAACGCTGATGGTGGAGATGAGGTAGAGGTTTGTCAGAGTGAATGCTTGAGAGCTTGTGAGCTTGAGAGCTTGTGCGGCCGCGCCTGTGGCGCGGACACCCTCCGTCAGCTCCGAAGGTCTACGGCCGTTCCTCACAAGCTCACAAGCTCACAAGCTCTCAAGCCAAGGCCCGCCCGTCGATGCAAAAGAGCTACGCCGATCTCGTCGCCGACGCGCGATCCCGCGTCCAGGAAGTCAGCGCCGCCGGCTTGCGCGCGATGCAGGAGAGCGGTGAGCCGGTCGTCCTCGTCGATGTACGCGATCAGAGCGAGGTGAATCTGGGATTCATTCCCGGAGCGCTGCACATCTCGCGCGGGACCTTGGAGGGGAAGATCGAGGGCGCGGTCGCGCGGGACGCGAAGGTGGTGCTCTACTGCTCGAGCGGAAACCGGTCGCTGCTCGCCGGGGACGTGCTGCGGCAGATGGGCTATCGCGACGTCAGCTCGCTCGCCGGCGGTATCCGCGCGTGGGTGGAGCAGGGCGGGGACCTCGACGGGTGACGACGACTGAGTCGGCGCTGGCTGCCGCGCGCGCCCACCCGGAGATCGCCCGGCTCGCGGCGGCCCTCTATGAGCACCCCGGCCAGCCCGTGGAGCCGGAGGGGCCGACGCGCCTCGCCGCGGTGCTGCTCGCGCTACGCCTCGGCGACCACGGCGACCCCGAGCTCCTCATGATCAAGCGGGCCGAAGCCGAGCGCGACCCGTGGAGCGGCCACGTCGCCTGTCCCGGCGGCCGCATGGAGCCCGGCGACCACGACCTCGAGCAGACAGCGATCCGCGAGACCTGGGAAGAGACCGGCATCGACGTCGCGCGCGATGGCGAGATCCTCGGCACACTGGACGACGTCTCCCCGCGCACGCCCGTGCTCCCGCCGATCATCGTGCGCCCCTACGTCGGCGTCGTCCGCTCCGACGTCCGAATCGTGACGAGCCCCGAAGTCGCCGAAGCCTTCTGGGTCCCGCTCCCGGCGTTACGCGAGCGCGCGGCATGGGGGACGGGACTCGTCCGCGTACGGGGTCAGGAGGAGCTACGCCCAACCTTCCGTCACGCAGGCCACACCGTGTGGGGGCTCACGGAGCGGGTGCTGAGGCAGTTCTTGGAGAGGCTCGGGTAGGGGCGGGGAGGGCGGAAGGGCGACGGCGTTGCTAGTTGTTGGTGTCGCACGCGGATGGCCGCGGAGGCAACTGCGATGGCCGCGGATAGGTCCGTGAGCCCGTGCGGGCTCCGCTCGACGGCCCGAGAGAAGACCTTGGCTACACCCCCGGGACGCTCCGGCCTGGCGGTGCTGTCATCCCGCAGGAGCGCCGCCGAAGGCGGCCGCGAGTGTCGGGATCTACTTTCACTCTGACGGCGCCGGCCACGCTGCACGCCACCTAGACGACCCGCTGCGCGGGTGCCCCGCACTCGCTCGCTTCGCTCGCTCCTGCGGGATGACACCGAGGGGCGAGAGGAGCGTCCCAAGCGGGTGTAGCCAAAGCGTCGTCCGGGCTCGTGGCCGTTGGGAGTCTTGTTCAGCCGAGGAGCGATCCGCGCGTCTTCGCCCTTCGCCGATCCGCGCCATCCGCGTGCGCGCTGTTCACTAACAACGCCCTCGCCCTTCCGCCTTGCCGAACGCCCCGTAGCCGCCCCCTAAATCCCCCTCCGCACCCTCCCACCCCGAATCATCCGCAGGATGAACAACAGTACTACCGCCCCGATGAAGGCCACGAAGATCGCGCCGGGCAGTCCTCCGAACGGCGAGCCCGTACCGAGCGCGCGCAGCAGCCAGCCGCCGACGAACGCGCCGACGATGCCGATGATGATGTCACCGATGATCCCGTAGCCGGTGCCGCCCATGACCAGCGAGGCGAGCACACCAGCGATCAGGCCGACGATGAGCCAGGTCAGGAGGTCCATATGTCCAGCCTCCGGTGCGAGTGTGAAAGCGCGGGGGGCAACTCGCATGCCCCGCTCTTCGCCCCGGTTTCGGCCGTAACCCATCAGTTTCCTAAGTCTCGATCCGTCACTGACATGCTTTTGGGTGACGGCGGTCACAATGGTCCGGACCATCGCCGCGATTAATCCCTGGACTCTCGGCCGCCGCGCCACGGACTGGCGTACGTCTTGCCCCCACACGACAAGCTGCACGGCCCCGTCTGACTAAACGGAGCACAGAGAGTCACCGACAGAACCACATAAGAAAGGAGGACGAATGCGGGACATCAAACGCACTTGGCTGCTCATGGTTGGGACCGGAGCGATGGTGATCGCGGCGTCCCTCACGCCGGCGCAGGCGGATGGCCAGGTATCGGGTAGCGGCATCCGCGTCTCCAAGGACGCTTACGTTCCGACCGTCTCCGAGACGGCCACCGGCACCGTCATCGACGCCCCCGGGTTCAACGCCGTCGACGCCGAGGTGTATCGGTCGATGACCGACGCGAACATCATGGCGCACATGATCGTCGGCGACTCGCTCGAGGTCGAGATGGCGCGCTTGGCCGCCGAGCGGGCGGGCGATCCGGAGGTCCGCGAGTTCGCACGCATGCTGGTCGACGAGCACTCGCGCCACCTGGCGACGAGCCTCGAGATGTCGCGCGACGAGGACATTGGGTCGGTCCCGGCCGATGGCGACCGTCACGCGGTGACGCTCCGCCGCATGATCAGTCAGCTCCGCACGATGGCCAGCTCGCCGGCGTTCGACCGCGCGTTCCTGCGCTACCAGATCCGACACCACGACCATGAGGTGAACGCCCTCCGGGCCATGCGTCCGGCCGCGCGCGACGACGACTTGGAGCAGCACATCGACGAGACGCTGCCGATCATCGAGCGGCATCTGACCCGCGCCCGCGAGCTCGGCACCCGCATCGGCGTGGGCATGTAGAGCGCCTAGGCACGCCAGCAGTACCATTACGACGTTCGGAAAGCGAAACGGCCTCGGGAATCCCCCGGGGCCGTTCCGCTTGCCCGCTATCTTCCCCCTCGATGGCGCACGAAGCAGCCGACGTAACCATCCGCGCCGCGTCGTCAGCCGACGCACCCGCGCTGGCCTCGCTTCTGGGAGAGCTCGGCTATCCCGCCGAAGCGGAGAGCGTACAGAGACGGATGCTGCGGCTCCTCGGCGCTGGCGATGCAAGTCCAACCGATTCGGTGTTCGTCGCGTCCGCCGGCGCAGAGGCCGCGGTCGTCGGTCTACTGTCCGTGCACCGCTTCGTCGCGCTGCATGACGACGCGGACGTCGGTCTGATCACGGCGCTGGTCGTCGCCGAGCGGGCGCGCGGGCTCGGCGTCGGCCGGCGGCTCGTCGATCGGGCAGTGGACACCGCTCGCGGTTGGGGATGCACGCGACTCCTGGTCACGACCCACGTCCGCCGTGCCGATGCGCATGCGTTCTACGAGCACATCGGCTTCGAGTTCACGGGGCGCCGCTACGTGAAGTCCCTGTAGTCGTCCTTTTGACGCAACCCGGCTCTTGCGGCCCTCCGCGGCCGCCGGTAATTTAGGACGTACGAAATTCGGTTTTAGGGCAGTCCGCAACCGGCCGCTGCCCACCCGCCTGTCGTCCTCGACCCCGGAACATGGCACTTCCGCGAATCACCACGCCTCCCACCCCGCCCGCCGGTACCGGCAGGCCCGAGCCGGGCTGGAGACGCGCGCGCGTCGCGCCCAGCCTCTCCGAGGTCTACCGCACCGTCCCCGTCACCGGCTTCGTCTGGTGGCGGAAGATCCTCGCCTTCGCGGGGCCCGGATACCTCGTCGCGGTCGGCTACATGGACCCGGGCAACTGGGCCACCGACCTCGCCGGCGGCTCGGCGTTCGGCTACACGCTGCTCACCGTCATCCTGATGTCGAACCTGATGGCCGTGCTCCTTCAGGGGCTCGCCTCCAAGCTCGGCATCGTCACCGGTCGCGACCTCGCCCAAGCCTGTCGCGATCACTTCTCCCCAGGCGTCAACTTCGCCCTCTGGGTGCTCTGCGAGATCGCCATCGCCGCCTGCGACCTCGCCGAAGTCATCGGCTCGGCCATCGCCCTCAACCTGCTCTTCGGCATCCCGCTCGCGTGGGGCGTGGCGATCACGGCGCTCGACGTCCTGCTCGTGCTTTACCTGCAGAACAAGGGCTTCCGGCTGCTCGAGGCGCTCGTCGTCGCGCTCGTGGCAACGGTCGGAGCGTGCTTCCTCTTCGAGATCATTCGCGCGAAGCCTGACGTCGGCGGCATCGCCCGGGGGTTCCTGCCCGACCCGGAGATCATCCGCAACCCGGCGATGCTCTACATCGCGATCGGCATCCTCGGCGCGACGGTCATGCCGCACAACCTCTACCTGCACTCGTCCATCGTTCAGACGAGAAAGTACGAAGAGACGCCGACGGGGCGACGAGAGGCCGTCCGTTACGCGTTCATCGACTCGACGATCGCGCTGTCGTTCGCCCTCTTCATCAACGCGGCCATCCTCATCGTCGCCGCCGCGAGCTTCCACACGACGGGCCGAACCGACGTTGCCGAGATTCAGGATGCCTACCAGCTCCTCACGCCACTCCTCGGCGCGGGCGCGAGCACCGTCTTCGCCCTGGCGCTCCTTGCGTCCGGGCAGAACTCGACGCTCACGGGGACGCTGGCCGGCCAGATCGTCATGGAGGGCTTCCTCAACATCCGTCTGCGGCCGTGGCTGCGGCGGCTCATCACGCGCGGGATCGCGATTGTGCCGGCCGCCGTGACGGCTATTATGTACGGCGAGCACGGGACGGCGAAGCTGCTCGTCTTCAGCCAGGTGATCCTCAGCCTGCAGCTGTCGTTTGCGGTGTTTCCGCTGGTCATGTTCACGTCCGACCGGCGGAAGATGGGCGAGTTCGTGAACCCGACCTGGCTCAAGGCGCTGGCGTACTTCGTCGCGACGGTCATCGCCTCGCTCAACGCGTGGCTGCTGGTGCAGACCTTCGGCGGATGGATGGCGTGACATGTACA
>JBHELH010000228.1:0-16345 GCA_046263215.1 Gemmatimonadaceae bacterium | reverse complement strand
TGAACTGCACTGCGCGTCCGTTGCCGTACTGCGCGAGTGTCGCGGCCGGCGCGAGCAGCGCCAGGAGTGCCGCCGTCTGGAGAGTCCGCATACTCGTCTATCTCCTCTAGTGTGGGTGTACGCCTGACCGCCAACGCTCGGGACCCCAGCGTCGAGACCGATGTGGTTCGTTCGTGAGAGACGAGCGCTGCTCGCGCGTCTGGCGCGAGGCGGCGCTGTTCAGGTGGTCGCGATAAGTGGGGGCGGCGCGAAATAGTTCCCGCGAGATGTCGCTCAGCGCGCTACGACGTCGCGTCGGGCACCCACGGCCGCGAGCGCCGAGGGCGGAGCGTCGACAGGCGGCGGCGGGCGTGTCGCGTCGTCATCGCGGTCAGCCCAGGCACAGAAGTGACACGCTTCGCCAGGAGCGTGCGGCCGGTACTTGGCACACACTCGAACGCGCCCGCGCCCGCGCAGATGAATC
Organism: Gemmatimonadaceae bacterium; assembly: GCA_046263215.1. Lineage (GTDB taxonomy): Bacteria > Gemmatimonadota > Gemmatimonadetes > Gemmatimonadales > Gemmatimonadaceae > JBHELH01. The sequence goes on along the minus strand of JBHELH010000228.1, from coordinate 15,882 downwards.
TGCGCGGCGCGTTGCATGCCGAGCGGCGGCGCCGTGAAGTAGACACAAATGGCGGTCCACTGCGCGGCTACGACCGCCGACCCGAAGCTGCGCGCGGGGTTCATGCTCATCCCCGACAGCGGCGCCTCGACGGTGATGAACGTCGCCACGAGCGCTCCCGCCATGAGGCCGGTGTACGGGCGAAGTCGTGGCGAGGCGTTGCTGCGGAGCACGCACGACGCCAGAACGCACGAGATGACTAGCTCGGCCGCGAACGCGACCGCCGGGCCGCGCATGCCCGGCTGCGTCGACACGAAGTTCACCGTCGGTGCGGCGAGCAGCAGCCCCAGAAGGCGGGACGCGATGAGCATCCCGGCCACCGCGCCCACGAACTGCGCGCTCACGTAGAAGGCCGCGTCCCACGGGGAGACGCGTCCCAGTCGAAAGAACGTGAGCGTCGTCGCCGGGTTAATGTGCGCCCCCGACCGCCGGCCCCACGGCGAGTAGATGAGCGTCACCGCCGTCAGCCCCATGGCGCATCCCATCAGGACGCGTCGCAGGACGGCCGAGTCGATCCCTTGGCGAACCGGCGAGGCGGGATGCTCGAGGAGTACGGCAAAGCTACTCGCCGACAGCATGAAGCAGCCGAGTAACACCGCTTCCAGCAGGTACTCGCGCCAGTGCGCCTCCAGGGCTCGCCGCACCGATCATCCCGTGTTTCGCGTGGATCGTCATCCCATCGGCCGGGGAAACGTGGGCGACGGTGAAAAGGTTCCGGCCGCGTCGGGCAACGATCCGACGCGCTAGCGCGCGCCGACGGCGGGGCAGCGCATTACCCCACCGCCTCCCGCGCCCCGGTCCCGCCGAGGAACGCCGCGATCTCGTCGCTCCGCGCCGCGGCGTCGGCCTCGCCGAGCTCGATCAGCCGGCCGATGTAGTCGTCCTGGAACATGAGCAGGCTCAGGAAATCCGGGCTCGCCGTCTCGCGCGTGCCGGTACCGCGGGTCAGGAACCGGAACGCACGCGGCAAGCGCGGCTCGTACTCCTTCGCGATGCGGCCGAGGTCGCGCGACGGGCGGACGACCAGGATGTCGACGATGCGCAGCCCATCGCGCTTCTCCTCAGGTACCGCGCGCAAGACCTTGTTCATCCGCGCGAGCCGGATGACGTCCTGGTCGATCAGGTCGAGGAAGATCGCGTTGTATAACACGCCGAGCACCTGCGCCGGCGGCGGGTATCCGACGACGTCGGGCATGTCGGCCTCCTGCGCAGTCCGCTCATAGCGGGTCGCGACGGTGATGATCTTGTGCGCGCCCAGATGCAGCGCCGGCGAGAGCGGCGCCGCGAGTCGCACGCCGCCGTCGCCGTGCCACTCGGTCCCGATCTGCACCAGCGGGAAGAGCAGCGGGAGCGCGGCCGATGCCATCACTTGGTCGAGCCCCAGCCACGTCTGGACACTGCGACGCTTCGGGCGCTCCCAAAGCTCGATCGCGCGTCCCTGCACCCAGATCACCGAGAGGCCGGTGGTGAACGACGTCGTGCCGATCGCCACGGCGCGCAGTACGCCGCGGTGCAGGTTGTAATCGATGCCGGTGAGCTGGCCGCGCTCGGGCCGCAGCGCGCGCTCGAGGTAGGCGTGCAGCGGCGACGTGTCGAGCAGTCCGCGTGTGGTACCGACACCCGTGCCCGCGCCGCCCGACACGAGACGTGCACCCCAGCGGGCCGCGTTCCGGAGGAGCGACGACGCGTCCACCCGGAAGACGTGGTCCGTCGTCAGCCCCCGCCAGAGTGCGACAAGCTCGTCGACCGCTTCCGGAAAGGAGCCGCGGTGGTTTGCGAGGTGCGCGACGTTGACCCCGCCGGCGGAGACGCCGGTGAGGATTGGGATGCGCAGCTCCGGGAACCGCGCCGCGAGGTGACGGAGCACGCCGACCTGGTACGCGCCCCGCGCGCCGCCGCCGGTGAGGACGAGCGCGAGCTCGCCGTAATCGGGCGTCCGATGCGGCAGCGCGGCGAGACGGTCGCTGTGGTCGGCGCGCACGCTGCGTGATCGCTAGCCCCGAGCCGACTGGGCGCTTCGCCCGCGCGCCGATTCGGCGTCGATCGGCAGCCAGAGCGTGAACGTCGACCCTCTACCCACCTCGCTCGCCGCGCTGATGTCGCCGCCAAGGAGGCGCGAGATGCGCCGCGCGATCGTGAGCCCGAGACCGGTGCCCGGCGCGGCGGTGGCGGTTTCGAGTCGCGAGAATTCCTCGAAGATCTCCTCCAACTTGTCGCGTGGGATCCCCGGGCCGGTGTCGATGACGTCGATCGCCGCGCACCGCTTGCCCTGCACGCGGCCGTTGCCGAGGCGCTGCTCGACGCGCACGACGATCCGGCCCCCGCTCGGCGTGTACTTCACGGCGTTGGAGACGAGGTTGCCCAACACCTGCCGCACGCGGTCAGGGTCGGTGTGGATCACCGGCAGGCCGTCCTCGATCTCGGCCGTCAGCTCATGCCCCGACGCCTCGGCCGCGTCGCGATGCTCGTCGGCCGCGTCACGCACGACGTCGGCGACGTTCGTCGCGTCCGGCCTCACGCTCAGGTGCCCGGCCTCCGCTTTGGACAGCTCGAGCAGATCGTTGATCAGCCCGAGCAGCGCGCGCACGGAGCGGCGGATGCGAACGATGCTCTCATGCTGACCGGCGTTCAGCGGGCCCTTGATCCCGTCCTCGAGCAACGCCGCGTGCCCGTCGATCGCGCCGAGCGGGTTCTTGAGGTCGTGGCTGACGCCGCGCATCAGCCGCGCGCGGCTCTCCTGCGCCCGCTCCAGCGCCACGCCCCTTTCCTCGGCTTCGCGCGCGTACACGCGCACACGCTGCGCTAGCCAGGCGACGCCGCCTACCGCCCCGAGCGCGACGAGGCCGAGCAGGACCGTGAGTCGCCGCTGAGCTCTTTCGGCGGCGGTGATCCGCCCGCGCCGCCTTTGCACCGCCATGCTCAGCGCCTCGTCCAGCTGCGCGGCCGCGACGAGAAGCTCCTCGAACAAGTCCTCTTCGGTCAGGGCCGTGCGGCGCAACGCGCTGGTGTTCCCCGCGCTGTTGAGCAGCTCGGTAATCATGCGGCGCCACCGCTGCTCGAGCGTGCGCAGCGAATCGAAGCGCATCTGCACCGTGTCGCCGAGGCGGTCAGTGAGCGGGCCGAGCTTCTCATAGGCGGCGCGCTCCTTGGCGTACGCCTGCTCGTACCGATGCAGCAGCTCCGGCTGCCTGCTCTCGATGTAGTCGTGGAAGGCGGAGCCTTCGATGGCGAGCGCGACGTGGATGTCTGTTACCAGTCCGCGCGCCGGCTCGAGCACGTCTCGGACCTCGCGATTCAGCGGCCGGACGTACAACTCGGCGAGCACCGGGAGCGCGACGAGCGCGCCGAGCGCGAGCATCACGAACACGAGCGGGAGCTGTGCTGCCCAGCTGCTCGCGCGAACGACGCGATGGCGCCAGCCGGGAGGTGTGTCGGCTCGCGTCACCATGCCGCGATTACGCAGAGAGCGCACTCCATCGTACTGGCGGTCACGGCAGAAGTGTGCCCTTCGGGAGGTCGCATCGGTAGGGCCGGCGCAGTAGACCACCCTCGGGCGTCCTCGTACAATTGAAGCTGCAGCACGAAGGCACAGACGCAGCGTAACCGCGGAGTCCGGTGGTCCGTCGCAGATGACAACACCTCCCGAGCACGGGCAGGGACCGCCGGGGGCGCCGAACCCGCCGCGCGTCGCGGCCCCGCCGGAGGGCGCGCTGGCGAGGCTGCTCGACCGCCGGACGAGAGTCGACGGGGCGCATGCCGAGGCGCTGCTCCGCGCGCTCGTCGACGCGTCGCCGCTCGCGATGTGGGTGCTCGACCCCGAGGGCCGCGTCCTGCTCTGGAACCAGGCCACCGAGCGCCTCACCGGCTGGACCGCGGACGAAGCGCTCGGCCGCCCCGTTCCCATCGTCGCCGCGGACAAGCTCGAGGAATTCCGGGCGCTCTTCGGCCGTGCGCTGCGGAAAGAGTCCATCGTCGGCGCCGAGGTACGCCGACGGCGGAAGGACGGAAGCCCGATCGACCTGTCGCTCTCCAGCGCGCCGCTCGTCGCGCCGGACGGCACTGTCGTCGCGGTGCTGGTCATGGCGGCCGATCTCACCGCGCGGAAGGAAGCGGAGGAGGCAGCGCGCCGTCTCGCATCGGAGCGTGCGGCGCGCGAGGCGGCTGACGCCGCACGCGAGCGCCTCGCCGGCATCGTCGAAAGCATCAGCGACGGGTACGCCGCGTTCGACCGCGAGTGGCGCTTCACGTACATGAACGGCCGCTACGCGGCGCTCGTCCGGCAGAACGGCAGGGATCCGAACGCGCTCATTGGCCGCGTGGTGTGGGAGGTCTTCCCTGAGATCGTCGGCACCAAATTTCACCGCGAGTCGCTGCGCGCCGTCAGCGAAGGCCAGCCGGTCGAGTTCGACGAGCACTATCGGCCGCTCGATCTCACCTTCAACGTCCGCGTCTTCCCGACGCCGGACGGAATCGTCAGCATCACTTGAGACGTGAGCGAGCGCCGCCGCGCGGAGCGCGCGCTCGCGCAGAGCGAGTCGCGGTTCCGCTCTCTCGTCGAGGCCTCCTCACAGGTCGTGTGGACGACCGACCCCGAGGGACGCGTCGTGACCGCGATGCCTGAGTGGACAGCCGTCACCGGCCAGTCCGCCGCCGACGCGCGGGGGTACCGGATGCTCGACGCGGTTCACCCGGAGGACCGCAGCGAGGTCGAGCGGCTGTGGAAGCAGTCGATCGCGACCAAGAAGCCGTTCGCGGCCACGTTCCGCCTCGGCGTCGCCACCGGCTCCTACCGCTGGTTCGCCGCGCGCGGCGTGCCTGTGCTCAACGCCGACGGCAGCGTGCGCGAGTGGGTCGGCACGTCGTCGGACATCCACGAGCGCAAGAGCGCCGAAGCCGCACTCCGCGAGAGCGAGGCCCGCTTCCGGAACATGGCGGACAGCGTTCCCGTCATGCTCTGGGTGACCGAGCCGGACCGCACATGCTCTTTCCTCAACCGCCAGTGGTACGAGTTCACGGGCCAAACGCCCGCGACCGGCCTCGGAGCCGGTTGGCTCGACGCGGTGCACTCTGGGGACCGCGGGACGGTGAGCAATCTTTTCCTCTCCTCGACCGCGGCGCGGGAGCCGTTCGAGGTGGAGTATCGCCTTCGTCGCGCGGACGGCGAATACCGGTGGGTTACCAACACTGCGAGCCCACGCTACGGCCCCGAGGGCGAGTTCCGCGGTTACGTCGGCTCGGTCATCGATATCACCGAGCGGCGCGGGATCGAGGACGCGCTCCGAGAGAGCGAGCGCCGCCACCGCCGCATCTTCGACACGGTGGAGGTGTCGATTTGGGAGGAGGACTGCTCCGCGGTGAAGGCGGCGATCGACGGGCTGCGCGCCGAGGGCGTGAGCGACATCCGCCGCTATCTCGCCGAGCACCCGGAGTTCGTGGCGCGCGCCGTCGGCCTCGTGCGCGTGCGAGACGTCAACGATGCGACGCTCGCCATGTTCGGCGCGCGCGACAAGGCCGAGCTGGTGGCGTCCTTGGATCGGGTGTTCGTGCCGGAGTCGCTCGCCACGTTCGGGGAGCAGCTCGTCGCCGTTTTCGAAGGTCGGCCGCGATTTCAGTCCGAGGCGCCGCTACAAGGCCTCGACGGCCGCCGCTTGCAGGTCGCGTTCACCCTCGCGTTTCCGCCCGACGACCCGCAGCTCCGATCGGTGCTCGTCAGCCTCATCGACATCACTGAGCGCAAACGTGCCGAGGCGGAGCGGGAGCAGCTCCTCGGCGCCGAGCGAGCGGCACGCGAGCGGACCGACCGGCTTCAAGCGGTGACGGCGGCGCTGGTCGAGACGGTGACGGTGGAGGACGTCGCCGACCGCGTCGTCCAGACCGTAGCGGCGACGACGAGCGCGCGATCCGTCTCCCTCGCCCTGCTCAACAAGGATGGGACCGAGTTCGAGCTGGCCAGAGTCGTCGGGGTGTCGGAGGAGGTCGCCGCGAAGTGGCGTCACTATCCGGTCGACCCGGCGTACGTCTCGACAGAGGCAGTCCGCACCGGGCAGCCGGTGTTCCTCCGCAACCCCGACGAACTCCGGGAGCGCTTCCCCAAGCTCGCGGACAGCGCGCGGGAGAACGGGTTCGCCGCCACCGCCGTGCTGCCGCTCGTCGTCGCCGGGACCACCGTCGGCACGCTCGGGCTGAACTACGCGATGCCGCAGCCCTTCGACGCCGGAAAGCGCGCGTACCTCGCGGCCGTTGCGCAGCAGTGCGCACAGGCACTCGAGCGCGCGCGACTGTTCGAGGCCGAGCGGTCGGCCCGCGCCGAGGCCGAGGCAGCACAACGCGACGCCGACGCGGCGCGCGCCGCCGCGGAGGAGGCGAGCCGGGCGAAGAGCGACTTCCTGGCGACGATGAGCCACGAGCTCCGGACGCCACTCAACGCGATCATCGGCTACGAGAGTCTGCTCGCCGACGGAGTGACCGGCCCCGTGAGCGACGCACAGCGCAGGCAGCTCGACCGCATCGGCGCCAGCGCGCACCACCTCCTCATGCTCATCGACGAGGTACTGACGCTCTCCCGCGCCGACGCCGGGAAGGAGTCACTGCACCTCGAGCGGGTGGACGTCGCCAGGATTCTCGACGAGGCGGCGACGATCATCGAGCCGCTCGCGAAGCAAAAGCAGCTCGACTTCCAGGTCGTCGGGCCGGCGGCGCCGGTCATCATGGCAACCGATTCCGGCAAGGTGCGCCAGGCGATTCTCAACTTGCTGTCCAACGCCGTGAAGTTCACCGGTCGGGGGAGCGTCAGCCTCCGCGCCTCGGCCGCCGACGATGCGGTCACCTTCGAGGTACGCGACACGGGGATCGGCATCGCGGCCGAGCACCTGGAGCGAATCTTCGAGCCGTTCTGGCAGGTCGAGGCCTCGACGACGCGCACCGCGCCCGGCACTGGTCTCGGCCTCGCCGTCACCCGCCGCCTCGCTCACCTGCTCGGCGGCGAGGTGACGGTACAGAGCGCGGTCGGCGAAGGCAGCACGTTTACATTGCGGCTGCCGCGGGCGCATGAGCGGTCGAAGCCGTTCGGGCCACTGGATCGCTGAGATGCGAATCACACGAATCTTGCTGCCGTGCGTTCTGGCACTCGCGCACGCCGCGAGTCCGCCTTCCGCCGCCGCACAGGGCGTCAGGGACCGCGCGCCGGTCGCCCCTGATCGCACCGCCGAGCGGATCACGGCAGCGGAAGCGCTCGCGGCGTTCGACTCGACGTGGCACCGCGTGCGACGCGCGCATTACGACACGGCGATGCGCGGCATCGACTGGGAGCGCGTGCGGGAGGAGTTGCGACCGCGCGCCGAGCGCGCAGCGACTCTCGGCGAGCTGCGCGGCGTGCTCGGCGAGATGCTCGGGCGCCTCGGTGAGTCGCACTACGCGATCATTCCCCAGGAGACGGATGCCGTTCTCGACGACGCCGGGCCGACTCAGGTCGATCCCGAGGCGCAGGCCGGCGACGTCGGCCTGACGGTGCGTCTCGTCGGCAGCAGCGTCGTCGTCGCGCGCGTCGTGCCCGGTGGACCGGCGGACCGGGCCGGGGTGAAGAGCGGCTGGGTGGTGGATTCCGTGGGGCGGTTGACCGCCCGCCGGATCGCTGCCGGCGTCGCGCGCCTGCGAACCGACGCCGAGCGGCGCGAGGCACACCTGCGGTTGCCGCGTCGCGTCGATGCGTCGTTCTTCGGACCGCCGGGCTCCGTCGTCCGCGCCGCCTTCCGCGACGGAGGGGGTCGGCGAGTAATCGTCGCACTGACCCGCCGTGCGACTCCCGGCGAGCTGGTGCGCTTTCCGAATCTGCCTCCCTTCATGGCGCTCCTCGAGCATGAGCGGCTACCGTTGCCAGGGCAGGGCGCCGAGGCTTGCGTCGGCGTTATCCGCTTCAACATCTGGATGGGTGCGCTCCTGGACGACTTCGACCGCGCCGTGGACGACCTGCGGGACTGTCGCGGAATCGTCGTCGATCTGCGCGGTAACCCGGGCGGTGTGGGAGGAATGGTGATGGGCATCGGCGGTCATTTCCTCGACACGGTGGTGTCGCTCGGCACGATGCGCACACGCCAGGGGGAGCTTCACTACGTCGTCAACCCGCGCCGCGCGACGACCGGCGGCCGGCCGGTGCGCCCATACGCCGGCCCGCTCGCGATCCTCGTCGATCCGCTCACCGGAAGCACCTCGGAGGTCTTCGCGGCCGGGATGCAGGCGATCGGGCGCGCGCGCATCTTTGGCGAGACCTCCGCCGGCCAGGCACTGCCGTCAATCGCGACCCGCCTGCCAACGGGGGACGTGCTCCTGCACGTGACCGCGGACCTCGTCGGACCGGACGGGCGGCGGGTCGAGGGTCGCGGTGTCGTCCCCGAGGAGGCGGTCCCGCTGCGCCGCGAGGATCTCCTCGCCGGCCGGGACGCGCCACTCGAGGCGGCGGTGCGGTGGATCTGGAGACAACCGTAGGACGGCTGCGGACTGCAAGCGACGGCGGAGCGCGGGCCACCAGCTGATCGATCACTCTCCACACATCTCGGAGCTGCCATGCGTACCCACTTCTCACGCGGCGTCGTCGCATTGACCTTGGTCGGCGTCGCGTGCGCGCGCGCTACGACCACCGGAACGACGACGACGACGACCGCACAGCCGGCCACGCAACCGCAGACGACGACCACGACGACAATCTCGTCGTCGCTCCCGGCGGGGCGGGCGCTCATCGACCGATACGTTCAGGTCGTCGGCGGACGGGAGGCGGTGACGCGTCACAATACGATCCGGTCCGTCGGCATGTTCGAGATGCCGGCGGCAGGGATGAAGGGTGAGTTCACCCTCGTTCAGGTTGCGCCGAACAAGATGGCGATGACGATGAACCTTCCGGGCATGGGACAGATGTGGACCGGCTTCGACGGCACCACCGGGTGGTCCGTCAACCCGATGCAGGGACCGCGCGTGCTCGAAGGGAGGGAGCTCGACCAGTTGCGCGACGAGTCCGGACCGGGGGCGATGCTCCGCGCGGCGGACCGCGTCCGCTCGGCAGAAACGGTCGAGCTGACGACCCTCGGCGGTCAGCAGTGCTACAAGGTCAAGATTACTTACCACTCGGGGCGCGAGAGCTTCGACTGCTACAGCCCGGAGACCGGCCTCCTCGTCGGCATGATTCAGCGCCAGGAGTCGCCGATGGGATCGGTCGAGATCACGACGCTCGTCAGCGACTGGAAGGAGTTCGGCGGCTTGAAGGTGCCAACGCGACTGCGTGCACAGATGATGGGACAGGAGATGGTTCAGACCATCGACCGGGTGGAGTTCGACCGCCCGGAGGACGTAAAGGCGGTCGAGATGCCGAAGCAGGTGAAGCCGCTGGTTAAGAAGCCGTAGCGCGCGTATGCGCTACGCGAAGTGTTGATCCACATCGTCGCCGACTACGGCCACGGGGACCTCGCGTTCGCAGAGGTCGTGCAGCGCATCAAGCTCCACCTGCCCGACGCCGAGCCTGTGCTGACGCCTGTGCCGCCGTTCGCCACGATCGCGGCCGGCTTCTGCATCGCGCAACTCGGCCTCAACGCGGCGCCGGTAGGCACAATCATCTACCACAACGTCGCACCGCGCGAGGACGATACGGAGGCGCGCGCCAACAACGCCGGTGAGCGCCTGGCCTTCGCGCGCCTCCCGACGGGCGTGCGCGTTGTCGGCGTCAACGCGGGCCACGCCTTTTCCTTCGTCCGCGACGCCGCCGAGGAGCTGCGCTGGGCCGCGGTCCCCGCCGAGGGCTCGCAGTTCCGGTCGCGCGACCTCTTCCCGCAGGCGGCGGCCGCGATCGCCGTCGGTGAGCCGGATGCGCTCGCGGGGAAGATCGATCGCGCCGACATCCCCGAGATCCCGACCAAGCGTCTCGCCTACGTCGACGGCTACGGGAACATCAAAACGAGCACCCCGAGCCGCGGTGGCAAGAAGACGCTCAAGGTTCGGGTGCGCATCGGCGACGTCGAACGTGAGGCCATTGCGAGCGACGGCAGCTTCTCGGTTGAGCCGGGACAGCTCGCCTTCGCGCCTGGGAGTAGCGGCTGGCGCACCAAGGTCGGGGAAGTGCGTTGGATGGAGCTCTTCCTCCGCGGCGGGAACGCCTGGGAGGCGTTCGGGAGACCGGCAATCGGGGCGGACATCGAGATCGGCTGAACGGCGGACGGGCGAGGGCGTTTCGGGGAAGAGCGGGAAGAGCGGGGAAGAGCGCGCACGCGGAGGGCCGCGGAGGAACAGCAATGGCCGCGGAGAGCTCCGCGGGGCGGTCCGGGCTCCACCCGCCGGCCCGAGAGAAGACCTTTGCTACACCGTCGGGGCGCCCCGGCCCGCCGCGTCTGTCATCCCGCAGGCCCGGAGGGCCTGTCGGGATCTACTTTCCCTCTGACGGCGCCGGCCACGAGGTATGGACAGTAGATCCCGACACTCGCTCGCTTCGCTCGCTCCTGCGGGATGACAGGGAAGGGGGCGAGAGTAGCGTCCCGAGCGGGTGTAGCCAAAGCATCCCGACACTCGCGTTGCTCGTGCGGGACTGGGCTCGTCGCGGTGCGGAGCCTCCTACCGCAGAGGAGCGATCAGCGCCTTCCGCGTTCTCCGCGTCGTCCGCGGCTCCGGTGTTGACCGAAACGCCTCTGCCCTTCCGCCCCGGCTTTTCCCTCGACCCGCGCCCTTCCCTTACTCTGCCCTCAGCGCCACTACCGGATCCGCCCTTCCCGCCCTCGACGCCGGGATCAACGTCGCGATCACCGACACGACCAACACGACCACCCCCACCACCGCGAAAACTACCGGCTCCCGCGGCGACGTCCTGAACAAGAGCGGCTCCACGAACCGTCCGGCCGCCACCGCTATCCCATAGCCGATCGCCCCGCCCACCAGCACAACCTGTAGGCCCTCGCCGACCACCAACCGCGCGACGTCCCGCCCCTGCGCGCCGAGCGCGACGCGCACGCCCATCTCGTGCATGCGCTGGCTCACGTCGTAAGCGAGGACGCCGTACAGCCCGACCGCCGCCAACACCAGCGCTAGCGCCCCGAACGCGCCGAACATCATGGCGCCAAGTCGCCACGAGCGCGTCTGCGGGCTCACCTGGTCCCGGAACGGCTCGACGCTCACGTACGGCAGATTCGGTACTGCCGATTGCAGCCGGCGGCGGAGCGGCCCGACGAACGTGTCCGGGTCCCTGACCGGGCGGACGAAGAGCGCGCCCGGCTGCAGATAGGCCGGCGCGTGCTCGATCGGGATGAAGAACTGCGCGCTCTCGTCCTCGAGTAGCTGGAACCGCCGCGCGTTCTCGACCACGCCGACGATCTCCGAGCACGGCATCGTGTCGCCACCGATCTTCATGCACTTGCCGAGCGGGCTCTCGTTCGGCCACCAGAGTCGCGCCAGCGTCTCGTTGACGACGGCGATGCGCTGCCGGCCGCCGCGGTCGGCGGTCGTGAAGCCGCGCCCGCGCAGCACGCGCGTCCCGACCGCGTCGAAAAATTCCGGACTTACGGCGTTGAAGTAGGGACCGCCGGCCTTCGTGAGCGGGAGCGAGTCTCGTCCGGGAACCCGCACCTCCTCCGCCCACGCCGTCGCGAACGGCAGCGACGTTCCGATCGCCGCGCTCCGCACGCCCGGCATCGCGCGCGCAGCGTCCTCGAGACGGCGGTAGATCTCCTCGACTTCGGGCGGCTTGTACGACGTGCCGCTCAGCGAGAGCGTCGCGACGAGCACGCGGTCGACGTCCATGCCGAGCGGCAGCGCTTCGATCCGCCGCAGGCTGCGAACGAAGAGGCCCGTACCGACGAGCAGCACCACCGTGAGCGCCGCCTGGACGAGCAGTAGCGCGCGTCGCGCCGGCGCTCGATGCGCCCGTCCCTCGCGCGCCCCCTCCTTCAGCGCCGCCGTCAGCCGGGGACTGCTCGCCTGGAGCGCCGGCGCGAGTCCAGCGAGCAGACCTGTCGCCAGCGCGGCGAGCGCCGTGTACCCGAGCACGCGCGCGTCGACGGGTGAGTCGACCCACTCGATGCCCGCGAATAGCACTCGGCGAACGAGCTCGCCCCCCCACCGCGCGACGAGCACCGCGGCGGCGCCGCCGAGCGACGCCAGCACGAGGCTCTCGAGCACGAGGAATCGCAGCAGCCGGCCGCGGCCGACGCCGAGGGCGAGCCGCACGGCGATCTCACGGCGGCGCCGAATGCCGCGGGCGAGGAGGAGATTTGCCACGTTGGCACAGGCGAGCAGCAGCACGAGCAGCGACACCGCGCCGAGGAGCAGCGACACCTTCGCGTCCGGATCGTCGGCGCGCGCGTGCCGCGGGAGCGCCGACCGCACGGCGACGGGCGGGTTGCGCTCGGCGATCCACGTCGCCGACACGCCGGCGCGGCGGTCCCCGGCGCGGATCGCGGCGCTCGCCTCAGTCTGTGCGACGGCCGGCGTCACGCCTGGACGCAGCCGACCGATCACGCGGAGCCAGAACGCCTGCCGCCCCTTGTGCCAATTGGCCACCACCTCGGCGGGCACGCCTGCCGTCAGTGGAACCCAAACGTCGACCGCGCTCTGGCCGAGCCCAACGAACCGCTCGGGCGCGACGCCGATCACGGTGTAGCGACCGTCGCCGAGCGCGAGCCCCCGGCCGATGACGTCGCGGTCGCCGCCGAAGTAGCTTTGCCAGAAACCGTATCCGAGCACGGCGACCGGCGGCGCGACCGGATTTCCGTCATCCTCGGGGAGGAAAAGACGACCTAACGCCGGACGGACCCCGAGCGTGGCGAAGTAACTCGCGCTGACCCGCATTCCCCGGACGCTTCGCGCGTCGGCGCCGCGGCCGAGCGCGAGACTCGTCCGTGAGTACGCGGCCACGTGCTCGAATGCGCGGGTCTGGCGAAGGTCGCGGTACAGCGGGTAGGAGAACACCTCCTGATCGTCCGTCGTCCCGTCCAACGTGCGCACGTAGGAGAACGACAGCACCCGCGCCGGGTCGGCGACGTGCGCCGGCGGCCGCAGGAGCAGCCGGTCGATGATGCCAAACATCGTCGCGTTGGCGCCGATGCCGAGCGCCAGAGTGATCACCGCGGCGAGCGCAAACCCCGGCGAGCGCCGGAGCTGTCGCACTGCGTACGTCAGGTCCTGTCGCACCGTGTCGATTAGCTCCGCGCGCCGCATGTGCTCCTCCCGTTGTCGTGCGGCCGCCATAAGGCGGCGCCGCGCGTCGTTGAGCCCGCCGAAGAGGCGAAGCGCTTCCGCGCGCGCCGCCGTGGGCGTGAATCCCTGCTCCCGAACCAATTGCTCGGCGCGCTGCTCAAGGTGGAACCGGATCTCGTCGTCCACCTCGCCCGCGCGAAGCCGCCGGCGCCAGACGGCGAGCCGGAAAAAGCGACGGACCCCGGGCCGAATCATTCGAGAGTCGTCCCGTCGCCCGCCCGCTACGCGGACTTCGGAGACACGGTGAGAATCCCCGTCACGGTCTCGGAGTACTCGAGCCAGCGCGCCGTCTCCGCCCGGAGGTGAGCGCGCCCTACCGCGGTCAGCCGGTAGTAGCGCGCGCGTCGCTTGTTCTCGGTGACACCCCATTCGGCGTCCACGAGCCCGCGCTGCTCCATCCGGTAGAGGGCCTGGTAGAGGGCGGAGTCGTCGACCTCGAGCCGGCCGCCCGATCGTGCCTCGAGCCACGCGGTAATCTCGAAGCCGTGCATCGGCGCCCACGTGAGCGCCTTGAGCACGAGCACGTCCAGGGTGCCTTTGACGACGGTCAGCGAGTCGGCAGGGGGCGGCATCGGCTTCTATCTAGAGTCTGGATAGAGACTCTGGATAGATACCCGCCTCGCGGCATCGACGTCAAGCAAGCGTGTTGTAAGGAGGGACGAGCCTCGAGCGGCGAGCCCCCGGCGTTCGGCCGCCCATCCTTGTTACTGGTCCCTCGTTCGTCGGACCGCGCGTCGGTAAGCCAGCGGGGTGAGGCCGGTGTGGCGCTTGAACCAGCGCGTGAAGTGACTCTGATCGAAGAACCCGGTCTGCAGCGCGATCGTCGCGATCGGCATGTCCGACGTGGCAACGAGCACGGCTGCCCGGTCGAGGCGCGCTTTGCGGACGTAGCCTGCGACCGACGTCCCGAAGTGGAGGCGGAACATTCGCGCCAGGTATACGGGGTGAACGCCGACGGCCGACGCGATCCCGGCGACGCTGCGGCTCTCCGCCGTGTCGGCGAGCACCAGGTCGCGCGCGCGCCGCAGCCACGCCGCTAACGGGCGCTCGCGCGATCCCGTGGACTCCCTCGCCGCCCGAGCGAGCAGCTCGAGAACGAGCCCCTCGATGGCCAACGGGGCGAACGTGTCGCGCACAGAAATCTCTTCCACGAGCCGGCGGCCGATGAGCTCCGCGCCGCTGTCGCGGACGTTGGTGATCTCTCGGAACAGCGGCCCCGGAGGGACGTGCCCATCGAGCCATGCGCCGTCTGGCTCGACGATCACCTGGTGGCTGCCGACGTCGGACGCGAACCGGTCAGTGTGGGGCTCGAGAGCAGGCTTGGCGAGCACCGTGGCTCGGCGGCACTCGTTAGCCCGCCCGAGGAGCTGCTCGGAAAACGCGCCGCCGAGGACCACGGTGAGACAGCCGCGGTCGTGATAATGCCGGGGCAACGACAATCCCGCCGGGAAGCTGGCCGCCACGACACGCAGCCCCTGGAGCTCAACCGACGTGAACTCGGCCGCACCACTGGAGGCGGGGATGCTCCTTCGCCGGGCCGTGGGTCGTTCGTCGCTTCCGCTGATCATGTCGTGGAGGCGCGGCCGAAGTTGCGGACCTACAACGGAGAGTTTCGCCGGTACAAGCGGACGAGCGTGTTTCCTCGGAGTCTTGCGGGTCTCGACCGGCGCGAGCGCGTCGGCTCGGTCGTCACAATCTCCGGAGGACGTCACCTATGAGAACCGCTCGCCACTTCTCCGTCGTCACCGCTGCCCTGGCGACGCTCGGCTGCGAGGCAGCCACCCGCCCAACTCTTTCGAGCGACGACGCCTCGGCCAGTGTCGCGTTCAACAGCTCGGGCAACGGCGTCGTCGCGTCGGCGACGGGGAGTGCCCACCGCATCCGCGCCGACGAGTTGTGGGTGCTCGCGTTCAACGCCGTGAAGCGGGCTGACGGCACCACGACCGGTGAGGCACGCATCGACCGCAAGGACCTCGGCATCTCGTGGAACCTCGACGTGACCTGCCTGTCGGTGCAGGGCAACACGGCCTGGATCGCTGGAATCATCCGCAACGCTCGCGGACCCGTGATCCGCGAGGGCACCGTGTCGTACTTCTACGTCGTCGACAACGGGGAAGGGGATGGCGACCCTCCGGACGTCGCGAGCGCCGTCCGAATCAATGATGTCGCCGGACAAGACCAGGAATTCTGTAACCTTCGGCCTCTGGCGCTTCCCGCGACGCCGGTCGAGCGCGGGAACGTACAGGTGCGCGCGGACTGAGCGCGAGGCGAGGGGAGGGGAGAGGCTGCACCACTCCCCTTCCCCACCTCCCGCCCACGTCGGCTCAACTCCGGCCGCCGCTCCGCCGCGTCTGCCAGCCCTTCTTTGCCGCGCGGCTGCGTTCGGCGCGGCTCATACTCCCGGCGCTCGTGTCGGGCTTGCCGCGCCCCGAGCCGCCCGGCTTGTTGCCGCCGCCGGTCTGCTTGTTCACGGTCGCCCACGCGCGCCGCTCGGCCTCCGTCTTGGGCACGCCGCGCCGCTCGTACCCCTCCTCGATGTGCTCCTCCATCCGCTTCTGCTTGTTCGTGTACTTCGACTTGTCGCCGCGGGGCATCGGGGAACTCCGGAAAAGGTTCGAGGTC
>JBHELH010000227.1:0-18483 GCA_046263215.1 Gemmatimonadaceae bacterium | reverse complement strand
GGGTAGAGGGTAGAGGGTGGAGCGTAGAGCGAGCGTTGTCGGGAACTCAGGTGCGGGGACGCCCCGGTACAGCCACGCCTTCTCCACCCTCCACCCTCTACCCTCTACCCTCTAGTACACCCGGATCGGGACCGGCCGCGGTAGATCGACGACCTGCTTCTGCGTGCGGTTCTGCTGCACCCGCTGGTACCACGAATCGTCCTTGCCCGCGCCGGCTGCTTCCATGACCTGCTGCGCCAGCTGCACGATGACCTCGTTCGGCAGGCGAATCGAGCCGTGCGACACCGGCTTGCCGATGGAGCTCGGCTGGTTCGTGCCGTGAATGGAGCGCGGCGGATCATAGACGAGCTGTGCGCGGCCCATCGGGTTCTTCGGATCGCCGGACTCCCGCGGCTCGCGCTCCTCCGCCCACGACTCGTCGGGCGGATTCCAGTCCGGGTTCCAGACGACCTGCGTGATCGTCCACTCGCCTGTCTTCGTCGGCCACTTCTCCGATCCCACGGCGACTGCGTGCGTCGCGACCTGCCGACCGCCCTGGAAGACCTTCAGCTGGCGGGCATTGACGTCGACTTCGATCCGCATGTCGGCCGTCGCCGGTTGCGCCGCGGCGCCGGTCGTCGAGCCGGCCGCCGCCGCCGCTCCATTGGCGGACGCCTGCGAAGCCGTGTCGATCTGTCCGTCATCCGTCCGCGAACCGCCGCAACCCACGACCATGAGCGAACTTGCGCCCAGCGCCAGTGCGAACGTGCCATACAAGATTCGTTGCATCTCCTCATCCTGTCTCTTGGGAACGGCCTTGTGGTAAGGCAAGAGCCGTGCGGGGGATGATGCTTTTCACGAACCTGCTGCGCTTGACCCCGTTAGCTGGACGGCCGAACCGCCGCGGCTTACTCTGGCGTCGACATGACGACACCGCGCACGTTCTCCAAGCCCACGCTTGCCGCCCTCGACGCCGCCAAGATCCTCGGCGTCCGCGCCGGCACCGAGCACCGCTTCACCGGAATCTGGGTGGTCGTGGTGAACGGTCGCGTCTTCGTCCGGTCGTGGAACGACAAGCCCACCGGTTGGTATCGCGCCTTTCTCGAAGAGCCGCTCGGCGTGATCCAGGCCTCTGGTGGGCGGGAGATCCGCGTGCGTGCGAAGAAGGTCCGCGGGGAGCGACTGCTCGACGCGATCGATGAAGCCTACGGCGAGAAGTACAACACACCGGCGTCCCGCAAGTGGGTACGCGGGTTCGCGCAGCCGCGCCGCCGCGCGACGACGATCGAGTTCGCGCCGCGGTGACGTGAAGCGCGTCGCGGTGGCCGCGCTCATCGTCGCCGCCGCGGGCGCGCCTGCGCGCCGGTCCTTCGAGTTTACGAGGACCCGCCGTCGCTCGTCGCTTCAGGGTCCCGAGACTCATTTCCTCCGATGCCCTACACGCGTTCCCGACGTGCCCTGACCCTCGCCTGCGGACTGGCCGCGCTGGTCGCCTGCGACCGGCAGGGCGGCGATGACGCCGAGTCGACCGACCCCGCGCCCAACGTTGCCCGGGCGTGCCGGGACGTCGATCCCGCCCGCATGCCTGACGCCAGCGCCCCGGAGCCGCGCGGCGGTTACACGACGCTCGCCGAGCGCGATTCGCTACTCCGGCGCATCGACGCCGGTGAGCGGAAGTGGCGCGCGGCGCGCCCGGCTGCGTACACCGTTACGGTCGTGCCGTCGTGCTTCTGCCGCGACCGCGGGCAGCCGGTGGTGCTCAGCGTTCGCGCGGACTCGGTTGTCGCCTCACGCGACACGACCGGGCAACAGTCATGGCCCGACGACTGGCGCACTGCCCTCCACGTCGCTGGCCTCTTCAAAGAAGCGCGCCAGCTCGCGTGTGACAGCACGAGCACGACGCGCGTGACCTTCGATGCGAAGCTCGGCTATCCGAAGGCGCTTCGCTCCGAGAGTCGCTTGGAGTTCAGCGACACGGACCGGGAGTATCGCGTGTTGTCGTTCGTGCCCGGAGAGGATGGTCGGTAGGAGCGTTCGTTCGGGAGGGCGGAAGGGCGAGGGCGTTGCGGGGAGGAGCGGGGAAGAGCGCGCACGCGGATGGCCGCGGATCGGCGACGGCCGATGGCGCGGATGGCGCCTCCGCTGAACAAGACTCCCAACCGCGACGAGCCCGGACGACGCGTTGGCTACACCGCCGGGAAGCTACTCTCTCACTGCTGTCATCCCGCAGGAGCGAGCGAAGCGAGCGAGTGCGGGGCACCCGCGCAGCGGGTCGTCTACCTTACGTGCCCCGTAGGTAGCACAGGCAGCGTCTGAGTAGATCCCGACAGGCCCTCCGGGCCTGCGGGATGACAGAAGGGGCGGGCCGGGAGCTTCCAGGGGGTGTAGCAAAGGTCTTGTCGGGCCTGTGCAGGGAGGCCCCGAGAGCGGAGGAGCCATCCGCGCGTTTTCGCCCTTCATCGATCCGCGGCCATCCGCGTGCGCGCTCTTCCCCCGAAACGGCCAACGCCTCGCCCTTCCGCACTACCGCTTGAACAACGGCGCTGGATCGATCGGCGTCCCGGCCCACCAGCGGTCGACATTGTTCGTGCGCGAAATGGCGAAGTGCAGGTGGGGGACGTTCACCGGCGCGTTGCCCGTCGTGCCTACGTAGCCGATCGTCTGCCCCCGCTGAAGCCGCATGCCGTCCTTCAATCCCTCGGCGTAGCGGTCGAGGTGCCCGTACATGAGGATGAACCGCTCCGTCGGGTCAGCGGCGTAGACCATGAGGCCACCCGCTTTGCTGTTGAACAGCCGCAGCACGCGGCCCGCGGTGGCCGAGATGACCGGCGTGCCGCGTGGCGCCGGGATGTCGAGCGCGTTGTGCTGACGGGAACCGCCGCCGCGCGGTGCGTGGAACGAGCCGTGGAGCTCCGCGGGCGTGACGCCGGCCACCGGCACAACCAAGCTGGCGGCTAGCGCCGATAGCTCATCCGGTGTCGGCGCCACGGCCGTGGAACTCGCCGTGTCCCGAGGGCTGGTAGAGGCGGCAGGAGAGCCGCCCGGCAGCGTCGCCGGGCGCCCTGCATCGGTCGCCGAGATCGCGTCGCCATTCGAGGGCGACGCGCCCGCCAGCGCCGACGCGCCTCCATTCGCGGCAGCTCCGTTCGCCGCGCGCGAGCGCGAACGACTCGAGCGCTGGAGGGCGGAGTCCAGCACGGCGCCGTTCACGTGTGTTTGAGCGACCGCCGTCGACTCGCGGGACTCCGCCCGGGCGGACGGCGCTTCTCCACCACCGGTACAGCCACCGATGAGCGTCGCCGCGACAGCCGGGGCAATCATCCGCCGCCGGTGACGCGCAGGGTCTGATTGCACCTTCCCGCCCCCCGAGTTGAGCACGTCGGAAGGTGACATACAGCGCGCGCGCGCGCGACCCTGCTGTGACGAACATCACACGAGAGGAGGGAGGAGTGAGGAATGAGGAATGAGGGAGACGCTCTCTCTCCTCTCTCCTCTCTCCTCTCTCCTCCCTCCTCCCTCCTCCCGTCAGCACCGCACCCGCGTCATACGCCACTCGAGCGCGCGCTCATCCGACGGCGTGCGTCCCTCGATGCGCGCGACGAGCGTATCCTCGGCGACACGCGTGTACAGAATCCGCTGCGGGAAGTCGTGCGTCGCGTTCTCCCAGACCGCGCAGTTCCGCTCGATCACCTTGGGCGCGAAGCTCACCGAGCGCACGCCCTTCGGGTGCGGCGTGATGACGGCGCCGGAATCGGTTTGGTCGATCCGCGTGAACTCGAAGTCCACCGCCCGTCCGTCCCGTATGTAGCGCGTCACGCCGACGATCAGATTGGCCGACGGCGTGGTGTAGAACTCCTCGATCGTTGTCCCGGAGCGCGTCACGCCGCGCCAGCAGCCGGCCATGAACGCGAGCTCGGAGGCCCGGCTGCGGACTGCCGACTGTGGATTGGAACCGCCCGCCGGCGTCCGGTCGGATGTCTGGCCGCCTTGCGTTGCCTGCGCGCACGCGGCGGTCGACCGCGTGAAGGTCCTGGCGAGTCTGGCGCCAGACTCGCACCTTTGC
Source organism: Gemmatimonadaceae bacterium (assembly GCA_046263215.1). Classification (GTDB taxonomy): domain Bacteria; phylum Gemmatimonadota; class Gemmatimonadetes; order Gemmatimonadales; family Gemmatimonadaceae; genus JBHELH01. The sequence goes on along the minus strand of JBHELH010000227.1, from coordinate 14,441 downwards.
TCGGACGAGTGCGTACAGGATGTCGTTGCGCCGCTCTCCTGTCTTGGAAAAACCCGACACCCGGAGATCAAGCGCGCGTCATGTCGGCGGGCGAGTTGGAATACCTCGAGTTCCCGGCGCCGCCCCGTCCTTTCGGACGTCGTTCGGTGCGCCTGGGTGCTCTCGGGCCCCGCATCCGCGACCCCTGCGCCGCAGCCGGTGATGCCCGACGGCTGCGCGGAGATCGTGCTCAATCTCGCCGACCCGTTCCGGCGCTTTCGCGGGGGCAGTGTCCCGGAGACGCAGCCCCACGCGATGGTCGTTGGGCAGATCACAGACGTCCTGACCGGGCCGACCGCTGCGACGCGCAGAGACGCGGATCACTCAGCCCTTGCGCTGCAGCACGACCGGCATAACGAGGACGACGTCCATGCCCGGCCCGCCGACCGATGGCGGCGTGATCGATCGCGACGCGTCGAGGTACGGTCCACCCGGCGGCGCCTTGACGTCGAGCCGGTAGTAGGCCGACGCGAGATCGTGGAAGATGAAGTCGCCGCGGGCGTCGGTGACCCCGGTGCCGACGAGCACCTCGGGCTGCACGGCGCTGCCGTCGCCGTTCCGGACACGATAGAGGCTCACCGTGACGCCCGGCAGCCGAACGGTGCGTGTGGTATCCGTTGCCGCCTCCGCACCGAACACCGTTGCGTACAGCGCGAACGTCCCCGGAACCGGGGGCGGCGGCGTCTGAACCACACTATCCGGCGGCGACGCTGGCTCCACGGGTTCATGCCTGTTGGGCGGGTCCGGGGTTGTCGAGGTCGAGTCGCTGCCCTCCTCGCCGCCTCCGTCGCCGCCACTCGAGCCGGTGTGGTTGTCGAGCGCCTGCTCCGGCGCGGCTGGTAGCGAGTCGTGACAGGCCAGCGTCGAGGCGCTCAGCGCAATGCAGAGGATGAGGCCCAAGGTGATCGAAGGCCGCATTCGGTCCTCCCTGTGTAGTCTGTTGGGCTATCGCGGCGCGCAGCGTTCGGGCATCAGCGCGTCGCTCACCTACGTTTACCTGCGCACCGGACGCGGCGTCACCGCGGCGTCGATGTGACGCGCCGCCAATAGCGAGGGTATAAGAGGGGTGGTGTCGCACGTCTCGACGTCGGCTTTCACTTCTCCGGGGAGGGACCTGATGGCACGCACGCGCTGGTGCGCGAGCGTCGCGATGGTGTTGTCCTGCGCGCCGGCCGGCGCGGCGTCGGCGCAGGTGACGTTCGGCACCGGGCTCCGTGCGTCGACGAGCAATGCACTCGGGCGCGATCGCTGGCACGCGAATCAGGTCGTCGCCTCCGCGCTCCGATTCGACCGGTCGTGGCTGGCCCTCGGCTCCGACGGCGCGGTCCTGCGCGACCAGCGGGGAGTCTGGCGCACCGCCGGCTCGCTGGAGGGGGCGCTGCTCGTCGCGGCGCCGCTCGGCGCGCGGGTCGCTCTGGTCAGCTCGCTCGGCGAGCCGGCGCGCGACAGCGCGCTCTACCCGTCGCGTCTAGTCGTCGGTACGCGGCTGTCGCGCCGCATCGGCGCGGGTGGCGCGTGGCTCGCCGCCGACCTCGCGCGCCCGATGCGCGGCGAGGCGGCGCACACGGCGGACCTCACGTCGGGCCTCTGGCGTCAGGTCGGCTCGGCGCTGCTCACTGTGTCGTTGAGCTCTCGCGCCCGTGGGGCGGCGCGCGGTTGGGCCGCCGCGACGCGCACGTTCATGGTCGACACGGCGGCGGACTCGGCCGGCACGACGGTTCCGCGATCTCACCAGGACGCGCGCCAAGACAGCACCGCCCTCGTCGCACGCCGCTGGTCGGAGGCGGAAGGCCGCCTGTTCTGGGCGGGCGGCCGCTGGAGCCTCGACGTCGCGGTTCGCGGCCGTCTCGCCGCGGCGGGGATCGACGCGGCTCTGTGGGCGACAGCCGACGCTGCGCTCCTCGTGACGCCGCGCGTCGCGCTCGTGGGCGGCGTGGGGACGGCGCCGGGCGGGCTGACGCCGACCCTGCCCGCGCACCGCCACGCGAGTCTCGACGTCCGGCTGATGCGCGCGGCCCCTCTCGCGCGGGCGCTCCCGGTCGAGCTGCAGCCGGTCGCCGTCGGCTTCGAGGTGAAAGAGCTCGAGCCGGGACGGTATCGCGTCGCGCTCCGCGTCCCGCGCGCTCGCGTCGTCGAGGTCACGGGCGACTTCACTGCGTGGAAGCCCGTCGCGCTGCAGCGCGGCAGCAGTGACTGGTGGGAGATTGCGCTGCCGATCACGCCCGGGACGCACCTCGTCAACGTCCGGATCAACGGCGAGGGCTGGGTCGCACCGCCCGGCGCCACCGTCGTCGACGACGACTTCGCCGGGGTGGTGGGGGTCATCGTCGTTCGATAATCGCCGCGACGGTGCGCGCGGCGATGTGACCGCTCGCCGGACGTGAAGGTACAACCCGGTAGCATGACGGATGCTGCCCTTGTGCAGCGCGTTCTCGAGGGGCACGTGGGGGCGTACGCTGTGCTGCTCGACCGGCATGCGCCGGTGTGCCTGCGCTACGCCACGCGAATGCTCGGGAACCGCGAGGACGCGGAGGACGCCGCGCAGGAGGCGTTCGTCCGCGCCTACGCGGCACTCGGCCGCTACGAGGGCCGCACCGCCTTCCGCACGTGGCTGTTCGCGATTCTCATCAACCGGTGTCGCACGGTGGCGCTGCACCGCTCGAGGCGGGAGAAGCGGGTGGCGATCGACGAGAACGCGGTGGCGAGGGCTGCGGTCGGCGACCCGACTGTCGCGACCGAGCTTCGCGAGGAGATTCAGCGCGCGATCGGACTGCTCGACCCGGACCACCGGGAGGCGTTTCTGCTGAAGCACGTCGAGGAGCTCAGCTACGAGGAGATGGCCGAGGTCACCGGTGTCGGCGTGTCGGCGCTCAAGATGCGTGTGAAGCGCGCGTGCACACGGCTGCGCGCGCTCCTCGAAGGAGGGGATTTATGAGGGACGCGGAACACGGGAAGCGGGATGCGGAAGGCGAGAACGCCGACGACACCTCGGGGCTCGAGCATATCGTTTCGGAGCTGCGGGACGATGTAGGCGTGCGCGCGGCGTGGCGGAAGGACGTGCTCGGAGAGGTCGAGGCGATGCCACGCCCGGCGCGTCGAGCGCCTGGCGACAAAGGGTGGACCATCTCACCGCCCGCCGCCATCGCCGCCGCGCTGGCGTTCACCGCACTCGGCGCCGCCGGCGCAGTCGGCGTACTCTCGCTTCGTGACGACCAAGGTCGCGTCACCTCTGCGGAGCGCCCCGAGGCGGTGAGTCAGTCTGCAGTCCGCAGTCGGATGCATTCCGTCCGCTTCGCCCTCGTCGCTCCGGGCGCCTCGCGGGTCTCCCTCGTTGGTGACTTCAACCAGTGGGATGCGTCCGCGACGCCGATGCGCCAGCTCGGTGATGGCCGGCTGTGGCTCGTCGAGGTGCCGCTCCCGCCGGGCCGTCACGTCTACGCGTTCGTCGTCGACGGAGACGTGACTCCGGACCCGGCGGCGCCGCGTGCCGGCGAAGAGGATTTCGGCGTCCCGAGCTCCGTCGTTCTGGTCGGGAACAGGGGCTCGTGAGACACGTCATCACCACCGGCGTCGCCGGCGTGCTGCTCGCGCTCGCGGCGAGCGCCACCGGCGCGCAGCAGCTGTCCGCGCTCCCTGAGCGTCTGGCGCCGACGACGCGCGCGACGATCGAGCGGCTCGCGGACTCGCTCCGCGGGGTCGGGCTGCCGTCGCAGCCGCTCTACGCCAAGGCGGCCGAGGGCGTGCTCAAGGGCGCCGCCGACGCGCGGATCGTCGCCGCGATTCGAACGCTCGCCCGCGAGCTCGGCGAAGCGCGCGCCGCGCTCGGCGACGAGTCGGACGAGGCTGAGCTCATCGCCGGCGCGAGCGCCCTCCACGCCGGCGCGTCAACGTCGACGCTCCGGCGGCTTCGCGAGGGACGTGGCCCACGCCGCGCGAAGGGTGCGCTCGCCGTGCCGCTCGTCGTCCTGGCGGACCTCGCGTCGCGCGGGATCCCCCCCGCCGTCGCCGGCGCCTCCCTCGAGGCCCTCGCCGCGCGCAACGCTTCGGACGATCAATTCACCGCCCTGCGCGCCGCAATCGAGCGCGACATCGAAGCCGGTCGCCCCCCGACCGACGCCATGACCGCACGCACCCGGGCGTTGCTGGGGTCCATCGAGGCCAGACGGCCTTAGCGGCAACAGCCGCTTGAACGAGCAGATGGCAGTTGCCCGCGTTCATCGGCACTGGCCACCCGTGCACCGCGCCCGCACGAGCAGGTCGAGCACCTGCAGAAACTCGCCGTGCGACACGGCGCGCCCTTGGCCGGGGCGGGTCTTGTGCGCGACGACCAGGTCGAGCGTCGGCAGTACCGCGATCTGCTGGCCGACGGCGCCGAGACCCGTGTAGGCGCCCTTGTACGGGCCATCCGCGTGCGGACCGTCCCAAACCCACCAGAGGTAGCCGTAGCCGAATGGCCCCTCGCGGTGGCGGGCGGGGTTCATCTCCGTTACGGGCGTCACCGCGCGCGTGCTCTCGCGGACCCAATCCCGCGGGACGATCTGCCGCCCCGCCCAGTTCCCCTCCCGCAGCATCAGGTAGCCGATCCGCGCCATGTCGCGCGTCGAGAGGTTCATGTGGTAGGCGAGGTGCACCGAGCGCGTCGTGTCGCCCGACTTCCGCTGCGCCGCCCGGTCAAAGTCCTCCATCCCGATCGGTCGGGCGAGGTCACTCTCCAATGCGTCGTAGATATTGCGCCCCGTCTCCTTCTCGAAGTTCGTGCCGAGCGCGTTGAAGTCCCAGTTGCTGTACAAGTAGTAGCTGCCCCGCCGCTGCGAGCCGCGCGGCGGCGCGCTCGCGAGGTCGTCGCCCGGGTTCGACGCCAGGTGGTACACCCCGGAGCGGGCCGACAGGAGATCGCGCACCGTCGCCTCGCGCTCCGACGGTGTCAGACCTCCGACGTCGTCGATGCCTATCTGCGCAAGCGTCCGGTCGAGGTTCACGGTGCCGCTCGCGACCGCGATCCCGAAGAGCATCGAGAGCACGCTCTTCCGCACCGACGCGAGGTAGCTCACCGCGCGCACGTCGCCGTGCTCCAGCAGCACACGACCGCCGGTAACCGCCATGAAGCCCGTCGTCGCGAGCGTCCCCAGACGTGCCCGCACGCTGTCCAGTCCCGCCCGCGACCAGCCTACCGACTCCGGACTCTCGACCGCTGTCCACGACGGAATCGGGTATACGGCGCGCGCGGCGACCGCGGATGGTGCGGGCGCCGACTGCGTGCGTGTCGAGCAGCCGCCAAGCGTCGCGGCCAGGAGGGCGAACGAAAGGCGCGCGGCAATGCGCGCGCGGAGGAGTAGTCTCATGGGCACATCATGCGGGCGTCGGCGCGCCCCCGACAAGAGCTACCGCCGCTCGGGTTGGTCTCAAGGTCGATGCTCAAACGGATCGTACGGATCGACGGATTGGGCGGATTAGTGCGTTGATGACAAACACGTAATAAATGAACGCTCATCCGACCGATCCGTCGATCCGACCGATCCGCCAATACTCTCGTCGTACAGGCCAGCCCGAGCGGTTGTGTTGCGGTCCCGGTCCCCCGACCTCCCCCGTTCGTCTGGCCCGTTCCGCATTTCATCGAGATTCTCTTTCGATCGCGGCGTCCCGCACCGTCCTTGTTCTCCGCAACCGAACCCGCCGGCACGCGGAGGACCAATGGCGCACCGAATCTGGACACGGCTCCTGTTGACGATCACGGCCCTTGCCGCCGCGCCGCTCCCCGCGCAGATCGCTCCCCCACTCGAGCTCTCCCGCCTCACCCTCCCCGTCAACCTCGACGGCGTTCCCGACGAGCCGGCGTGGCGCCAGGTGCCGCCGCTGCCGCTCACGATGTACGCGCCGGTCTTCCGCGGCACGCCGACGCAGCGCACGGAGATCCGCGTCGCCTACGACGACGAGTTCTTCTACGCCGCCGGGTGGTTCTACGACACCGACCGGTCGGGCATCCGCGTCAACTCCCTCTACCGCGACCGATGGAACGGCGACGACGCGTTCGCCATCTACATCGACGCGTTCAACGACAACCGGACCGCCAAGTGGTTCGGGACTACGCCCGGCGGCATCCGCTTCGAGACGCTGATCTCCGACGACGGCGCAACGCAGAACGCGAGCTGGGACACCTTCTGGACGGCGAAAACCACCGTCACCGACTCGGGCTGGTTCGCCGAGGTCCGCATCCCGTTCTCCAGCCTCGGCTTCCACGTCGACGTCGACGGGAAGGCGGTCATGGGTCTCACCGTCACGCGCCTCGTCTCCCGCATCGAGGAGCGCGTCACCTTCCCGGAGATCGACCCCAAGTTCGAGTTCCGCCGCCCATCGGTCGCCCGCGACGTCGTGCTCCGCGACGTGCGCACGCGCAGGCCGCTGTACGTGACGCCGTACGTGTTGATGGGTACCGCGCGCAACGCCGTCGCCCCCGGGACACCCGACTTCTACACCGACCGCGACCGCTCGCGTGCACTCGGCCTCGACGTCCGGTACCCACTCTCCGGCAACCTCACCGTCGATCTGACGGCGAACACAGACTTCGCTCAGGTCGAGGCCGACGATCAGCAGGTGAACCTCGACCGCTTCCCGCTCTTCTACCCCGAGCGCCGTCGCTTCTTTCAGGAGGGAAGCGGCGTCTTCGACTTCGCGATGGGCGGCAACACGCGGCTCTTCAACTCGCGCCGCATCGGGCTCACCGCGGAGGGTACCCCGCTCCCAGTTCTCGGCGGCGCGCGACTGGTCGGCCGCGTCGGCTCCTGGGACGTAGGCTTCCTCGAGATGCAGACCGAGGCGCAAGGCATCTACCCAACGGAGAACTTCGGCGTCCTGCGGCTCCGTCGTCCCGTGTTGAACCAGTGGTCGACGGCCGGCCTCATGGCGACGTCGTACGTCGGCGGCAGCCGGCAGAACGTCGCGCTCGGCGCCGACGGCACGCTGCGCGTGCGCGGCGACAACTATCTGACAATGAAGTGGGCCGCGAGCGTCGACGACGCCGAGCCAAAAGGCGTCGACCTCGGGAGCCGCAGCATCTTCGACGCGAAGTGGGAGCGCCGCACCCAGCGAGGGCTCTCGTATTCGTTCACGAGCACTCACGCCGGACGCGATTTCCGTCCCGAGCTCGCGTTCATGCAGCGCCGGAACTTCACGACCGCGAACTTCCTCGCGAACTGGTATCTCTTCACCGACAAGCACCCCGTGTTCCGCCGGGTGTACCCCGGGGCACTCGCCTTCAACACGTTCCGCAACGTCGACCGCGCGCTCGAGTCGGCGCAGTACGCGGTCTGGGTCCAGTGGGACACGAAGGGCGGCGGTGGCGGCTGGGTCGAGCCGAAGCTCTTCCACGAGAACGTCGCGAGGGCGTTCGACATCGGCGGCAAAGTCGACATCCTCGCCGGCGCCTACGACTTCGCCGACCTGCAGGTCTACCTCAGCATGCCCGCCGGCCGGCGGCTGCGGACGAGCCTCGACGCGCGCGCCGGCACCTACTTCGACGGCGCACGCGCGCAGGCGATCCTCACCCCGACCTGGAACGTCTCCCCGCACCTGGAGCTCGGCGCCGACTATCAGGTGAGTCTCCTGCGCTTCCCCGAGCGTGACCAGGCGATAGACATCTACGTCGCGCGGCTCCGCGTCCGTGCCGCGCTCGACGCGCGCGCCTCTGGAAACGCATTCGTCCAGTTCAACTCGACGACCGGCGCGCTCGACGTCAACCTCCGCCTCCGCTACGCCTTCGCCGAGGGAACGGACCTCTGGCTGGTGTACAACGAGGGGCTCGACACGGACAGGCCGGACGCTATCGTCGGCGTTCCCCGCTCGCCGGTGTCTCTGTCTCGCGCGTTGATCGTGAAGTACACTCACACGCTGGGATTCTGAGGAACGAGGAGGGAGGAGGGAGGAGAGAGAAGGACAGGTCGGCTCCTTCCTCCCTCTTCACTCCTCCTTCCTCGCCAGCAGCACTTCGATGCCCCCACGCCTCATCGTCATTCTCGCCGTCTGCGCCGCGTGGGCGGTCGCTGGCCTCGTGTCAGGTGCGCAGGCGGCGCTCGGCTCGACGCTGCGTGGCGGGACTCCGGTCGCGCTCGCGAGCGCCATCCAGGCCGCGCTCCTCCAGACGCTTCCCTGGGCCCCGGTGACGCTCGCCGTCATCGCGCTCACCATTCGCTTCCCACTCCAGCGGGCGACCTGGCGCCGGCATGTGCTCGTCCACCTTGCCGGCGCGGTCGCCCTCACGTTCGCCGCAAACGTGCTCGTGGTGCTCGGCTTCTGGGCGAGCCAGGGGACGTTCCAGGGCGTGACGACGCTGGCGCGGCAGGGCGCGCTGTGGGCGACGTTGCGCTTTCACGTCGGGCTACTGATCTACGCCGCGATTCTCGCGATTACACAGGGGATTCTGTATTACCAGCAGACGCGCGCGCGTGAGCTGAGGCTGGCCAAGCTCGAGGGACAGCTCGCCCGCGCACACCTCCAGGCGCTCAACGCGCAGATTCGCCCGCACTTCCTCTTCAACGCGCTGCACACCATTGGTCAGCTCTGGCGCTCTGGCCGGAGCGACGACGCCGACGCGGTGCTCGACCACCTCGGAAGCCTTTTCCACAAGGTGCAGAGCTCGACCTCGCACTTCGAGGTTCCGCTCGCCGAGGAGCTCGAGTTGGTGAAGGAGTACCTGGCGATCGAGGAAGCGCGGTTTCGCGACCGGCTACGGACGACCGTCAACGCGCCGCCCGAGACACTCGACTGCCTCGTGCCGCCGCTCATTCTCCAGCCGCTCGTCGAGAACGCGGTCCGGCACGGGATCTCCGCCGTGTCGACCGCCGGCATCGTCGAGGTCGCGGCGACGCTGAGCAACGGGCAGCTCTCGCTCAGCGTCCGCGACGACGGACCGGGAATGGGGCACGCGACGTCGCAGCCGGGCTCCGGCACCGGGCTCCGCAACACGCGGGAGCGCCTCGCGCAACTCTACGGCCCGCGCGCGGCGCTGCGCATTGCGAACGGTCCCGGCACGGGCACGACGGTGTACGTCGACATCCCCGTCACCGACCGCTCCCGGATCACACCGTGAGCGACCCGTCCGTCGTTCGCGCGGTCGTCGTCGACGACGAGCCGGCGGCGCGCGATGTCGTCGTCACGCTCCTCGCCGAGCACCCGACCGTCGAAGTGATCGGCGAGGCGACGAACGGGCGCGAGGCCGTCGAGCTCGTGCGGCGGCTGCGTCCCGACCTGCTATTCCTCGACATCCAGATGCCCGATCAGGACGGCTTCGGCGTGCTCGAGGCGCTCGGCGACGACGTCCCGCGTGGCATCGTCTTCGTCACTGCCCACGACGAGCACGCGACTCGGGCGTTCGAGGTGCACGCGCTCGACTACGTGCTGAAGCCGTTCGGGCGCCCGCGCTTTCGCGCCGCGGTCACGCGCGCGCTCGAGCGGCTCAGCGCCCTCGACGCGCTCACGCTCCAGCGTACGCTCGCCAGCATCGCCGCCGACCGCCGCGCGAGCGGCGCGCCCGCGGGCGAGCTGTCAATCGGTGGGCAGCGGGGCAAAGAGAGAGACGACGGCGGTCGCTACGCGCCGCCGCGGCGCCTCGGCGTCCGCGTGGGTTCGAGAATCGTCATCGTCGACGTCGACACGATCGACTGGGTCGAGGCCTCGGGCGATTACGCCCGCATCCACGCCGGCCGACAAACGCACTTCGTCGCGCAGCGCATGCACGCCTTCGAGCGCATGCTCGAGAACGGCGAATTCATCCGCATTCACCGATCCCTGATCGTCAACCTGAAGCGCGTCCGCGAGCTCCACCGCGACGCAGACGGCGGCGGGACGATCATCCTCGCCGACGGCGTGCGGCTCCGCGTGGCGCGCGGCAGGTGGGAGGCGCTCCAGGAGGCGCTGAGGATCGAGGAATGCTGAGGGGAGGAGGAAGGGAGGAGGGAGGAGAGAGGAGAGAGGAGAGAGGGGCGAGTGATTTGGTTTTCCCTCATTGCTCCCTCCTCATTCCTCGCTCCTCATTCCTCCTTCCTCCGTCCTCCCTCCAGATCGGCCGCGCGCGACCGTCCGCGTCGTCGTAAAACCGGATCGACCCAGGGGACAGCTCTTTCGCGACCCAGATGATCTGGCCGAGGTGCGTCGAGAAGTGTTGCACGGCCGAGTAGACCGCGGCCATCACGGAGACGTCGCGACCCTGGATCGCGCGGCGCTCCATGAGATCGAGCGGCGTAAGACGCGCGAGCACGTCGTCGGCGTCTTTCAGCACGGCCTCGAGCCCCGCCAGCAGCTCGTCAGCCGACGCCCCGCTGCGCGTGTTGAACTCCGCCGGCCGGTCGCGTGTGTCGGGCGCGCCGCCGACGCCGCTGACGATCCACTGGCGCACGTTGCCGGCGAGGTGCAGCAACAGGTTGCCGACGCTATTGCTCTCCTCGTTCGGACGCCGCCAGACATTCTGCGCAGGGATTGCACTGACGGCGCGGCGCAACTTCGTTCGGTACTCCTCCATCAGATAGTAACGTGACCGCGCGATGAACTCGCGCGCGAGCTCTACGCCCTGGTCTACCTCGAGCGTCATGTCGGTTCTCTGTTCTCCTCGACGGTTCGATCGCGAGCTGCGCTCGACGAATCCCTTTCGCCCGTCGGAATCGGTCACGCTCCCGCCCACGCGGGCCGATAATAGCAGTGGATGCGGTCGCTCGATAGTCGCCGGCTCGCGCCGTAGATTGGGCCTCGTGCCCACTGCCGCGCGCGCGATCGCGCTCCTCTTCCTGACGGTGTCGTGTGGCGGCGCCGGTGCGCCCCCGCAGTCCGCGCCGAGTCCCGCAACGGCGCCCACCGGGGAGGCGGCCGCGTCCCAGAGTCCGGCGCAGCGCGCGGCGCCCGCGGACGCCGCGTCTGTCGTGCGCGCAGCAGGCATCGCGCTGCCGAGCGCCTTTTCACGACATCACGTCTTCCTACGCGCGACCGTCGGCGGTACGCCGGCGCTCTTGCTCTTCGACTCCGGCGCGTCGGCGACGATCTTCACTCCGCGACTCGTGCGACGTCTCGGCCTGGCGTACCGCGGCCGGCACGTCGCGTACGGGCTCGGCGAGCCGGTCACCGGCGCGTCGTCGTACGACGGAGCCGAGATCCGCATTGGCGCGCTGCAGGTCCGGCCAGCCACCGTGTTGTCGTGGGCCGACGCCGGGTTTCCAACCTACGGCGGGAGCCTTCCCGACGGAGTGATCGGGTATGACCTGCTCCGCTCCTACGTCATGGTCGTCGACGCGGCGGCGGGGCGTGTGGTCGCTTTCGACACCACAGCCCCGCGGGCGCCGTCGCGCCGCGGCGCACAGACGGCTGCGCTCCGTGTGACGAACGGTCTCCCCGTGGTCGACGCGGAGATTTTCGCGGGCGGCCACGCGTCCGCCGATGCGCCGGTCTCGGCGTCGCTTCCCGTCGTCGTCGATTTCGGCGCGGGCGCGGGACTTCAGCTCTCGCGCGCCGCCGCCGACCGGCTGCGCTTCCCGGCCCGGCTGCGCGACACGCGCGCACGGCAGCTCGTCGGGATCGGCGGCACCGTGGAGCTTCCCGAGGGTCTCGCCGACAGTCTGCGGATCGCCGGCATCGTGATTCCGAACGCCCTCGTCGCCACCGACACGACGCAGACTCCGAGCGTTGCCCTCGCCGAGGCGGACGGATTCATCGGCACCGAGGTACTACGGCGCTTCGTCGTGACGCTCGACTACGCGCGCGGCCGCATCGTCCTCGAGCCGAACATGCTGCTCCGCGTTCCGTTCTGCCGCAACGCCGCCGGCCTGTGCATCCGAACGGAGACGGCCCTGCGCGGAGCCGAGGTCGTGTTCGTCGACCCCGGCTCGACGGGGTCCCGCGCCGGCATTCGCCCCGGCAACCTGATCCTCGCCGTCGACGGCACCTCGCTCGCCCAGCTCCCCGTCGCCGAGATCGACCGGTTGTTGGATCGCGCGGCCAGCCCCGTGCTCGAGATCGTGCGGAGCGCGGCCCAGCTCAGGGCGTTGGCTCGACCGGAACCCGGGCCCGGACGCGGCGCGCGCCGGAGTGTCGTCGTGCGCGAACGGACAGGTGAGCTAATAAGGCTGCCAGCGCCGTAGCTCGGGCGGCGGCGGCGCCCAGGGCGCCCGCAATGATGTCATCCCGCAGGTGCGCAGCGCCTGTCGCCTCACTGCGGTCTCAGCCCTACCTCCGACTCCCGCCGCGCCGAGATCAGCGGCGCCGAAACGCGCTCCACCATTCTCGCGACCTCGCGGTCACTCACCTCCGCCGAGCGCTCCGCGGCGCGCACGAGATCCGCCTGCGACACCATGCCGACGCAGCAGCCGCGGTCGTCGATGACGGGCACGCGGCGCACCTGCCGCTCCTCCATGATGCGCTCCACGTACTGGACGTCGTCCTCAGGGGCACAGCAGCTCGGACTCACCGACATCACCTCGGCGACGGTTGTATCCGGGCCGAGGCCGGCCGCCAGGCAGCGGCAGGCGAGGTCGCGGTCGGTGACGACGCCCACCAAGCGCTTCGCGTGTACTTCGTCGACGACGGGGATGCAGCCGCAATCGTGCTCCTGCATCAAGCGCGCTGCGTCGCGAACCGTGTGGTCCGGCGTACACCACGCCGGGTCGCGCGTCATGATCTCGCTCGCCTGCATCAAGGCAACCTCGGTTCGGACGCGGCCCGGCGGTGATAGCGCGGCGCAGTGCCCCACGTCATTGGCGTATCGCTTCGGCGTCCGCCGGCCGCGCAGTCGGCAGGTGCGGGATCCGGTTCACCTCGCACTTGAGCCGCACGAGCGTCAGACCGCGCACGATCTGGTCGAACTCGTCCTCCGCGACCCGGTTGCGGAGGTGCGGCAGCCGCTCCGTGATCTGACCTTTCACTTCGTCGAACTGCGCACGCTTCAGCCAATCGGTTCGCCGCTCGAGCATGCGTGTGTCCTTGTCTCAATGTGAGTCGCGTGGGAGCGCCGACGAGCATCTCTTGTCGCGCGCGCGCCGCGGGGGCGCCGTTGCGCCCGCCGCTCACGACGTCTCTAGGGTCCCGCGACTTCGTACTTGAGCTGCACCCTCGCCATGCGCGACAACAGCGCGTCGCACTCCTCCGGCGCCATCCCTCGGCACACGTCGCTCACGCGCTCTGCAATCCCCGCTCTGATCGCCGCGAACCTGGCCCGCAGCTCCGCTCGCCGACGTCTATCCTGCACGATGCTGGCATCTGTGAACATACGCAAAAGAGACGAGGAGCCTAATGTTGCAAATGGCACGCCGTATGACGGAGAAAGCAGGTTTCTTTTCGGTTGGCCTCGCTAAACGCAACTGCGAGCCGCGAGCTGCGAACCAGAAGCGTCGCAACGGTTTGAGCTCGCGGCTCGCAGCTCGCAGTTCGCAGTTCGCAGTTTCAGTTCAGCTCAGCAGTCGGCGCTTGAACTCCTGTAGTGCCTCGTCGGCCAGCAGGTTGTCGGCAATGGCGGCGATCTCCTCCGCGTCGCGCCACGCGTCGCGCAGCGCGGCGAGCTCACCGGCGAGCGCGCGACGCTCGAAGTCCTCGTTCGCTGCCATCTCCAGCGCGAGGCGATCGATAGTCGGCAGTCGGTGGAGCGTCGCCAGCTCCTGGCTGCCCGTGCCGCCGTGCGCCCAGAACGAGCGCGTCGCCAATCGGAGTGCGAGCCTCTCGGCGAATGAGCGCGCCGCTGGCTCCGCCGCGCGCTCGCGCGGCGCGTTCGGGTCGCGCCCCCAGGATGTGCGGATCGCGAGCGACGCCACGCGCGAGAAGTAATTGTCCGGGTCGCCCGCATCGTCGAGCTTCGACGCCGCGCGCCCGATGTCTTCGTCTGTCGCCGCGCCGAAGTTGAGCGTCGCGAGCATTTTCCCCGCCACCCGCAGGCCGGGGGCGTCGGTGAGTGTCGAGACGCCGCGGTCATGCTGCACGCGGAGCCGCCACGGCTCATCCCGCTCCGGCCGGATCAGCTCCGCGCTCTCGATGTGTGCGTATCGGACCGTGATCGCGCGCCCGTGCTCGTCAGCCGCGCGCGCGAGCACTGCCCCCCCACGGCCGAACGTGTGCATGCGCAGAACGAGGTCGCTGCCGAGCCCCGCGGCGTAAGCTGAGCGCACGACGGCCGTCGCCGCCGAGCGGGCGATGAGCCGCGTGCCGCGGACGATGAATCCGGCCTCGCTCTGATCGTCCGCGTCGCGCTGCAGCAGACGCGCACCGTAGCGCCACGACGCGATCTCCGGGTACAACGCCGCGCCGATGCGCACGAGCTCGAGGCCCGAGCGCAGCCGCGCGAGGCCGACGTTGTCGGTCGAGGCGCGCAGGCGCGTGCCGCGGTAGAGCCGCTCGCACGCCTCGATCGCCTCCCAGCGCTCCTCGAGCGGCGTCAGGTT
>JBHELH010000226.1:0-35590 GCA_046263215.1 Gemmatimonadaceae bacterium | reverse complement strand
GATCGAGGTCATGATGGACTCGGCCGGCCGACTCGGGTTGCCACCAGAGGCATTGCTCTCCAAGACGCTCGAAGGCATCCGGAAGGGCTATCCGAGTGCGCGCGTCCTCCAGGTCGTGCGCAGGTACTTCGGACTGCTGCGCGACGCTCGGGCTGCCCTCGGCCCCGAGGTGACGCTGGACGAGCTGACCGCTGCGGCGGGCGCACTCCTTGCGGGCGTCGATCCGCCGTCCCTCGCCAAGCTCCACTCGAGCCGCCGCAAGGGTCGGTCGATCCTCACGCCGCTGGTGGTCCTGACCGATCTCGTATCGCGGGGGGTTCCGTCGACCGACGCCTCGTCGGCGATCATCCGGTGGATGCAGAACGGGGCGGCCGACAGCGACTTCATGGGGTTGTGGAAGGGCGTCGAGCAGGACATCATTTCAGGAGCGCTCCCGGCCGCCGCCCTGGACCGAAGGGCGCGCGAAATCCCGGGTCGTGCACCCCCGGGAGGTCGGCTACCGCCGACGGCACCAACACCGCAGCGGTCGCCGGAGAACCCAAGCCCGTAACGGTTATGACCGAGACGAAGGCTGCGATCGCCGCGCTCGCACTGGTCCTCGTAGTGCCGGTGCAGAGCGCAAGCGCGCAGCTCGTCTCGAGGGTCGAGGCAGGCGCAAGCACGTCGACCCGCGACGGGGCGCTCCCCGAGAATGTGCTCAGCGTCCGACCGGCGATCGAGCTCGAGCTGCCGCGGCTCGCTTTCTCGGCCAGCGGCTCGGCGCTGCGGACCCGTGAGTCGTGGCAACTCGGTGGAGGGCACGCCTCCGGGACGGTCTCGTCGCCCGACCTTTTCGGCGTTCGCGGCGAGCTCTCCGGCTCCGCCAATCGCATCGCGTACGACGCCTCCGTCCACAGCGACCAGTTCGACGCCCGCGCCCGAGTGCACATGCGCTTCGGGCGCGGCGGCGTCTGGATCGGGGGTGGGCTCGATCGGCCGATTCACGTGCCGGTCGTCTCGTCGGTGGAGGTCACAGGCGGCGGCGCGTGGACCCGCGTTGGACGCGCCACGCTGAGCGGGACGGTGACGAGCTTCTTCTTCACCAAAGTCGCCTCGAGCCGCGACTCGGCCGACGCGATTACGTGCACGGCGACGAACGAGAACATCTCGGGCGCGGGACTCGACAGGGCCGTTCGGCCGACGGTCGCCGGCGAGCCGTCCACGCGGAGCGCCGCACCATCCGAGTGCCGCCGCGAGTCGCGCTTCAGCGACGTCGAGGGTGCTGTCGAATGGTCGATCGGACCCATCGAGCTCGCGGCGCAGGGGGGTTACCGGATCGGCGGCTCGTACGACGTGACACCCGAATCGCGTCGGTGGGCCGCAGCGACCGCGACGTATTGGCTGAGCGGACAACTGGCCGCGGTCATCGGCGGCGGGCGGCAGCCGGCCAACCCGGCCCGCGGCCTTCCCGCCCGCAGCTACGCCAACGTCGGCGTCATGCTCGCGTACTGGCCGATCCCGAAGCGCCGCGTTCCGGTCGCGTCGAGCGCGACGATCGTGGCGTTCGACGTTCGCGACGCTGGCTCGAGCCAGCAGACGCTCGTCGTCCGGGTCGGCGGCGTCGAGCGCGTCGAAGTGATGGGCGACTTCACCGCCTGGGAGCCGAAGCTGCTGGCCCGAATCGGCCGCGATCGCTGGGAGATCACGCTGCCGATCACCCCGGGCATCCACCAGATCAACATCCGCGTCGACAACGGCAAATGGCGCCCCCCGCCCGGCACGCCGACGATGAGGGACGGGTATAGCGGAGACGTGGGGATCTTGGTCGTGCAGTGAGCGCTGCGCGCTCACTGCACGACGCTATCAGCTAACAGCTATCAGCACTTCAGACTGCCCCGCCTCGCGCTACGCGCGGGCGGGGCTTTGACTGCGTTGGAGACGGGGCCCTCCCGCAACCCCCGAAACTCCGCCCCACCGAATAAGCGGCCCGCCCGCTTCGCGGGCACCCGCCGCCGTCCTGCCACGGATAGCTGATAGCTGATAGCTCATAGCTATCACATAGCCTCTGCGCGCAGCGCGGACCGCTACTCGCGTACGACTCTCAGCACCACCGTCGGCGTCGCAGTCGGCGCTCCCGCCGACTCCGTGCCTGGATACGGCAGCAGTCCGACGACCGTGACGGTGTAACGGTCGACCGACAGACTGTGCGGCTCGAGGCCGGTGTGGAGCTCGCGCTCCACGGATGTACCTCCGACGCGCGCCGCGATACGGACGGCAGCGTCGCCCATCCAGACGCACACGACGTCGGCCGGGCAGCGCGAATCCGACAGGCGAGCGAGGAACGTCAGCGCGAGCCGGCCGCGGTCAGTCGTGGCGCTTCGGCCCAGTTGGACGTGCAGCGTGTCGTCAAGAACGGCCGCGCGCGACGCGGTGCCCGCGTCGCGCCCCGCGCCCGCGGAGCCGGTAGCGGCGGAGGGAGCCGAGCACGCAGCGGCTAACGCGAACGCGGCGCTCAGGAGGCTCAATCTTCGACTCGTTGAAACGTGCACGGCGTCTCCTCGGCGCGCGGGTCTTGGTGCTCGTTGGTCGTGATGCACTGCCGAACCCGCGCAAAGATCTGGCCGTCACGGAAGCCTGACGCCACTCTGAGGCGCAGTGCGCTCACGGGTCCGCGTGACGCCCGCACTCGACTGCGAGGCGAGCGGGTATAGGGTCCACGACGCTTCGTCGAACAGATACGGCCGACGGTCGCGCGCTGCGGCGAGCAGCCGCGCGTTGTCGGCGCCGCGGTCGTGCGCGATCCACACCCGCGCGGTGTTGTGGTCAGCGGGATTGCGAACGAGACTCAGGTTGTCATTGTGCGTCGGGCCGTATCGGACGAAGACGACGGCGCCCCTGTCGGGGATCGCGCGGATCACGGCGTCGAACCGCTCGAAGTACGCTCGGTCGCGGTTCACCTGATCGCGCATGAGGCGGAGTGTCGACGCGCCCGGCAGGCACACCGCGAGTGCGAGTGTCAACACGGCGACCGAGCGCGCGACCGGAGCGTCGCTGCGGTCGCCCGCGCCACCCGGCCCCCGGCGTCCCACGGCCGCCGCCCACGCGATCGCGCGCGCGATGCCCAACGCCGTCACGAGCGCGAGCACCGGTTCAGACTCCAGGTAGTAGACCGTCCAGAAAGCGGGATGCGCGTACAGCAGGTAAAGCCCAACATGCGCGGCCAGAGTCACCAGGGCGAACCAGGCAGCGCCAGGCAGCGCGAGAAGCCCCGCGATCGCGAACGGCGCGAGACCGAGCCGCCAGTCGTACCACATGTCGCGCGCGATCATGCGCGCACGGCGCGCGAGCGTCCGCGGCAGAGCGCTAACGGTGTGGACGCGATGCTCCTCGTAGAACGACCGGTTTGTCAGCGCCATGTCGGGCGGAACGCTCCGCATCGGTTTCGCCGCGGTGTCGACGCCGAATCCGGGGACGTCGAATGGAACGTACAGTCGGGTGTAGAGGCCGAGGGGCGTCACGAGCGCCGAACCCGTGGTGCGGGCGCTCCAAAGGGGAATCACGGCGACGCAGGCGGCCCCGACGCCCAGCGCGAGCGCGAGGTGGCGCAACCCGCGCCGCGTCCGCGTATCACGAAGCACGGCGACGGCAATCGGCACCGCCAGCGCGACGGCGGTGAGCGGGCGCGTGACCGCGACGAGCCCCACCGCCCCCGCGACCCCAAGCAGGGCAGCTCGTCGCCTGGTATCGCGCCAGTCAATCAGGCACCACCACGCGCCCAGCCACGCGGCGCTGGACGTCACCTCCGACAGATAGCTGGCGCGAAAATAGATCGCCGGAAAGCACGTCACCCACAGCAGCCAGGTCAGGAGCGCGACCTCGCCACTTGTCACCCGCCTGGCCAGTGCGAACATCAGGGCGCCCGTGACGCCGTTCAAGAGGACGACCGACAGGCCAGGAAGCCCGACGAGAGCGCCGGGCGCGAGCAGGAGTGAGTGTCCTGGCGCATACTTCGACGCCAGCACCGGCGTGACCAGCACGTAGAGCTGCTCGAAGAACTCCGGCAGGAGCGGCGCCGGCGCGGCCCACGTCCCCCGAGCGAAGAGCTCGGCCTGAAGAAGGTACGCGGCCTCGTCGTGAATGACGGCGGCGCGGTCGAGACCTCCCCACGCGACCCAGACGACCGCCGACGTCAGGACGCCGACGGCGAGCGGTGCCCATCGATGCGCGACCGCGCCGTCGACCACGCGAGCGAGCCGGGACATCGCGGTTCCGGCCGGTCGCCGCGCGATCAGCAGCGCGAGGGCGGCGGAGATTACGACCGCCGCGACCGAGGCCCAGGGGCTCAGCCCCAGCATCGCTGAATGTCGCTCACCTCCGGGAGGACGAGCCGCCACGGCGCGGCGTCATCGACCGCGATCGTTACTGCGGAAGCGACGCCAGGAACTCGAGGATCGCGGCGTTCACCGGCTCGGGGCGCTCCTCGTTCAGCGCGTGGCCGGCGTCATCGATGACGCAAAGCCGCGCGCTACCGAGGGCGGCTGGTCGCCGCGGCGGGCCGCGGACGAGCCGATCGAGCGATCCGCGGATGACCAGCGTCGGCACCGTCAGGGCGGACAGCTGCTCGTCCGACAGCTGCGACCAGTCGAAGTCGTGCGCGAGGCCGCGCAGTGCGCGCGCGAAACCCGGGAATTGCGCGGGCGCCCAGTACTCGTCGACCGTATCCTCCGTAACCCGCGCGCGACGACCATAAGCCAGGCCGAGCCCCACGTGCACCACCCAGCGCCGTGCCAGATGCGGCGCGATCGCATCGAGGATCGGCGGCGTCACGAGCTGCGCCAGCCCGATGAACGGGATGACCCCAATACCCACCGGGCTGACGAGCACCAGCGCCGCCACAGTTCCGGACCTGGCAAGCGCGAGCTCCACCGCGAGTCGCCCCGCCAGCGACTGGCCGATGATTATTGCCGGTCGACGGCCGATCGCCTCGATCACATCCTCCACGTGGCGCACCATCGCCGCCAGCGTGTACTCACCCCGCCCCGTCGGCTTGTCGGAGAAGCCGTGCCCCTTGAGGTCAACCGACGTCGCACGGTAGCCGGCGGTGCCGAGCGCGGGGAGCTGATCGCGGAAGGTGAACGCCGACACGCCCCACCCGGGGAGGAGGACGACCTGCGCTCCGTCACGCGGGCCGCACTCGACGGCGCGAACGGTGAGGCCCGAGCGGAGCCGCACGAGTCGGGCGCTGACTCGCTCGTCCGATGCGGGGTAACAGCGGTCAGGTGGGCGGTGTCGCGGTCGGCGGCGCGCCAATTCGCGCGCTACCGAAGGTCCACTGTGCGTCCCGAGAGCCGGCCGATCAGTCCAAGGCGGAAGGTGACGTCGGGTGATCCCCCGTCCGCCGTCCGCACAGCGTCGAGGGGGAACATGTGCCAGGTGAACGGGTTCGCGGCGCGGAGCGCCGTCCCCTTGCCCGGCGTCGCGCCGCGCGCCGGCCGCCAGACGCCCCGCACGTCGGCGGCGTCCACGAGCCGCTCGTAGAGGCGGCTCCACCCGTCGTTCCGCCGCAGGAACCCCAGCCGCGCCATCAGCTCGAGCCACATGAGCGACCATGGCAGGTCGGCGCCGGCCGCGTTCCGTGTCGCGAGCATGTCCCCCAGCACGAGGTGCGGCTGCTCGACCACGTGCTTGCCACATAGCTGCGCCGGCTCCTGCCGCGGCAGCGGCTGTGCGACGGCGTCGTAGACGCGATCCATCTCGTCGTGATACTCGGTGCGGAAGAGGGGCATGTGCGCCAGCATCGCGAGCGCGTAGATCGATGGCGGCGCCACGTCCGGTGCGAGGACGTGCTGATTGCCGACGCGAACGAACGGCTTCTCGGCCAGCGGGGATCGGACGTACTCCGTGATGCGTCCGAGGATGCGGCGCGCCGCGCCCCGGAGTCGCGGGTCGTCCTCGTAACCGGCCTGCGCGAGTGCGGCGGCGGCCGCCTCGCGGAGGATCGCGCGCCCGCGCCGGACCAAGTCCTCGTCTGGCGGACCACGGCCAACGAATTCGAATAGCTGCCCCACATCCTCATCCTCGGCAAGCAGCCGGAAGAGCGGCCGGCGGGCGTGCACAAGCGTCGGCGTCTCCCGGTGCCATCCGTACTCGAGCAGCCGTCGAGCGGCGTTGATGGTCCCGACGCCCTCGAAGTGCTCGGCCCGCGCGCCTGGCAGCGTGAGCATCGCGCGATTCCACGTACCGTCGGCCGACTGTGTGGCGGCGAGCATTAGCGCCGGCCGGTACGTCAGCGGAAGGTTGGCGAAGTCGGGTCCGACGAGCTCCGTTATGCGGGCGACGTCCGCGACGGCCCGATACTGAATCGGCGCTGCCGCGTTTGCCAACAACCAATCCAGGGCAAATGGAACTGGGCCCGCCGGGGGTGGCGGCGGAGTCGTCGCCGTTCCCGCGACGGACTGTGGCGGTGGTGACGCGCTCGGTGTCGCCGGGACAGTCACACGCGCGCTCCGGTAGAAGGCATCTACACCGCGAGCCGTCCGCCGCGGTGTCGAGCAGCAGAGCCCGATTTGGGGGCGTAACGATAGCGCATTTACGTGGACGCGCCAGAGGGTAGCGCGGCGCAGCCTGTCGAACGCTCCTAACCCGTTGACTGGTTATCGGATACGCTAATAGGACCGCACTAGGTCCGGCAGCGCCATCGCCGCCGGCGCGCCTTCCCGTTGCTTGTGGCCGGTGATCGGTCCACCCATTCTTCCGTCGCCATGCGGGGCGAGTTCATCGACCTGGGCGGCACGCGCCTTTACTACTACGCAGCGGGTACGCGCGGAGCCGGCGAGCCCGTCGTCCTCATTCACGGCTTTCCCACCTCTGGACACCTGTGGAGTGAAGTCGTTCCACTGGTGCCGCCCGGTCACCGGGTTGTGGTCGTCGACCTCCTGGGGTACGGCCGTAGCGACCGCCCGCGCGTCGGTCGCGTCGGCTTAGCCGCCCACGCCGACCGCACGGTTCAACTGTTCGACGCGCTCGGAATCCACCGGGCGTGCGTCGTGGGCCACGACATTGGTGGCGGCGTCGCGCAGTCGATGGCCGTCCGCTATCCGGACCGGGTCTCCCGGCTCTGTCTGATCGATTCGGTTGCCTTCGACGGCTGGCCGGGACGGGAGGTCCGCCTGGCGCGGTCGGTCCTGCCAGTGGCCCGGCACTTACCGCCGGCGTGGCTCCTTCCGGTGGTGCGCGGGGGCTTGCTGCGGGGGTACGCCGACCATGAGCGCGGCGCGCATTCGGTCGCCCACTACGTGCGCCCGTTCAGCGGACCGGAAGGTCGGGACGCGCTGGTTCGCCACCTGCTCGAGCTCGACGCCGCCGACACCGTTGGCCTCGCGCCGCGTCTCAAAGACGTAGCTCAACCCACGGCGATCGTCTGGGGGGAGCATGACCCGTTTCTACCGGTTAGCATCGGCCGCCGACTCCGCGACACGATTCCGAGCTCCACGCTCGACGTGATCCCCGGCGCACGTCACTTCACGCCCGAGGAGGCGCCGAGCAGGATCGGCGACGCGCTGGCTGACCTGCTGAAGCGCTAGGCTACGGCCGGGCTGCCGGCGCCGTGCGACGTGCCGTGCGACGTGTCGTGTCGCGCCGGGCACCCTGCGGCGCGTCCTCACCGTCGCCGGCACCCTCCGGCCTCAGCGCGGCGAGCGTGTACCGGCTTCGTGGATTCCAAAGCACCCAACCGCGAATCCCGTTGTCGTAACCCGCCTTGATCTGCGCGCGCACTTGCGCGGCGCCGTAGCGCGGCGGCCCCATAGTGAAGTCCTGGTAGTACGGGACGAGCTTCGCCGCGCCGGCGATGCCTTGGCTGCGGCGCTTCGCATCCTTCAGCGTGTTGTCGATCGTCGCGTACGGGCTCGCGTTGGGGTTTCTGAGGCCGTACGTACCCCGGGCGTAATGCGACGGGTACGCCATCGGGAGCACGACGTCCGCCTGATCGACGAACATCTCCCAGCGTTGGCCGATCCCCATGTCCGTGGTGTCCGTCGCCGTCAGCCCGAAGACGTCGATCGTCATCGGGACGCGGAGCGGCCGAGTAAGTGACCGGATGTAGGCCAGCTGATCGCGGATGACCTGTGCGCGAACGCGCCCGTTCATCTTCGCGTACTCACCTTCGTGGATCACGCGATCCTCGTCCGGGAACCGGACGTAGTCGAGCTGGATCTCGCTGAAGCCCATGCGGACCGCCTCTGCCGCGAGGTCGGCGGCGTATTTCCAGACCTCGGGGTGCGTCGGGTCGAGCCACGGGTTCTTTTTCCTGTCGAGCCACACCGCGTCGGACCCCTTCCGCCTGATCGCCCACTCCCGCGTGTGGTCCGCGAGCAGTGGGTCCTTCGCAACGACGATGCGCGCGATCGGGTAGATGTTGTGCGCCCGCATCGTGTCGAGAATCGCTCGCATCCGTGCATACGACATCGGCTGAACCGTGTCGGCGCCGATCTCCCTGGCCAGCGGCACGCTGGATCGGTACAACACCAGTCCGCGGTCGTCTTTCACGTCGATGACGAGGGCATTGACCTCGGTCCGCCTGGCGACGTCGATCAGCTCCCACATCTTTCGGCCGAGCGCGACCCAGCGGTTCACGTATAACCCGCGCACCGGATCCGGCGTGGGCACGAGCGGCGCCGGCGGGCGTCGCACCGAGTCCGGCACCGTCGCCGCGCCGGCGCTCGAAACGCCCGCCGCAGCGCCCGTGCGGCTCGACGTCGCGACCGCGGTCCCCGAATCGACGGGCACGCCGCTGCCGACGGGGCGGCCGGCGCCCTCGGCCGGGGCGTCCTTGAGAGCGCTGCACGCGGGCGTGAACGCCAAGACGGCTATGAGATAACGGCGCATCGGAGTGAGAGCTTGAGAGCTTGAGAGCCTGTGGGCCGCGGCTGCGCCGCGGACGACCTCGGTCAGTCACGAGGAGCTACGGCAGTTCCTCGCAAGCTACCGAGCTCACAAGCCCACAAGCTGCCGCTCGCCCAAGCTCACAAGCCGCGTGCCGTGACGGCGTTGCCGTCGCGCACGCTACAGCTTCCTTACGTCCTCCGCCGCCTCGAGGACGTGCCCGATCTCTCTCGACACGGCGCGCGCTTGCTGGGTCGCGCTGGTCACGTCGGAGATCGACGCGGTGATTCCCGCTGAGCGGAGCTTGTACAGGTCGAGCTTGAGGTTCTCGAGAGCGAGTCCCGCGCTCTCGAGCTGGCTATGGAGCGCGCGCCGGCGATCGAGCAGGTCGGCCAGCGTCGCCCGCTGCCGCTCGAGCAGCATTAGTCGCCGCTCGCGCTCGCCGGTTTCCGGCTCGGCGCGGAGCGATGCGAGCCGCTGATCCAGCGACCCGAGCGAGATCCCCGACACGTCCTCGTCGAGGCGGTGCAGCGCGAGCGCAACGGACCCGACACGCTGCGCTAACGCTTCGACCGTCGGGGCGACGTCGGGGATCATCTCCCTGTCTGCGGTCTCCAGCTTGCCGACGACTTCGAGTATCGCGGCGCGATCCGCGGCTGCACGCCGCAGGGCGCGACCGTGCGGACCAGCGAGAACCTCGGGCGGCGCCAGCCGCGCGGCGTAGCTCTCGGGCGTCTCGGTGACTGGGCCGGTCGGCGCACTTGGTCGCCCGGCCTCGACCGCCGCACGCGACCGCCGCCGGAAAACCTGTTTGAGGCTCACGCCATCGGCCCACAACGAGCCCGCCTTCGACAGGATGTCGACCGTCATGAACGCGGTCGGGAACAGGAACCACCAGAAGTCCGGCAGGGTCAGCATGTTGATCCCCGCCAGCAGCCCGATGGTGGCTGCGTTGCTCGCGAGCTTGCGTCGAAAGACCACGACGCGCTCCTCTACCGGGCGCTCGTCGAAGTCGACGCGCCGGGCAGGCCGCTTGTCGGCGTGCCGCGCGCGAGCGGCCGGCGGCCGGCGCGAGGCGGGCGACGGCGTGACGCGCTCGAGCTCCCCGCGAGGCGACTCCCACTGCCCGTTGCCCGCCGCCCGCCGCCCGCGCTCGTCGCCCTCACCCGCCCGCTTCCCGCGCTCCGCGATCGCCGTCGCCGCCGCCCCCGCGGCGCCCACGCCGGCGACGGCGTCACGGAATTGCGCCGCGTCACGCCACCGCTCCTCCGGCTTTTTCGCCAGCGCCCGCATGATCGCTCCTACCAGATGCGACGGTGCGTCCGGGCGGAGCCGCGCGATCGGATGCGGCGGCTCTGAGACGTGCCTCATCAGCAACGCCGGCGTGTTCGACGCCGCGAACGGCGGCTCGCCGGCGAGCATCTGATAGCCGACGACACCGAGCGAGTAGATGTCGCTCCGGCCGTCCACGTCCCGTTCCCCGAGCGCCTGCTCGGGTGACATGTACGCTGGCGTCCCCATAGCCACGCCGGTCACGGTGAGGCGAGAGTCCGCCTCGGCGGCGCGCGCGATACCGAAGTCGGTCACCATCGGACGCCCGGTCGCCGCTTCGATCAGGATGTTGTCCGGCTTCACGTCGCGGTGCACGACGCCACGCGCGTGCGCGAATGCGAGGGCGTCGGCGACGTCGCAAAGCACGCGCTGGATCTCGTCGAACGGGCGGCGACCGGGACCGCGCCGGAGAACCGCCGCAACGCTCTCACCGTCGACGAACGCCATGACGAAGTAGACGACGCCATCGCGCTCGTCGACTGTGTAGATTGGGACGATGCTCGGGTGGTTGAGCTGCGCCGCGGTCTGGGCCTCGCGTAGAAAGCGCTCGCGAACCTCAGCGTTGAACGCGAGCTCGGGCGGCAGGACTTTGACGGCGACGCGACGATGGAGCCGCCGGTCCATCGCGCGATAGACCACCGACATTCCCCCGCGCCCGAGCTCGGCCTCGACGAGGTACCGATCGCCGACCGCGCTCGCGACGCGGTCGCGCAGGTGGTCGGTCACCCCTGCCCTAGCGACGGCCGCGTGCCGGCGCCGCCCGCGCCGCGGCGGCCGCCACTGCCGGCGACCGGCGCCCGCGCACGCCCGAGCTCCTCTGCGACGTACAAAGCGCCGTCGACGCTGTCGGCGAGGTGAACCGCCTGCATGGCGAGCGACGTCACGTTCTGGTGCGTAGCCGATCCGGCGCGAAGTCGTACCAGCTCGAGCCGCATGTTCCGCAGCGCGTCGGCGCAGGTAGCGAGCTTCTCCCTCGCGCTCTCACGCCGACTCGCGAGGTCCACCAGCGCACGCCGCTGCCGCTTCAGGTAGGCGAGGCGACGCACGCGCTCCTCACTGCCCTGGTGGTCGAGCGGATTCGCCGCGCCTTCGAGCCGCTCGATCTCCTCCTCGACGGCGTCCGGCTCCGCGTTCGCCCCGTCGCGCTCCATGTCCGCGAGTGAAACGGCGAGCGACTGAACACGATCCGCGAGTGCCATCGCCGACCGCTCGACGTCGGGCAGACGCTCGCGCTCCGAGCGCGGCAGCGACCGGACCATCTGGATGATCTGGTCACGCTCCCGGAACGCCTCACGTACCCGGCTATCGTATTGCGTGACCGGCGACCGGCGGCCGGCCCCCGTTCCGTCGGGCGACCCCGTTGGCGGCAGGGTCGCGCCGCTCCCGACAACCGGGGCGGGCAGCGAGCGCCGGGCGAGCTGGCGGCTGCGGCGCTGCTCGCGGAGCTCCTGCCGCTTGTTCCGATCGAACAGCGCCCGCGAGTGCTCCACGAGATCGTCAGCGACGTCGATCAGCTCCCGGTCCCGCGGCTGCCGGAAGACGTCCCGCCAGTCGTAACCCTCGGTCCAGAGCTTCGCGTACTTGTACGCGATGTAGATGCTCCAGAGGACGGTGATCCCAAAGAAGTCGCTGTCGCCAAAGATCGACGCGATGACGATGACCGCGTTGACAAACAGGTAGGGCGCAAGCTTCCGCCGGAACTGTTGGACCAGCGGTGCTTCCCAGCGGCGCAGGTCGTCGGCGGTCGGTGTATCGTAGGCGCCACCCTGGGCCGAGGGTGGAGGGTGGAGGGTGGAAGGTGGAGCGACCGCGGACCGCTCTCTACTCTCTGCCCTCAACCCTCTGCCCTGCACCGTCGGCACGTACCCCGTATCGAGCGCCGCCACGAGCGCCGACGCGCTCGGGAAGCGGTTCGCCGGGTCCTTTTCCAGGAGCATCATCACGGCGCGCGCGAGGTCCTGGGGCACCTCGTGCCGCCGCTGCTCCACGGGTGTCGGGCGCTCGGAGATGTGCTTCACCAGCATCGCCGGCGTGCTGGTCGCCGTGAAGGGAGGCTCCCCACAGAGCATCTGGTACGCGACTACGCCGAGTGAGTACAGGTCGCTCCGGCCGTCGATCTGGCGCTCCCCGGCCGCCTGCTCGGGAGACATGTACGCTGGCGTGCCGATCGCCATTCCCGTGGCGGTGAGCCGCGAGTCGCCACCTTCGGTCACCGCGCGGGCGATTCCGAAGTCGGTGACCATCGAGCGTCCCGACTCAGCGTCGAGGATGATGTTGTCCGGCTTGATGTCGCGGTGCACGACGCCCCGCTCGTGTGCGTAGGCGAGCGCGTCGGCCACCTCGCGCAGGATCCGGCGCGTCTCGTCGACCTCGAGGACGCCGTGCTCGTGAAGGCGCTTGGCGAGGTTGTCCCCGCTGATGTAGGCCATCACGAAGAAGACGAGACCTTCGAGCTCGTCGACGGTGTATATGTCGACGATGTTCGGGTGGTTGAGCGACGCGGCCGTCTCGGCCTCGCGCAGGAACCGTGAGCGGATCTCGCTTCGGAATGCGAGCTCAGGCGGCAGGACCTTGATGGCGACGTGCCGCTTCAGCCGCCGATCGCGCGCGCGGTAGACGATACCCATGCCCCCGCGGCCGATCTCGGTTTCGAGCTCATAGTGCGCCGTGAGTACGCGCTCGACGTGCGCGCGAAGCTCTGAATCGGCAGACGAGGCTACAGGGTCGGGCACTCAGCCAGCTCAACTAGCTCGACTAACTCAAGAAGCGGCGCGGGTGTACGTCATTTTACCACCGGGCGCTGCTTCTGGAAAGGACGTTCGTGGTGTATGTACTACGCCGGAAGGGCAGCAATGCGACGTACGTCACGTCGCGGTGGCGGTGACGGGGGCCGAGCATGGTTTCAAACGCTGCCCGTGTGGCACGAGCGGGCGGCAAGAATCTCGCACGAACAACCTACGGCGCCCGCGCATCCCATGCCGTCCTTGGAATGGAGTGTGCGACATCAACAGCGCCGGGCTGGCGAACTCCTGTGGCGCCGACGGGACAGCTCGGCCTCTTCTATCAGGTTACGCCATGGCACAACGTCAGACCTTACCCGTCCTCCCGCTGCGAGGGACGGTGATCTTTCCGGGGCTCACGGCGCCCATTGCGGCGGGCCGACCCGGTACGCTCCGCGCGATCGAGGCTGCGCTTCGTGGCGAGCGTCTGGTCTTTGCCGTCGCGCAGCGCGACAACACCGACGAGCCTTCGCCCGACATCCTCTACTCGATGGGCGTGATCGCCCGCATCGGTCAGATTCAGCGCGGCCTGGGCGGCGTTCAGCTGCTACTTCAGGGCGAGCAGCGGGCGACCGCGCTCCAGTATGGTGCGGCCGACGGCTACCTGAACGCCGTCGTCATCCCAGCCGAGGAAATGCAGCCGTCCAACGTCGAGGACCCCGCATTCGTCGCGCTCCACAAAGAGACGCGCGAGCGGGCGGCGGAGCTGGGTGAGCGCCGCGGCCTCCCGGAGGAGGTCGTCCACCAGGTCCTCGACTCGGTCACGGACCCGGGACGGTTCGCCGACCTCGTCGCCGGCTACATCGAGCTTCCGGTCGCTGAGAAGCAGGGCCTTCTCGAGACGCTGAGTGTGGAGGAGCGGCTCCGCCGCGTCCTCGTTCACGTTCAGCGGCAGATCGGACTTCTCGAAGCGAAGGAGGACATCAAATCCGCGGTGCAGGAGGAGCTGGGTGAGCGGCAGCGCGAGATGTACCTGCGCGAGCAGCTCAAGGCTATCCAGAAGGAACTCGGCGACGATGACCAGAGTCGGGAGATCACCGAGCTCCGGGACAAGCTGACCAAGCTGGAGCTGCCGCGAGAGGCGCGGGCGGAAGTCGAGCGAGAGCTGGGGAGGCTCGAACGCGCGGGCCGCGAGTCCATGGAAGCGCAGGTCATCCGCACCTATCTGGAGTGGATCGCCGAGCTTCCGTGGAACAGCCGGTCCGACGACAACCTCGATCTGAAGCACGCGCAGGTCGTGCTCGACGAGGATCACTACGGGCTCCCCGACGTCAAGGACCGCGTCCTTGAGTTCCTCGCCGTTCGCCAGCTCCGCGCGCAGCAGCTCGCCGAGGAGATGTCGAAGACCGGTGAGATTCCGGTCGCGAAGCTCATGGCGAGCAAAGAGGACGCCTCGCCGTCGCTCGGCGCGAAGGCCGACGGCGAGCGTCAGATCACGGACCAGAAGGAGGCCAAGTCTCGCGCGCTGGCCCGAGGGCCGATCCTTCTATTCATCGGGCCGCCTGGGGTCGGCAAGACGTCGATCGCCAAGTCGATCGCGCGATCGCTCGGCCGCAAGTACGTCCGAGCCGCGCTGGGTGGCATCCGCGACGAGGCCGACATCCGCGGACACAGGCGCACGTACGTCGGCGCGATGCCGGGCCGCATCATCCAGGGGATGAAGCAGGCCGGGACGAAGAACCCCGTCTTCCTGCTCGACGAGGTCGACAAGCTGGGGATCTCGTTCCAGGGTGATCCCGCGAGCGCGCTGCTCGAAGTCCTCGACCCGGCGCAGAACGACACGTTCACCGATCATTACCTCGGGGTGCCATTCGACCTGAGCGAGGTGCTCTTCGTGTGCACCGCGAACTTCGTCCAGAACATCCCCGGTCCGCTGCTCGACCGGATGGAGGTCGTCGAATTCGCGGGGTACACGGAGCGGGAGAAGGCCGAGATCGCGAAGCGGTACCTGATCCCACGGCAGCTCGAGGAGAACGGCCTCGCCGACAAGAACGTTACGTTCACGGACGACGCGGTCATGCGCCTCGTCTCGGAGTACACGCGCGAGAGCGGCGTGCGGCAGCTCGAGCGGCAAGTCGGCGCCGTCACGCGCAAGGTGGCGCGCAAGATCGCCGCCGGCGACGCGAAGGTCATCGAGGATGGGCAGATCGACGGCGCGGAAGTCCGCGAGCTCCTCGGCCGGCCGAAGGTCCATCCGGAGCGGGCCGCAGAGCAACACGAGATCGGCGTCGCGACCGGGATGTACTATACGCCCGCGGGCGGCGACATCATGTTCGTCGAAGCGGCGATCCGCCGGCTCTACGGCTGGGGCCAGCGTCAGACCGACGGCGACAGCACGCAGGTGAGCGGGTGGGGGAACGTCTCCCTGATCCTGACCGGCCAGCTCGGCGACGTGATGAAGGAATCGGCGCGCGCCGCCCTGACCTTCGCGGCGACGCACGCCTCGACGCTCAAGATCCCGGATGACCGGCTCGGCTCCATCGAGGTGCACATCCACGTTCCGCAGGGCGCGATCCCGAAGGACGGGCCTTCGGCAGGCGTCACCATGTCGACGGCCTTGGTGAGCGCAATGTCGGGGCGCGCTGTGCGGAAGGATGTGGCGATGACCGGCGAGATCACCCTGCGCGGGCGCGTGCTCCCGATCGGCGGCGTGAAGGAGAAGGTCCTCGGGGCGCACCGCGCGGGGATCAAGCACATCATCCTGCCGAAGGAGAACGAGGCCGACATCGAGGACATCCCGGAGGACGTCCGCGAGCAGCTCGACTTCCATTGCGTCGAGACGCTCGACGAAGTCTTCGACATAGCGCTCCTCCCGTCGCCGCAGCCCGAAGCGGCGGCCGAGAAGACGCTGATGGAGGAAATGGAAGAAGTGACGGCTGTGGCAGGCCGGCGACGGTGAACGAAGAGGGGCGGCCGAGGGCCGCCCCTCTTCGCCAAGCCTACAAGCCCACAGGCATCCCGCCCGCTACCACAGGACCATCGCCCCCCACTGCACCACCTTCCACGGATTCGTTCGGAACGGCTCGGGCTCCGTGCCCGGAATGAAGTACTCGACGTAACGCCGGCTCATCGGCGTCTCTGGGGTCGCGAGCTGGCCGGTCTCGCGGTCGAACTGGGCGAACGTGAGCCCGGTCGGGGCCGTCCACTCCCCGGGTGTCCGACCGATATAGTATCGGGCGATCATCTGCCCCCAGATCGGCGCGGCGAGTGAACCGCCGCCGGCGCCGGCCATGATCATCTTCGGCTTGTCGAAACCGAGCCAGACACCGCCGACGAGGTCCGGCGTCATGCCCACGAACCAGACGTCCACGTTGTCGTTCGTCGTCCCCGTCTTGCCCGCGATCGGCACGACCGCCGGCACCTGACGCCGCGCCCCCGCCCCGGTTCCGCGCTCGGCGGCCTCACGCAGCACGTCGCGAACCATGAACGCGACCCGCGGGTCGAGCACCTGGCGCGGTGCCGGCGGCGGCGCGGTGTAGACGACGCGCCCACTGGCGTCCTCGATGCGCGCGATCAGCCGCGGCTCGACGACCTGTCCGAGGTTCGCGAACGCCGTGTAGGCAGCCACGAAGTTCAGCGGGTTCACCGCCGACGCCCCGAGGGCGCTCGACGGGAAAGGCGCAACCGGCGTCTCGATCCCGACGCGGCCCGCGAGCGCGGCGACCGAGTCCATGCCGATGAGCAGCCCAAGCTGCACCGACACGGTGTTTCGCGATTTCACGAGCGCTTCCCGGATGGTGATCATGCCGAGGTACGTGGTGTCGACGTTCCTCGGCTCGTACAACGTGCCGTCGTCGAGCGGTACCGCGATCGCCGTGTCAGGGACGATCGCGCTCGACGCGATCCCGGTCTCGAGCGCCTTCGCGTACACGAACGGCTTGAACGCCGACCCCGGCTGTCGCAAGGCGGCCGTCGCGCGGTTGAATGGCGAGGCGGCGTAGCTGCGGCCGCCCACCAGTGCCCGGACGTCGCCGGTCGTCGGATCGATCACCACGGCGGCGCCCTGCAAGTAGTCCGTCGGCGACGGCGCAGGGGTAGCGGGCGTGGTTGGCGGCGGCGTCATGGCAGCGGGGGCCGCGGTGCGGCCGAAGACTTGGTGCTGATATCCGGGCTGCGACTCGAGGCGCGCGACGCCGTCGGCGAGCGCCGAGGTCGCGGCGCGCTGGAGCGCCGGATCGAGTGTCGTGAACACCCGGAAGCCGCCGCCGAAGACGTTGAATCCGAGTCGCGCGGCTTCCTGGCGGACGGCGTCGACGAAGTAGTGCGCGGGCGCCGATAGGCCGGCGTTGGGCGCGACCTGGATCGGCTCACGCTTCGCCGCGTTCGCGGCGGTGAGCGTGATGAGCCCTTGCTGGGCCATCAGCCCGAGGATCAGGTCGCGCCGCTGACGCGCGCGGTCGGGGTAGACGCCCGGGTCGTAGTAGACAGGTGATTTCGGTAGCGCGGCCAGCAGCGCGGCTTCACCG
The DNA here is from genome assembly GCA_046263215.1 of Gemmatimonadaceae bacterium. Lineage (GTDB taxonomy): Bacteria > Gemmatimonadota > Gemmatimonadetes > Gemmatimonadales > Gemmatimonadaceae > JBHELH01. The sequence continues at coordinate 18,150 of JBHELH010000226.1, read as the reverse complement.
AGCGTCAACCGCGCGCTGCTCTTGCCGAAGTAGTGACGGGCGGCCGACTCCACGCCGTACCAGCCATGGCCGAAGTTGATGGTGTTGAGGTACGCCTCGAGGATCTGTTCCTTGTTGTACCGCTTCTCCATTTCGCGCGCCGCCTGCTGCTCCCTCAGCTTGCGGCCGAAGCTGAGATCCCGGCGGTCGATCAGCTCCGGGTGCATGTTCCCGACCAGCTGCTGCGTGATGGTGCTCGCGCCGCCGCGACGCGCTCCGAGGATCTTCCCCTTTACGGCCGACGCCACGCCGATGACGTCGACGCCGTCGTGCTGATAGAATCGCTGGTCCTCGACGGCGATGAACGCCGCGCCCACGTACTTCGGCAGGGAGCGCAGAGGGACGCTCGTCCGCCACTCGCGCCCCGTCTCCCCGATCAGGGAGCCGTCGCGCCCGAAGACGAGCGACGATTGCGCGAGCGCGACGATCCGCCACGGCTCGTCCCCCGACCCCGGCCGCGCGGCGGCCTGCTGCCGAGCGCCTTGTTCAGCGGCCTGTTGGGCGTCGGCGGGTGCGATGGCGCTAGCGAGCAGCGCGAACCCGAGGGCGGCGTTTCGGCCGCGCGCGCGGGCGCGGGACGCCTGCCGTAAATCCAGCGAGGAGAGGCGAGCAGACACCGGTTGGCCCCAGCGAGACAGTGTGACGGTGAAGAAGAAGCAAGAGCCTGAGCGTTATCGCGCGCGGCTCGTACGTTCCGACGCGCGTGGCTGCTCGAGCGAAACATCGCGGCTGGGACGATCGTCATGCGCGGCAGAACAAGCGGTGAGCCGCGTCACGCGCTGCGGCCGCGTCTGCCATCGTTCGCCGTGTTATCTTGGGTGTGATGCCCCCGTTCGTGCACCTGGCGATTGCGCAATTCCGACCACGCAAGGCCGACTACCGTGGCAACCTAGCGCGCCTTCGCGTGCTGTTCGCGGAAGTCGACGCGATGGATCCCCGCCCCGCGGTGCTCTGCCTGCCAGAGGCCGCGCTCACCGGCTACTTCCTCGAGGGCGGCGTCCGCGACCAGGCGGTGACCGCGGGTACGCTCGCGCGCGACCTGGACGCGATTTACCAGGCGGCTGTGCACGCGCCGCGCACCCTCGACGTAGTCATCGGGTTCTACGAGGTCTGGCGCGACACGCTGTACAACTCCTCGCTCTACGTGACGCTGGGGAGCGGCGAGCCGGTTGTCCGGCACGTGCACCGCAAGGTGTTCCTTCCTACGTACGGGCTGTTCGACGAAGAGCGGTTCGTCGAGCGAGGCCGGGAGGTGCGCGCGTTCGACACGCCGTGGGGTCGCGCCGCGATGCTCGTCTGCGAGGACGCGTGGCACAGCCTCACGGCGACCATCGCCGCGTTGGACGGCGCGCAGGTCATCTTCGTGCCGACCGCGCCGCCCGCCCGCGGCGTGTGGCCGGGCGCCGCCGACGGCGTGCGGGGCCCTGCGAGTATCGGGCGCTGGGAGCGATTGGCGCGCGACATCGCCGACGAGCACGGCGTCTACGTCGTCCTCGCCAACCTGGTCGGGAGCGAGGGCGGCAAGATGTTTCCCGGCGGCGCCCTGGTCGCCGGCCCGAAAGGGGACGTCCGCATTCGGGGGCCGCTGTGGGAAGAGGCGCTCGTTACGACGACGGTCGACTTGGGCGACCTCGTGCGCGCCCGCGCCGATATGCCACTCATCGCCGACCTCGCGACGATGACTCCACACCTGCGGCTCACCCTCGAGCGTGTCGAGGCGGGTCAGCCGCATGTGCTGGAGTACGATCCGCCGATGTGTGACGACGTGAGAGGTGGGAGGTTGGAGATGGGAGCATCCGCCGCGTCTCCGCCCTCCCGCCTGCGACCCCCAACCTCCGGCTTCCGCGTCGTCCGGTCGGAGACCGACGGCGCGGGCGGCCCGCCCCCGCTGGCGATCGACCCGGGGCTGACCGAGGAGTGGCTCGTCGCCTTCATACGGGACGAGATGGCGCAGCGAGGCTTCTCGAAGGCCGTCGTCGGCATCTCCGGCGGCGTCGACTCCGCCGTCACCGCCTTCCTCGCCGCGCGCGCCCTCGGCCCGCGTAACGTGCTCGGCGTCCGGATGCCCTACCGCACATCGAGCCCAGAGAGCTTTGAGCACGGCCAGCTCGTCATCGACACCGCCGGAATCGACTCGCGCACTGTGGACATCAGTCCCGCCGTCGACGGATACCTCGCCGCCGAGCCGGACGCCGATGCCGGACGGCGCGGAAACGTCATGGCGCGGACGCGGATGATCATTTTGTTCGATCTGTCGGCGAAGCACCGAGCGATCCCCCTCGGCACGGGCAACAAGTCGGAGCGGTTGTTCGGCTACTTCACCTGGCACGCCGACGACTCGCCGCCGATCAACCCGCTCGGTGACCTGTTCAAGACCCAGGTGTGGGCGCTCGCGCGTCACCTCGGCGTCCCCGAAGTCGTTGTCAGCAAGCCACCCACCGCGGACCTCGTCGTCGGTCAGACCGACGAGGGGGACTTCGGGATCAGCTACGCGAAGGCCGACGAGCTCTTGAACTGGCTGCTCAGTGGCTACAACGCCAACGACCTGATCGCCCGCGGCTTCGACCCGAGCGAGGTTCAGCTGGTCGTCCGGCGTCTGGAGAGCACACACTGGAAGCGGCGACTGCCGACGGTGGCGATGCTCAGCCCGACGGCGATCGGAGAGTCGTATCTGAGGCCGGTCGACTATTGAGCAAACGTGAGTGCGCGCGACTCGCGCGCACTCACGTTTCTCCGAGTACCTCGCCGTGCGCGCCTTCGCCTCTCGCTCCGGCGGCGGGACCGGTGCGCCCGTTCGCGCCGCCCGAGCCACGGTCGGTGCGCGTGCGGCGGCTCACGCGGGTTTCGATGCGACCGCCTGGCGGAACACGACCGCCACCTTCACGGGCGCGTCCCCCGCCCCGCCGATCGGGGCTCCGCTCGTGGCGCATGGGGTCGCGCAGGGCGGCGCTGATTCGAGCCGCCGTCGCGTCGAGTAGCGTGCGGTCGGGCATCTCGGAGCCGTCGAACGGCAGCGGCACGTCGAAGCCGTCGCCTTTGCGACGCGGGATGATGTGCACGTGGTAATGGAACTCATCCTGGCCGGCGGCGGCGCCGCTGTTCACCACGATGTTCAACCCCTCACATTGCGTCACCCGCCTCACGGCGGCCGCCACGCGCATCGTCACGTCGAAGAGGTGCACGCCGAGCTCGCGAGGCACGTCGAAGAGTGATTCGTGATGCTCGCGCGGCACGACGAGGACATGCCCGGGGTTGACCGGCTGAATGTCCATGAACGCGATAGCATCGGCGTCCTCGTAGCAGGCCGACACCTCGCCCGCCCCGCGGACGAGATCACAGAACGTACAATGCGAGGCGCCCGACTTAGGCCCCTTTGTCATAAGTCCCTGGCTTCTCGAGAGACTGCCCGACAACGCACGAGCAATGCCATCGGCCGGCGGCCTCCGCAGGCGTTGTTCTTGATACGGGTGCTATTTTCCGTGACGGTCGACCCGAACCCCCGGAGATGCATGGCGACACCGACCCGAACCGAGCGCAAGTCGGCGGCACCGGGCCTGAGCCGCGAGCAGCTCGTCGCCGCGTACCGGACGATGCTCCTCTCCCGACGCCTCGACGACAAGGAGATCCAGCTCAAACGGCAGAACAAGATCTTCTTCCAGATCTCCGGTGCCGGCCACGAGGCCGTGCTGACGGCGGCGGGAATGGTGCTCAAGCCGGGCTACGACTGGTTCTATCTCTACTACCGCGACCGCGCGCTCTGCCTTCAGCTCGGCGAGACAGCCACGGAGATGCTGTACTCGGCCGTCGGCGCCGCGAAGGACCCGAACTCGGGCGGTCGCCAAATGCCGAGTCACTGGGGGAAGAAGGACCTCAACATCGTGTCCGTCTCGTCCCCCACCGGGACCCAATTCTTACAGGCCGTCGGCTCGGCTGAAGCAACCCTGCGCGCGCGGCTCATCGGGTTGGCCGACGGGTTCAACGACGACGAGGTCGTGCTCTGTACCACCGGCGAGGGGACGACGAGCGAAGGGGAGTTCTGGGAGTCGCTGAACACGGCGGCGAATCTCAAGCTCCCGGTCGTTTACCTCGTCGAGGACAACGGGTACGCCATCTCCGTCCCCGTCGAGGTCAACACCGCTGGTGGCAGCATCTCGAAGCTCGTGACCGGCTTTCCGGGCCTCTTCATCCAGGAGGTCGACGGGTGCGACCTGTTGGCCAGCCACGCCGCAATGTGGCGCGCGGTCGACTACGCACGGAGCCGGAGGGGGCCTGCGCTCGTGCACGCGCAGGTCATCCGGCCCTACTCACACTCGCTTTCGGACGACGAGATCCTCTATCGCCCGCCGGACGAACGCGAGGCCGACGCACGTCGCGACCCGATCAACGCGTTCCCGAGGTGGCTGGTCGCCGAAGGGCATGCGACGGAGCACGACATCCGCCGCATTCAGGCGGAGGTCGAAGCCGAGGTCCAGGCCGCGACCGATGACGCGCTCGCTCAGGAGCAACCGGGGCCGGAGACGGTGTACATGCACGTCTACTCACCCGACGTCGACCCGACGAGCGAGCAGTTCGACACCGAGGACGACCCGCAGTTCTCGGGCAACGAGACGACAATGGTCGACCTACTCAATGCGTGCATGCGGGACGAGATGCGACGTGACCAGCGGATCGTCGTCTTCGGCGAGGACGTCGCGGACGTCAGCCGCGAACAGCATATGGGCAAGGTCAAGGGCAAGGGCGGCGTCTTCAAGGTCACGTGGGGGCTCCAGAAGGAGTTCGGCTCCGCCCGCGTCTATAACTCGCCGCTCGCCGAGGCGAACATCGTCGGGCGCGCGATCGGGCTCGCGGTACGCGGCTTCAAGCCGGTCGTCGAGATCCAGTTCTTCGATTACATCTGGCCCGCCTACATGCAGCTCCGCGACGAGCTCGCGACGATGCGCTGGCGGTCCAACGGCGCGTTCAGCGCGCCGGCCGTCGTGCGCGTGACGTACGGCGGATACATCCGCGGCGCGATCTATCACTCGCAGACGGGTGCGTCGCTCTTCACGCACACGCCGGGGCTTCGGGTCGTCTGTCCGGCGACGGCGCTCGACGCGAACGGCCTGCTGCGGACAGCGATCCGCTGCGACGACCCGGTGATCTTCCTCGAGCACAAGCACCTCTACCGCCAGACTTACAACAAGGCCGCGTATCCGGGCGCCAACTTCATGATCCCGTTCGGCAAGGCGAAGATCGTGCGCGAGGGGACGGACGTCACCGTCGTGACCTACGGGGCGACGGTCCAGCGCGCGTTCGCCGCGGCGAATCAGCTCGCCGAGCAGGGAGTGAACGTCGAGGTGATCGACCTGCGCACGCTTTCCCCGTGGGATCAGGGCGCGGTCTACACCTCGGTCAAGAAGACGAACCGCGTTGTCGTGGTCTACGAGGACTCGATGTCGTGGGGGTACGGCGCGGAGATCGCCGCGCGCATTGCCGACGAGTGCTTCGCGTGGCTGGACGCCCCAGTCCGGCGCGTCGCGTCAACGGACACCTTCGTCGGCTACGCACCCCGGCTCGAGGATGCGATCCTACCGCAGGTCGAGGACATCAAGCGGGCGTGCGAGGAGGTTGTCAAGTTCTAGGAGGCTCGGCCGGCGCTGGATCGGGAACCGCCTCGGCCCTTGCGCGTTGGGCCGATTCCTGGTAGATGAAGGAAACATCCGAAGCAACCGGGCGGTGTTTCGGTTCGACTGCCTCGCTGTTCCCGCCTCCAGCGCCCGCCTCACCCGCCGCCATGCCGCTGCAACGTTCGTTGGACGGGCGTCGAGCCCGGAGCTCAGGCCCTGGCGTTCTCCGCGCAGAGACCTGTCTTCGCACGCTCCTCTCCTGGATCGGCTCTCCTGCCGCCGACCCTCTTGACGGTGCCGTCGCGACGGTGGTCGTTGAGCTGCTCGGCTCTGATCCCACGGCGGTGCACACGGCACTCCGGCGGGTTGCGCGAGCATCTGCCCCGCCCCCAGTCCTCAGAGAACGCTACCGCCTCACAAGGCGCGAAAGCGACGTAGCGCAGCTCCTCGCGCTCGGCAAGTCCAACGCCGAGATCGCATCGATACTCTCGATCAGCGAGCACACCGCCCGACACCACACCGAGCGAGTCCTCACCAAGCTCGGTGTCAGTTCCCGCGCAGCGGTTGGGGCGAGTCTCGGCGAGCTCAGCGAGGCCCAGCTCGCCGCGTCGTAATTCCGCCTTCTGGCGGGGTGGCCATGAGCAAGCCGTCTGGGGACGTTGCAGACGGCTTTTTTCCGCCCGCTCAGTTGGCGCGTTCGATCACGTCAGGTCGACTTGGGGCACAGCGCCGGGCTGTCGATCTGCGCCTGCGTCACGGCGCGGAATGTCATCACGGATTGCAGAGCCCCCGACGGGTAATAAGTCTTCGCGGTCTCCTGCGACGCGTCAGGGCTGACCCGCTTGAATGTCGCGTCTACGGTGCGCGAGCCGTATGGGATCTTGTAGATCGTCGTCGACCCGGGGTAGGGCGTGTTGAGCGCCGCGCAGAGCTCAGGCCGGTAGCTCGTTGCGCATAGGGTGTACGGGTAGATGAGGTCCGTGCAGCTCGGCGTCGTGGACGTCGTGGCGAACACTGCCTCTCGATCGGATGCCCGAGCGCCCGTTTCGGGTTGCAGGGGAGACTTGCTGCAGGAGACCGCTGCAATCACGAGTCCTGCCAACGCGGTACCGGCCAGTCCGAGACGTCTCATGCGCGCTCCTTTTCCTCGTCGTGCTGTCTGGGGTGTGTCGTCCGTTGATGGGTGGGTGCCGGCTCGACGGCGGGGCTCAACTTGCCGGTGGGGGGTTGGCGCCGCATGGGCAGTTCCGCCCATACGGCTCCCTAGTGACCACGACTGACTGGTACCGGAAAGCGACGAGCCGCCTGGAAGGACCTCCAGGCGGCTCGTGTTTCTCTACTACAGCTTGCTGTCAAGCGGTGGGCGGCGTTGTCACGACGTTGTAGCACATGCCACCGACACCCTCGATCTGGCTGTCCCTGATTCTGAACGTCAGAATCGTCGGGGGGAACCCGTAGGGTCTGAAGATCTCTACCGTTTCCACCGATCCGCCGTCAACGCGTGCGAAGGTCTGTGTCGCCGAGCGTCCGACGACGGGATGCGTGAATGTCTGCGTGTTCGCCGACCCGTAACGGAGCGCTGCGCAGACCTCGGTCCGATACGTCGGCATGCAGAGGCTGGTCGGGTAGATGAGGCTCTCGCACATAGGTGCGGAGACCGTTTGCGGCGCCGACGGCTTCTTGCCGGAAGAGGGGGTAAGTTCGACTGCTTTGGTGGGCGCGCCGGGCTGCACCGGACTGTCGCCACACGCCGCAGTCCCGGTGGCGAGCCCGAAGGCTGCCATACCAAGGAATACGAGACGTCTCATCGTGCTTTCCTCCAATCCAGTTAGCTCGGTGTCGATTCCTTGGGAGCCGTGTCCGAGCTCAAAAACCGGCTCCACAACCATGAGCTAGAATCAAGCGCCAACTGTTTACCGGCGCATCGGAAGAACCGCCTATATGCACTTCGGTGCGCTTGGCATGGGCGAAAGCTGCAAATCGGTGCGACAGACCCTCGGCTGCAAGGCCCGGGCTGCCAGCGACATACACTCCTGAGTCTGCTTCCGGGTTCGCCGGTGGTCCGCGCCGTGCTCGCTTGGGCCTCCGATGTCTGCACGGCCTTCCCCTCACCAGGCGACTCCTCAGGCGCGGGCGCGCGAGATCGCGCGGGCCGAGGCCTGCCTCCGCGCGTTGCTCGCGTGGGTCGGTGCCCCGCCGACGGCGCGCAAGAACACTGCGGTCGCGAAGGTGGTTCACGAGCTCTTGAGCAAAGACCCGGCGACCGTGTACGCGGCGCTCCGGCGCGTCGCGCTCGCGTCGGCGCCAGCCGACCTCCTCAGAGAGCGATATCAGCTCACAAAGCGGGAGACGGACGTGGCGCGCCTTCTCGCCGTGGGCAAAACGAACGCGGAGATCGCCGAGGCGCTGTCGATCAGCGAGCACACGGCTCGGCGCCATACGGAGCAGGTGCTGTTGAAGTTGGGGGTGCGCTCGCGCGCCGCGGTCGCCCCCATTCTGGCCGAAGTCGCGACCGCCAATTCCTAATCCCGTCTGCGGCGGGGGTGCGGGCCGCGCGTGGGCCTACGGCGTGGCCTCGCGGCAGGAGCGGCCGCTCGCCACGACGCTCGGCGGCGTCCGGAACTCGCAGGTGCTCGCCAAACCCTGTTGCTCGTTGTAGACGCGCTCAGCTCGAGCCAGCTCGTCGAGCTTGCGGTACAGCGCCGCGCTGTCCGTCCTCCGCGCGCAATACACCACGTATGTTCGCGGCCCGCCGCATGGGCGGTCGCCGACCGGCGCAGCGCGGCAGTCGCCGGCGGCTTGACAGCCCTCGGCGCGAGCGAGTGCCCGCGCCTCGCGCTCGAGCCGCTGCACTCGTTCCTGCGCCGTCTCCTGGGCGAGTGCCTGCGCGGTCTCCTGCGCGCGTGGCGGGGCGGGTTGGCGCGGTGCGTTGCAGGACCACGACGTCAGCGCGGCGGCGAGCGCCCACGCGAGCGGGACGAGCCCGGCTCTCTGCGACCCCATGGGTACGATCCTCACGGCGACGGCACCTCCTTTCGCACCGGCGTCGAGCGCAGGCCGTCGTGCTCGAATACCGGCCTGCCGCCGACCACGGTGAGCATGACACGCGCCTCGCGGATCGTCTCCGGCGGGACGCGTGTCAGGTCACGATCGATGAGCACAAAGTCGGCGAGCATGCCGCGCGCGAGCACGCCCTTCTCCGTATCAGCGAACTCCGCAAACGCGGCACCGCGTGTGTAAGCGCGCAGCGCTTCCTCCACCGTGATCTTTTGCTCCGGCACCCACCCTTCCGGATGCCGGTCGTCGAGCGTTCGCCGGGTCACGGCGGCGTAGATGCCCTCGAGCGGCGTCGGCGGCGCCACGAACCAATCACTCCCGAACGCGAGCCGCGCGCCGGCGTCGAGCAAGGACCGGAACGCGTACGTTCCCTTCGCGCGCTCCCGCCCGATCACCTTGTCGGCCCAGCGGCCGTCGTCGATCGCGTGATAGGGTTGCATGCTCGGTATCACGCCGAGCTGCCCGAACCACGCCACCTCGGCGGGGGCAAGGTGCTGGGCGTGCTCGATCCGAAAGCGGCGGTCGCGCGGGCCGTTCTCGCGGGCGACGCGCTCGAAAATGTCGAGCTGGACGCGGTTCGCCCGGTCGCCGATCGCGTGCACCATGACATGGAGTCCAGCCCGGTCGGCCATCGAAACCCATCGGTACAGATCTTCGGGTGTGTTGACAAAGAGGCCGCTGTCGCGCGGCGCGTCGCTGAACGGCGCGAGCATCGCCGCCGTGTGCGAGCCCAGCGACCCGTCGACGAAGCCCTTGAGCGCGCCGATCTTCAGCCAGTGGTCACCGCGCCCGGAGGCGGCGACCCGGTCGCGGAGGCGCTCCCACGTCGCGAGTGGCACCGCGGCGTAGATGCGCGTGCCGAGGCGGCCAGCCCTGTGGGCGCGCTCGAACACGGCGAGATCCTCCCACGAGCCCATGTTGTGAATCGTCGTGACGCCCTGCGCGGCGACGAAGCGCATCGCCGCCTCGAGCGCGCGATCCTGCTGTTCGGGAGACGGCTCCGGGACGACGCGGTTGACGAGGCCGGCCGCGTTATCCTTGAGCACCCCGGTCGGCTCGCCGTCGGGATACCGGACGATCGTCCCGCCGGCAATGTCCGCGGTCTCTCGCGTCACGCCGGCCGCGCGGAGCGCGAGCGAATTGGCGAGGGTCATGTGGCCGTCGAGCCGGTTGACCCATACCGGGTTGCTCGGCGTCACGGAATCGATCCAGTCGCGCCGCGGGAGCTCGCCACCCCACTGCTCGTGGTCCCAGTTCCCTGCCGTGATCCATGTCCCGGGCGGGAGTGTCGCGGCGTACGCCTTGATGCGCGCAACGAACTCGGCGGGTGTCTTCGCGTCGCGCAGCTGCACCGAGGCGAGACCGAAGCCGCCAGTCAGGAAATGCACGTGCGCGTCGATGAACCCGGGCACGAGCATCATTCCACGCGCGTCGACGACCCGGGTCTCGGGCGTCGCGAGCTTGCGCACTTCGGCGCCCGAGCCGACGGCGACGATACGGTCGCCGGCCGACGCCACCGCGTCGGCCCACGGCCGGCGTGGGTCTCCCGTCCACACCCGCGCGTTGACTACGGCGAGCGTGGGAGCTTGCGCGCCAAGTCTTTCGGCAAACGTCACGAGTGTGGACAGAGCAAGAAAACCGGTGAGAACCCCGCGCATGGGAGGGCCGCGCTTGTGAGCTTGTGAGCTTGTTAGGTTGTGCCCTGTTAGCTTGGAGAAACTGTCGCGCCGGGCACGGCGCGGCAATCCCGCGCGTTGATCCGCAGCCTCACACGCTCACAAGGTCACAAGCTCACAAGCTTCCGCGTGCTCTCCTTCAACATCTGGCTGTGGATCGGCTTCATCGCCTTCGTGCTGGCGATGCTGGCGCTCGACCTCGGCGTGTTCCACCGCAAGGCGCACGCGGTGCGGCCGAAGGAAGCGGGGATCTGGGTCACCGTCTGGGTGTCGCTCGCGTTCCTGTTCGCGCTCGGGCTCTACTTCTACCGCGACGCCGACACGGCGCTGACGTTCCTCACCGGATACATCATCGAAGAGTCGTTGTCGGTCGACAACATCTTCGTGATGGTCCTGATCTTCAACTACTTCAGCGTCCCGAGGGAGTTCCAGCACCGCGTCCTCTTCTGGGGCATTCTCGGCGCCCTGATCATGCGCGGGCTGTTCATCGGAGTTGGGGCGCTGCTCGTCAGCCGGTTCGAGTGGATCCTGTACGTGTTCGGCGCCATGCTGGTCATCACCGGCGTCCGGATGGCGTTCAAGCAGGACGAGGAGTTCGACGCCGAGCAGAACCCGGTCGTGCGGTTCGTCCGCCGCTTCGTCCCGATGACCGCCGGCTACCGAGGACCGCACTTCTTCACACTCGAGAACGGCCGGCGCGTCGCGACGCCGCTGCTCCTCGTGCTCGTGCTCGTCGAGTTCACCGATCTGATGTTCGCGATCGACTCGATCCCCGCGATCTTCGCCGTGACGACGGAGCCGTTCATCGTCTTCACGTCCAACATCTTCGCCATCCTCGGCCTCCGATCGATGTACTTCCTGCTGGCGGCGGTCGTGCACCGCTTCCACCTGCTGAAGTACGGCCTGGCGGTGATCCTCGTCTTCGTCGGCGCGAAGATGCTCCTCGAGCATTGGGTACACGTGCCGATCCTGGTCTCGCTCGGCGTCATCGTCGCCGTGCTCGCGGGGTCGATTGCTGCGTCGCTCGTCTGGCCGAGGGTCGAGATCGAGCTGGACATCGTACAGCCGCGCGGCGTCGGAACGGACGAGAAGACGGGCTCGATCTTCGGCCGACTGCCGCGGTCGCGACAAACAGGGACGGACTGACCGACGGCGGAGTGAGGCCGACGGCGGACGTCACCCCCGCCTCTCCAGCGCGTCCCGCACGTCGAGCAGGATCTCGAAGTAGAGCTGCTCGCGGCGGTAGGCGAAATCGAGTGTCGCCATTTGCGCCTGATCGCCGGAGGCCTTGGCGCGCTCGAAGGCCTCGCGGTACATCTCGTCGAGATTGGCCAGGATCCGTTCGCGGGGCCGTGACATGAGGACTTTGGGAACCTTTTGCAGGGCGCTGGTGGTCAGACGCGGCACGTCGTCGTCGCGGAGGTCGCCCGCGCGCCCATCTCGCGGCTCGAGCAGGAATCGCCTGGCGACGTTCATCAGGTGACGGCGCGAACCGCGGCCGGAGCTGTCCATGAGGCGGGAGCAGGTCTTCGAGCGTGATCGATACCGGTGCGTCTACTGCGGGGAGGTCTTCCCCGCGGAGGAGCTCACCATCGATCACGTGCAGGCGCGGATCCGCGGCGGGGACCGCTCGGGTGGCAACTTAGTGACGGCCTGTAGAGCCTGCAACACGGCCAAGGGGCATCGGCGGGTCGCCGAGTTCCTTCGTGACAACCTCGCGGCGCGCGCCAACTTCTTTCGCTACGCGCTCCACCTCTGGCCGCGGCTGTTGCGCGGGATCCGCGAATCGATAACTGGCGAGGGTAGACGGTAGAGGGTGGAGGGCGGAGCAGGCGTTGGTAGGACCGGCTTCGGCATCGGGTGACGCCAGCAGTCTCCACCCTCAACCCTCTACCCTCGGCCCTCGTTCTCCTGCAACTCCGGCGTCCGCGACGGGTACCACATAGCGATTGGACTGCTTAACTTTGGTCGATGGAAGGGGAGTAGCCACGCGGGCCGGAACGGCCCGTGCGGCCGGATCGTCAAGACTGCGTCGCTAGGCGCACGGTTCGGTCGGTCGGTGGACTAGACAGGCGAGACCTTCGCGATGATCGGGGCACTTGGTCCCGGACGCGCGGAGAGCTCGCCTTTCGTGCATTCGAGGCTCAACCAGACGGAGGATGGGATGAACAACGTAAAGGTCTTCGTGCTGATGGCGGGCTTGACCGCGCTGTTCGCTGCCATCGGCGGTGCCGTCGGAGGGCAGAGCGGGATGATCATGGCGCTGCTCTTCGCGGGTGTCATGAACTTCATCATGTACTGGACGTCGTCGTCGATGGTGCTCCGCATGTACGGGGCGCGGGTCGTGACGGCGCGCGAAGCGCCGGAGCTGTACGAGATGGTCGATCGTCTGCGTCAGCGGGCTGGTCTCCCGATGCCCACCGTGGCCATCGCCCCGCACGCGCAGCCCAACGCGTTTGCGACCGGTCGCAACCCCGAGCACGCCGTCGTCTGCGTGACCGAGGGGACCGTGCAGCTCGTGTCGAGGGACGAGCTCGAGGGCGTCATCGCGCATGAGCTCGCGCACATCAAGAACCGCGACATGCTGCTGCAGACGATGACGGCGACGCTCGCCGGGGCGATCACGAACCTGGCGCAGTTCGCGTTCTTCTTCGGTGGCCGCTCGGACGACGAGGACAGCAACCCACTCGCGGGACTGGCGATGCTGATCGTCGCGCCGATCGCCGCCATGCTGATTCAGCTCGCGATCAGCCGCCAGCGGGAATTCAAGGCCGACGCCGTCGGAGCGCAGATCTCCGGGCGGCCGCTGGCCCTCGCGAGCGCACTGACCAAGCTCGACGCGGCCGCCCACCGGATCCCGATGCACGTCTCGCCAGCGGTCGCTCCGCTCGCGCAGGTGAATCCGCTCGCGTTCAGCGGGGGCGGGGTGAGCAAGCTCTTCTCGACGCACCCGGCAACCGAGGAGCGGGTAGCGAGACTGCGGGAGTTGGCGGCGCGAGGGTAAGTCCGCGGCCGGGATACGGCGGAAGGGCGGCAGGGTGCGGAACCGCGACGGCGTTCTTCGTCGGGCACGCGGATCACGCGGAAACGCACCGATGACACCGCGTGCCCGCCAAAGGCGGGCACGCTGCGCGGATCGGTCCGCGGCATTACGAGGCTCCGCGCGCCGGGTCCGGAAGACCTTTGCTACGCCGTCGGGACGCCCCTGGCGAGGGAGCTAGCCTCCTCGGCTGGTAGCGTCCCGACCGTGTAGCCAAAGCATCGTCCGGGCTCGTGACGGCGCGGAGCCCGAGCGGCGATTGGAGCGATCTGCGTAATCTGCGCCATCCGCGTATCGCGCGCGCAGCGCGCGCCTTCCGACCAACGCCGTCGCAGTTCCGCATCCTGCCGCTTCCTACCGACCCCCCAACCGATGAAACGCCGCCTCCTCGACCACCCTTCCCTCCCGCAGGTGCTCGACCACGATGCGCTCGAGTAGGGGAGGCGTGACGCCGCCGTACCAGATGCCTTCCGGGTACACGACGATAATCGGCCCGCCGGCGCAGACGCCGAGACACGGGGTCTCGCCTCGCTTGACGCGCGTCGGGCCGAAGAGCAGTCCTTCACGCTCGAGGAGCGTCGGTAGGAGATTGTAAAGCTCCCGGCCCCGCCGGTCCGGCGAGCAGAAGCTGCCGACGCACACGAGTACGTGGCGCGAGTACGGGTCCATCAGCGGGCGGGCCATCGGTCGGAGCATGATGGCGTGCGCACGCGTCCGCCGCCATCTTCGGCGGGCGATACTGCGCCGCGGCACCGGAGAGCCTGTTACGGAGATCACCCGCGAGCTGACCGAGATCGACAGGCTCGCGCTCACCGTCGTGCGGCCGGCGCGGGCAGCGGGCTTACCACTGCTCTTCATCCACGGGCTCTTTGCCGGGGCGTGGATGTTCGAGCGGTGGATGCAGTACTTCGCGGAGCGCGGACGCGCCGCATACGCGGTCGACCTGCGTGGCCATGGTTCGAGCGACGCGATCGACGACCAAGGTCGCGTGGGGCTAGGCGATTACGTCGCCGACGCGCTTGGCGCGGTGCGCGCCGTGGATCGCGCCGTCGTCGTCGGGCACTCCTTGGGAGGACTGATTGCCCAGAAGCTCGCGGAACTCGGTGCGCTGAGGGCGGCGGTCCTAGTCTCTCCTGCACCGCCGCGCGGCATCTCGCCGCTGTCGCTCCGTCTCATGGCGCGCCAGGCGAAGTATCTGCCCGCCCTGCTGCTCTCACGGGAGATCCGCGTCGGCCGCGACGACGCGGATGCGATCATCCTCAACCGCGTCCCGTTCGCGGAGCGCGCGACCGTGTTCTCACGTTTCGAGCCCGACAGCGGCCGCGCCGGACGGGAGATCACGCTCGGCGCGATCGCCGTCGATCAGCGCCGCGTCCGCTGCCCGATGCTCGTCCTCGCCGGCGACGAGGATCGTTTCATCCCGCTTCGCGTCGCTCGCCGCGTCGCGGCAAAGTACGGCGCGCCGCTCCGCATCCTTCCCGGCCGAGGTCATCTGATGATGCGGGAGCCAGGATGGGCGGAGGCAGCTGCGGAGATCGAGAAGTGGGTTGAGAGCTTGTGAGCGTGTGGGCTTGGCGAGGCGGGCTGTTTACCTTTGGAGCTCGATAGCTTGTGGGCTTGTGAGCTTGTGAGGAACTGCCGTGGCTGCGTGTAGCCGACTGAGGTGTGCGCGGCACGGGCACGCCCTCACAAGCCCACAAGCCCACAAGCTATCAAGCCATCACCCCACCACCCCCGCCAGCGCCAGCACGATCTCCAACACGATCAACACCACAATCGTCGCCTCCAGCAGCTCCGACCGGACCGCCTGCGCCTGCGCGTTCAGCATCTCGTAGGTCTCGCGAATGATCCCCAGCTTGCGGTCGATCCCCGCGCGC
The DNA here is from genome assembly GCA_046263215.1 of Gemmatimonadaceae bacterium. Lineage (GTDB taxonomy): Bacteria > Gemmatimonadota > Gemmatimonadetes > Gemmatimonadales > Gemmatimonadaceae > JBHELH01. The sequence goes on along the minus strand of JBHELH010000226.1, from coordinate 2,855 downwards.
CACGCGCGCGCGCGGAAGATCTCGAGCGCGGCGGTGTAGATGCGCGCGAGGTAGACGTCGTCGGTGACCTTGAGCGCGTTTTCCGCGCGCTCGACCGTCTCCGTGCTGTCGGCAACGAGGGTCTGCAGATCGGCCAGGAGCTGGGTGAAGCGGCGGAAATACCGCCCCGCGCGGTGCTCCGTCACGCGGTCGTAGATGCGCGGCAGCTCGGCGTCGAGGAGCGCGTCGTAGTAGCGGAGCTCGAGCAGCTGGGCGTTCGCGAACTCGAGCACGTACTCGACGTCCGTCTCCTCCGCGCTCGCCGGGTCGACGACCAGCGCGTTCTCCCACGTGAGGATCGCGAGGTCGTCCGCGTAGTAGGAGAAGCGGTGGGGCAGCATCTCCTCGCGCGCCGCGCGCGAGAGCGCGCGCGACTCGTTGAGGAGCAGCGGCGCGACGTCGACGTGCCGTAGAGCGTCCGCGGCCGACACGTCGCCGCCCCCCGCCACCCGCAGGCCGTTCACCCGGAACATGATGTAGTCCTCGGTGAGCGGGGCGAGGAACGGCCGCTCGGTCGCGCTTTGGATTCGGCCCGCCAGCGCCTGCAGGTGCGCGGAGAAGAGCGCCGCGCTGCCGGCTGCTTGGACGGCGTTACCGAACGCGGTGAACTCCTCCCACGTCATCTCGGTCGGCGCCGTAACGCGGACACGGAGCGAGACGACCCCGAAGTGGAAGATCCGCGCCGACACTTCGGCGTCCAACGTCTTCCCGCCGACCACGAGGCGCTCCGGGCCGAGCGAGACCGACACCGGCGGCGTCAGGATCTCGATCGCCTGGGCCTCGGCGCGGCTCGGCCGCGCGCGCTCCGGGGCGCTGGAGGCCAGCAGCTCGAGCGCGCGGTCGAGGTGAATCTCGTAACCGACGTCGTGTAGCCGGTAGAGGACGGCGGCTCCCCGCACGCGGACCGGGTCGGGCGAAAGAGGGCCCGCCCCGAGGTGCGGCGCGCTTCTTACGGCCGCCGGTTCACGCATCCTTGTTGTCTCCCGGCGGTGCGACGTATACGTACTCTTCCACGACGTGCCCGTCTCGCAGATGCTCCTCGGCGATCCGTTGCGCACCGTAGAGATCCACCCGCGAGTACCAGACGTTCTCCGGATAGACGACGACCATCGGGCCATGACCACACTGATTCATGCACCCCGCGTGGTTCACTCGGACTCGCTGCTTGAGCCCCGCGGCTTTGACGCGACGCTTCAGTTCCGCGTGAACCTCTGTCGCGCCCTGATCGGGGCATGTCTTTCCGTGAGTGCACACGAAGACATGACGCTCATACTGGCCCATGGGCCAAAAACTAGTCCCGCCGGTCGCCCGCTGCTTGCCAGGGCACGGCCTGCACGTCAGCGCGAGGTTCTGTAGCTTATCCGGCAGGGGGTTCCTTCATGCCGACGCCCGACGACTTCGCGGCGCTCGATATCCGCGTCGGAACCATAGTCGAGGCCGGACCGTTTCCGGAGGCGCGCAAGCCGTCGCTGAAGCTACGGATCGACTTCGGACCCGGCCTCGGCGTGAAGCAATCGGGCGCACAGCTCACGGCCCGCTACACGGCGGCGGCGCTGGTCGGCCGCCAGGTGATCGCGGCGGTCAACATCGGCACACGTCGCATCGCCGGCTTCTCGAGCGAGGTCCTCATCCTCGGAGCGATGCGGTCGCCGACGGACGTCGTGTTGCTGGCCGTCGACGAAGCCGTCCCGAACGGCACGAGAATAGGATAGGCAGGGCTTGTTCAGCAATTCAGCGGTTTCGAAGTCGAGCTCCAAACTCCAAGTGTCAAAGTCCAACAGGAGTCTCTCCATGTCTGCCACCGTCTCACAGACCGAGGTCGATCCCGAGATCGAGCGCAAGCGCTACGCGCGCCCCGAGTCACTCGTGTCCACCGCGTGGCTCGCGGAGCGGCTTGGCGATCCCAAGATCCGCGTGATCGAGAGTGACGAGGACGTGCTGCTGTACGACGTCGGGCACATACCTGGATCCCAAAAGGTCGATTGGCATAACGACCTCAACGACCCGGTTGTGCGCGACTACGTGTCGGGCGAGCGGTTTCAGGAACTCCTCCGCTCGAAGGGCATCGACGAGTCGACGACCGTCATCTTCTACGGCGACAAGAACAACTGGTGGGCCGCGTACGCGTTCTGGGTGTTCCAGCTCTTCGGGTTCACGAACGCGAAGCTGCTCGACGGCGGGCGCACGAAGTGGGAGGCCGAGGGTCGGCCGATGACGACGGACGTTCCTACGTTCCCGCGCACGGAGTACGTCGCGCCCCGGCGGTCCGACGGCGACATCCGCGCGTTCATGGACGACGTGCGCCGCCACATGCAGGCGAAGCGCCCGCTCGTCGACGTTCGCTCGCCGGACGAGTACTCGGGCAAGAAGCTCCACATGCCCGAGTACCCGCAGGAGGGGGCACTGCGCGGCGGTCACATCCCCGGCGCGAAGAGCGTTCCGTGGGCGCGCGCGGCGAACCCTGACGGGACGTTCAAGTCAGCCGAGGAGCTCCGTGCGATCTACGAGCGCGAGCAGGGTCTCAAGCCGACGGACGACGTAATCGCGTACTGCCGCATCGGCGAGCGCTCGTCGCACACGTGGTTCGTGCTGCGGTACCTCTTGGGGTACGAGAAGGTGCGCAACTACGACGGCAGCTGGACCGAGTGGGGGAACGCCGTGCGCGTCCCGATCGCGAAGTGACCCGCGGCGCGCGTCGCGGGGCGAAAGCGCCGCGGCCACCCGAGCCGACGAGCCAAGGCGACGGTCAGGGAACGACCGAGCCGCTCGCTGTGACGATTCCGTCGGGTATCGCCCGGCCGGATGGGTCGAGCGTG
>JBHELH010000225.1:0-104395 GCA_046263215.1 Gemmatimonadaceae bacterium | reverse complement strand
CGTGACCCGCAAGGCGATGTTCTGTTCGAGGTCGGGCAGCGTCCCGACGCCGGCCGAGCCGAGAACGTGGCGGATGGTGACCACCGGAGCGCCGACGAGCGGCAGCCGGGGGCGCGCGAGCGGGATGTTGTACCGGCTGTCGACGAAGAGCAGCTGGTCGCCTCCCTGCTGTAGAGCCTCTAATGTCGAGATAGTGCCAGGGCCACCGATGTACGCGTACCGCTGGCTGGGTGTGTCGTCGCCACCTGTCAGCACGACATGCGTGTCGAACTGAAAGTGCTGCGCGCCGAAGGTCGGGAACGTCACGCGGCCGTCGAGCGTCGTCTGCACGAACCGGCCGTTCGCCGGGGCGTCGACGGCGCCTTCGACGCCGAGTGTACCCGTCGCGGCAACACCTGCCAGCTGCCAGTCCGCGCGCGCGCCGCCGAGTATCGACGTGACCCGCCCGCCGGTGACCGCGGGATTCGGCCGTGACATGCGATGCGTGTGGCGCCGCCCGAAGAGGCTCCACGGGACGCTCGTCGGAACCGTCGGCGAGCCCGTCGACCAGGCCCGCTCCCAGCGGGCGCCGACGAACGGCTCGAGCTGCCCCGTCGCGCTCTCGAACAGCCGATGGCCGGTAGCCTCGACGCGGTCGGCGCGGTAGTAGTTGCGCGTGTCCTGACCGATGAAGAGCGTGTTGATGGAGTTCATCAAGTCGCCGTGAATCCACCGGTCGTTGGAAAACGTCGCGCGCCCGGCGAACGCGTCGAAGCGGTTCCTCCGCCCGCGCTGCGCTGTCACTCGCAGGGCGGGGTCGACCTTCCCCAAGTGCGTGCGGTACGTGACGAGCGGCTCGATTTCGATGTCGCCTGTGTCGAGCGACACGAGCGGCCCGTAGGGCATGTTGACGCCGCCGACGCGATCGTACGTCGGAATGCGAAGTCCGAAGAGAAACGGGAGCGAAAACCGCCGCTCCGTGCGGGCGGCGAGCACGCGATAGTCGAGCGCGTACCCGCCGTCCACGGGGCTAATGTCGAACGTCTCGTCGCGGTACGCGGTTCGCCCACCGGCGACGATTGCGAGTGTCGAGTTGTACACGCCACCGCCGATCGCGATCGCGCGTCCGTCCACCCGGGCGCCGGGATGCAGCACGAGGTCGCCGCCGACGACAATGACGTCACCGTTAACGATGCCGCCTACGGTAGCGTGGCGCCCGAGCACGACGACACTGCGGCGGAACGTCGAGTCGCGCTGCAGCGCGACCGTATCGGGTCCCGGCGGGACGAGGACGTGCGGAGCATCGAGGGCGGCGCGGAGGAGTCGGCCGGGCGCGCCCGGACCGGCGTCGCGAAGGACGACGCGCGTCTGACCGCCCGCCGGCGCGGCGGCGATGCCGACGGCGACCGTGAGGACCGCGACAATCGCCGGCCGCGTCCGCACACTCACCGCGTGAGCTCCAGAAAGTTCCGCAGGATCGCCTTGCCGTGCTGCGTGAGCACTGACTCGGGGTGGAATTGAACGCCGTAGACCGGGTGCTCGCGGTGACGGACGGCGTGGAGCTCGTTGGCGTCGTCGGCGGCGCGCGCGAGCACTTCCAGCTCGGCCGGTAACGACTCCGGGTCCACGACCAGCGAGTGGTACCGCATGACCTCGAGCGGCGTCGGGAGGCCGGCAAAGAGATGCGTCCCCGAATGGTCGACGAGCGACGTCTTGCCATGCATGACGCGCGCGGCACGCACGACACGTCCGCCGTAGGCTTCTCCGATCGCCTGGTGCCCGAGGCAAACGCCGAGCGTGGGGATCGCACGCCCCCAGCGGCGAATCGCGGCGACAGTGACGCCCGCTTGCGCCGGAGCGCAGGGGCCGGGGGACAACACGATCGCATCCGGATGCATGATGCCGATCTCGTCGACCGTCACCTCGTCGTTGCGACGGACGTCCACCGCCGCACCGAGCTCACCGAGGTACTGCACGAGGTTGTAGGTGAATGAGTCGTAGTTGTCGATGACGAGCAGCATGGCCCGAAACCTAACCTACGCGCGTGGGTGATACTGCCGGTGGACCTGCCGCAGGTACTCGCGGTCGACGTGCGTGTAGATCTGAGTCGTCGAGATGTCGGCGTGGCCGAGCATTTCCTGTACGGCCCGGAGGTCCGCGCCGCCCTCGAGAAGGTGCGTCGCGAACGAGTGTCGCAGTGTATGCGGCGAGACGTGCTTGGTCAGGGCGGCGCGACGGACGTACCGCTGGAGGATCTTCCACGCGCCCATCCGCGAAAGGGGCTCGCCCCGTGCATTGAGAAACAGGACTCCCCGCCCCGCGCCCCGCTCGAGGCGCGGCCGCAGCTCGCGCAGGTAAATCGCCAGCGCCGCGATTGCCGAGCGACCGATCGGCACGAGCCGCTCCTTGGCGCCCTTGCCGAAGACCCGCACGAGCGCCTCCTCGAGCAGGACGTCACGCGTCCCGATCGCGATCCACTCGGAGACGCGCAGTCCGGCGCCGTACGCCAGCTCGAGCAGCGCGCGGTCGCGGAAATACAAGGGGTCGTCGATGGACGGTGCCTCGAGCAGCGCTTTGATCTCGGCGACCGTCAGCACTTGCGGGAGCGTCCGCCAGCGCTTCGGCGTCTCGAGCCGCTCGGTGGGATCGCGAACGACGTGTCCGTCGGCGAGCAGGAACCGAAAATACGTACGCGCGGCCGACACGTTTCGGCGGATCGACGCCGGCGCGAGGCCGAGGTCCTTGAGGTGATAAACGTACGCCCGCAGGAGGCGCGCGGTGAGGTCAACCGGCGTCGGCGCGCCCTTGACGACGGCGAAGGTCGCAAGTCGAGTCACGTCTCGCAGGTATGCCTCGTTCGTGCGCGGCGAGGCACCGCGCTCGAGCGCGAGGAAATCGGCAAAGCGCTCGAGGAGAAACGCGCGCGGGGGCGTCATCGGATCGGTCACCGTCTGACCTCGCGCCGGCGTCGGAGGATGAGCCACGTTGCGACGGCGATACTCACGATCGCTAGCCCGGCGATCGCCGACACTCGCCCGTACCGGGTAACGGCGCCGGACACGGCGTCCCAGTCGGCGCCGATGCGGAAAGCGAGGTAGCTGATCACGCCATACCAGACGGCGGAGGCCGCACCCATGGCAACGGCCGTACGGATCGCGGGTACGCGAAGCGCGCCGGCGAGCGGCGGCACGATCGCGCGGACGCCGGGGAGGAATCGGCTCACGAAGAGCGCGGCAAGGCCGTACCGACCATAGAGCGCCCGGAGTCGCGATTCGGCTTCGGCAGCCCGCTCGCCGAGCAGTCGCCGTTCCAAGCGTTCGGCTCCATAACGCCGGCCGACGGCATAGATCAGCATCGCGCCGGCGAGGTTGCCGGCCCACGTGCAGAGAAAGACGCCGAGGGCCGTCCCCTGCCCCCGCGCGGCGAGAAAGCTCCCGAACGCGACCACAGTGTCCGCGGGGACGGGCGGAAATACGTTTTCCAGCGCGGCGACCACGGAGAGCGCGGCGTACAACGCCGGCACCGGCATCGACGCGAGCCGGTCGAGAAAGGCCTCCACTCAGGCCGAGCCTTCGCCTGCCAACAGCGTTGCGACCGCAAGCGCCGCGAGGCCCTCGCCGCGGCCAATCCAACCCATTCCTTCGTTGGTCTTTCCCTTCACGCTCACATCGGCTGGGGCGATCCCGAGGGCTCGGGCAAGTGCGCCCGACATCGCGTCCCGGTAGGGTGCGATCCGGGGCCGCTCGGCGACCACCGTCACGTCCACCTGTTGGACGCGCCAGCCGGCGGCGCCGACACGCCTCGCCGCCACGCCGAGCATCTCCATCGAATCGCGTCCCGCGTTGGCGGGGTCGGTGTCCGGGAACAGTGTGCCGATGTCGCCCTGCCCCGCCGCGCCTAGGATAGCGTCCGTCACGGCGTGGGCTACCGCGTCGCCGTCCGAATGACCGCGCAGGCGGACGTCGGCCGGGATGCGGACGCCCCCAAGCACCAGCGGGCCTCCGTCGACAAAGGCGTGCGAGTCGTAACCGATCCCGACGCGGATTGCCGCCCGGGTGGCGTCGGTCACGCCGCGGTTCCGGCCTCGATCGGCGACCCGACGGGGTCGGTCGGCAGGATGATGGAGTAGTCTTGGCGGCGGCGCGCCGCGGTGAAGCCGGCGTCGCGAATGAAGCGCTCCATCTCGGCCGTCGTCGTGCGGTGCGTGGTGTTTGCCGCCGACACGACGTTCTCCTCGATCATCAGCGATCCGAAGTCGTTGCAGCCGAACCGCAGCGCGAGTTGCCCAATCTTCATGCCCATGGTCACCCAGCTGGCCTGCAGGTTGGGGACGTTGTCGAGCGCGATGCGCGCGATGGCAACCGTGCGCAGGTAATCGACGGCGTCCGTCTTCGGCTGGTTGCGCATCGTCGGCGTGTTCTCCGGCTGGAGTGGCCAGCAAATGAACGCCGTGAAGCCGGCGGTTCGCGCCTGGACCTCGCGCACCCGCCGCAGATGCTCCAATCGCTCCGCGAGCGTTTCACCGATGCCGTACATCATGGTGACGGAGGTCTTCATGCCCTCCTCATGCGCGATCTCCATGATCTCGAGCCAGCGATCGGCGCTCGCCTTCTTCCGCGCCACCAGGTCACGAACGCGCTGGACGAGGATCTCACCGCCGCCCCCCGGCAACGAGTCGAGCCCCGCCTTCATGAGCTCTCGGATGACGTCGCGGGCGTCGATGCGGAACGTCTTCGCGAAGAAATCGACCTCGCTCGGACTGAAGCCGTGGATGTGGATCGGGTGGTAGGTCTTGATGTATCGGAGCAGATCGAGATACCACTCGAACGGGATGTAGGGGTTGTGCCCCCCCTGCATAAGGATCTGGACGGCCCCGAGCGCCTTCGCCTCGTCAATCTTCCTGCCGATCTCGTCGTAGGAGAGCGTCCAGCCCTCGGCGTGCTTCGGTCGGCGATAGAACGCGCAGAAGCCGCAGTCCGCGACGCAGACGTTCGTGTAATTGATGTTCCGGTCGACGATGTAGGTGACGATACCGTGCGGGTGCTTCTCGCGTCGAACCGCGTCGGCAGCGGCGCCAAGCTCGAGGAGCGGCGCGCGGGTGTAGAAGTCGAGAAGGTCGCGCATGGTCGGTCCTCGGTGTCAGGCCGCCGGGAGGAACGCGAGCGAGCCGTCGGGAACGCGGCCGGCAGCCACCAACCGCCGCAAGAATTCGGTGAGGCCTGCGAGGTGTGCGTATGAAAGTCCGTAGTCGAGGCCGGACAGGTAGTCGAGGCACGTCCGACGCGCGACGCCGGTGGCGGCTGCGGCCTGCTCGGCCAGCGCATCGAGATGTTGGAGCCCCCAATCGCGGGACGCGCGTAAGGCGGCGCACGCCGCAAGAGCCTGCTCGCTCGCCGTCGCCCGCTGCGCGACCCATACTGCGAAGACAAACGGCAGGCCGGTCCAGGCCTTCCACTCAGCGCCGAGGTCGTACACGTGTTGGTATGAGCTCGAGCCGACTCGTCCGCGGGGCGCCGGCGAGCCGCGGTCTGCCGTCAGCAGCAGGGCAGCGTCGCCGATGACCAGACGGGCGTCGTGTGGCTCGTCGTCGAGCCGGTGGAGGTCGGAGAGTTCCGCGTTGCCGGGAACGAAATGGGGGTGCGCGCGCCAGACATGCTCGAAAAGCAACTCGACCAACGCGACGCTCGTCATCGAGCTCCGGCTGACGACGACGCGGCCGCCGTCCAACTCCGGCGCGGGCCGCTTCGAGAAGAGCGCCACGCTGCGGACCGGCCCGTCGCAAGAAATCGCGAGATCCGGCAGGAGCAGATACCGGCCGGCATTCCGCGCGTATTCGACGGCCGAGACGACGCTGACGTCGAGGGCGCCGGCGGCCATCTGACGGTTGAGCGCGGTTGGAACTCCGTCCACCAGCTCGGCCGCGAGCGGGACGATGCCGCGATCGATCGCCCCGTACACCGGGTAGCAGTTCACGTATGGAATGCGACCGATGCGCACGGCGGGCTCCTATGCCGCCGCGGCCGCCGGGCCGCCGTCGTCAAAGGTGCGGACGATCCGGTAGAACGAGTCCCGCTCGGCCGGCACCTTCTGCGCGCCGCGGATCAGCCCGAGGATCTGGTCCAGCGTCATGGCCTGTGCCGTGTGCGCGCCGGCTTCGTGATAAATCTTCTCGCGGACAACGGTACCTTCAATGTCGTCCACGCCGAAGTGCAGGGCCGCCTGTGAAAGGAACGGCGTCACCATGACCCAGTGGGTCTTGATGTGTGGGATGTTGTCGAGGAAGAGGCGGCCCACCGCCAGGTTTCTCAGGTCGTCGAATCCGGACGTCGTCGTTCCCTCGCGCCCCAGCGTCCGCCCGAGCTCGTTGTGGTCAGGGTGGTACGCGAGCGGGATGTAGGCAAGGAATCCGCCCGTTTCGTCCTGGAGGTCGCGGAGCATCTCGAGGTGTACGACGCGATCCTCGATCGTCTCGACGTGCCCGTACAGCATCGTGCAGTTCGAGCGGATCCCGAGGGCGTGCGCGGTTCGGTGCACATCGAGCCATTCCTCGGCGGCCAGCTTCCGGTCGGCGATCGTCGCCCGGACCCCGCGGCTGAACACCTCGGCGCCTCCACCCGGCATGGTGTCGAGCCCCGCGTCGCGTAGCGAGACCAACACCTCGGCGTAACTCATCTTCTCGATGCGCGCGATGTGCGCGATCTCGACCGCGGTGAGCGCCTTGATATGTACGTGCGGAAAGCGCTCCTTGAGGGCCCGGAACATCTCGGCGTAATACGCGAGCCCGGCCTTCATGTCCAGGCCGCCGACGATGTGGAACTCGCGCGTCAGCGTGCTATTGGCGGTTGCGGCTTCCTCGAGCACCTGGTCGAGGGTATAGCGATACGCGCCATCCTCCTTCGGCAGCCGCGCGTAGGAACAGAACACGCACGTCTTCCGGAGGACGCAGACATTGGTGGGGTTGATGTGTTGATTGGCGGCGAAAGTGACGCGGTCCCCGTGCAGCTCGCGGTTCCTCGCGTCGGCCAGCGCGCCGAGGCCCAACAAGTCCGGCGTGCGGAACAGGTACGCCGCGTCATCGGCGTTCAGTCGCCGGCCTTCGCCGATCCGGTCGGCGATGGTGAGCAGCGCGACGTCGGAGACGATGCTCCTCGCGGCGTCGAGCGACGGGGGCGCCACCTACTCCTCGTAGCGGCGCACCGCCAACGTCACGTTGTGGCCGCCGAAACCGAAGCTGTTGCTGAGCGCGGCCGTCATGTCGCGCCGCGCGGCGCGGTTCGGGGTGTAGTTGAGATCGAGCTCCGGGTCCGGCGTCTCGTAGTTGATCGTCGGCGGGACGGTGCACTCCCTGACCGCGAGGATGGACACGATGAACTCGATCGCGCCCGCCGCGCCGAGCATGTGGCCGGTGCAGGACTTGGTGGAGCTCACGTTGAGGTCACCGGCGTAGTCGCCGAAGACGGCCTTGATGGCTTTGGTCTCGTTCAAGTCGTTCGCCGGCGTCGACGTCCCGTGGGCGTTGATGTACTGGACGTCGCCCAGCCCGAGGCCGGCGTCTTCCATCGCGCGTCGCATCGCGCGTTGCGCGCCTTCGCCGTCCGGCGCGGGCGCCGTGAGATGGTACGCGTCGCCGGTCGCCCCGAAGCCGACAATCTCGCCGTAGATGCGCGCGCCACGCCGCTTCGCGTGCTCGAGCTCCTCGAGGATCACCACTGCCCCACCCTCCCCCATCACGAACCCGTCGCGCGTCGCGTCGAACGGGCGCGAGGCAGTTGCCGGCGAGTCGTTACGCTCGGATAGTGCCTTCATGTTCGCGAAGCCGCCGATCGCCATCGGCGTGACGGTCGCCTCCGAGCCGCCGGTGATCATGACGTCGGCGTCACCGTACTGGATGGTGCGGAACGCGTCGCCGATCGCGTGCGCGCTCGTCGCGCACGCGCTGACTGTGGCGTAGTTCGGGCCCTTCGCGTTGAAGCGCATCGATACGATGCCGGCCGCGATGTCCGAGATGAACATTGGGATGAAGAACGCGCTGACGCGGTTGGGGCCGCGCTCGCGGTAGACGTCGTGCTGCTCCTCGAAGGTCTTCAGACCCCCGATGCCGCTCCCGATGATGACGCCGGTGCGATCCGGATCATACCGCGCCCCGTCGCCGAGGCCGGCGTCCTGCATCGCCTGCACGGCGCAGGAGACGGCGTATTGCGTGAACGGGTCGGCGCGCTTGGCCTCTTTCCGCTCCATGTAGACGGACGGGTCGAAGCCTTTCACCTCGCAGGCGAAGCGTACCGGGAAGGTGGACGCGTCGAACTTCGTGATCGGCGCGGCCCCCGATTGGCCCTCGACGAGCGCACGCCAGGTCGTCGCCACGTCGTTGCCGACCGGCGTGATCGCGCCGAGCCCGGTGACGACGACCCTGCGTCGCATTAGACGCCAACCTTCTGGTTCAGATACTCGACGGCGTCACCGACGGTGCGCAGCTTCTCGGCATCTTCGTCCGGGATGTCGATGTTGAACTCCTTCTCGAACTCCATTACCAGCTCGACAATGTCGAGGCTGTCCGCGCCGAGGTCCTCGATGAAGCTCGCCTCGTCCGTCAGCTTCTCGCGCTCGACGCCGAGCTCCTTCTCGATGATGTCCCGAACCTTCTGGGCGTTGTCAGCCATGGCGGCGCTCCTCTATCCGTTGGGGTTCAAACCGTCAGAAATCTACCAAACGTTCACGGGGGATGTCACATGACCATTCCGCCGTCGACCACGAACACCTGGCCGGTGATGTAGCCTGCGTGCTCCGAAGCCAGGAATGCCACCACGCCCGCGACGTCGGCCGGCGTCCCGAGGCGCTCGAGGGGGATCTGCGCCGTGAGTGACGTGCGCGCGTCCGCCGTCATGGCCGACGTCATGTCGGTCTCGATGAAACCCGGAGCGACGGCGTTGGCGAGCACGTTACGCGATGCCAGCTCCTTGGCAACGGATTTGGTGAGCCCGATCAACCCGGCCTTGCTCGCCGCGTAGTTCGCCTGGCCCTTGTTGCCGACGATGCCGACGACGCTCGAGATGTTGACGATGCGCCCCCAGCGCCGCTTGATCATGCCGCGCGATACCGCGCGAATGGCGACGAACGCGCCGCGGAGGTTGGCGTCGAGCACGGCGCCCCAGTCGTCGTCCTTGAGACGCAGTAGGATGTTGTCGCGCGTCAGGCCGGCGTTGTTGACGAGAATGTCAACGCTGCCGAACGCCTTTTCGGCTTCGTCGATCAGCGCGGTGACCGACGCGGGCTCGCCGACGTCACAGGCGAAGCCGCGGGCACGGTCGTCGGCGCCGATCTCGGAGGCGACCGCCTGCGCCTTCGCGCGATCGCGCCCGACGACGGCGATGCGCGCGCCGCACTCGGCGAGCGTGCCGGCGATCGCGCGGCCGATGCCGCGCGTGCTGCCAGTGACGACCGCGACGCGGCCGCCGAGGTCGATGCGCATCAGGCGACGAGCTCCAGGAGCTCCTCGACCTCCGCGGCCGTGCCGCACGTTGCCGTCCGCAGCCGCGGCGCGATCTTCTTCACGAGTCCCGTCAGGACGGCGCCCGGACCCATCTCGACGTAGAGCGCGTCGGGATACCGATCGCCGATCGCGCGTACCTCGTCGATCCACCGGACAGGACTCGTGAGCTGCTCGAGGAGGACTTCGCGCGCGCGCGCGGCGGTCGTGACGGCCTCACCGGAGACGTTAGCGTAAACGGGGAAGCCGGGCTCCGCGGGCGCTGCGCGATCGAGCGCGTCGGCAAGCCCGGGGGCAGCCACCTCCATAAGGGGGGAGTGGAACGCGCCGCTCACATTCAGCCGAACGGCGCGCTTCGCGCCCGCCTCCTTCGCCAGCGTCATTGCCCGCTCGACGCCGGCCGCTTCGCCGCTGACGGCGGTTTGCCCCGGAGCGTTGTAGTTGGCCGGGACGACGAGCCCCGCGCTCGTCGACGCCTCAGCGCAGACGTCCTCGATCGGCCGCGACAGCTCGCCGAGGATCGCCGCCATCGCGCCCGGTCGCTTGACACCGCTCTCGTACATGAGCTCTCCGCGACGGCGAACCAACCGCGCCCCGGTCTGGGGCGTGAACGACCGCGCCGCGACATATGCCGTGAACTCGCCCAGCGAGTGGCCGGCGGCGCCGCGCACTCGGCTCGCGAGCCGCTCGCGGGCGACGGCCCATACGGCGGCGCCATGCGCCAGCAGCGCCGGCTGCGCGTTATGCGTCAGCGTCAGCTCGTCAGCCGGCCCGTCGAAGCAGAGCGCGCTCAGCGAGATGCCCAGCGCCTGGTCGACGGCGACGAAAACCTCCCGGGCCTCCGGGAAGGCGTCCGCGAGATCCTTGCCCATCCCCGGCTTCTGCGATCCCTGCCCGGGGAACAGCAACACGATGTCCATCGCGAGATCAGAAGCGCACGATCATGGAGCCCCACGTGAAACCGGCGCCGAACGCCACGAGCAACACCGTGGATCCGTCCTTGATTCGACCCGTCTCGATGGCCTCGTCGAGCGCGATCGGCACCGACGCGGCCGACGTGTTCCCATAGCGGTCGACGTTGACGTAGACCTTGTCCATGGGAATGCCGGCGTGTTTCGCCGTCGCTTCGATGATCCGGATGTTGGCCTGGTGCGGGATCATGAGGTCGATGTCGGCGCCGGTGAGCTTCGCGGCGTCGAGCGCGCGCGCCGCCGCGTCGGCCATCGAACGGACGGCGTGACGGAAGACCTCGCGGCCGTTCATTTGAATGAATTGCGACCGCTCGCCGAGCATCTGCTCGCAGAACGGGTTGGCGGCGCCCCCACCGGGGCGGTGCAGCAGGTCCGCCAGCGTGCCGTCGCTGCGCAGGAAGCTGGCGAGGATTCCCTTATGATGCTTCGACCGCTTGAGGACCACCGCGCCGGCGCCGTCGCCGAACAGCACGCAGGTCGACCGATCCGTCCAGTCGATAATCGCGCTCAATTTCTCGACGCCGACGACGAGCGCTGTCTCCGCCATGCCGGCGACGATCATCCCTTCGGCGACGGCGGTGCTATAGACGAAGCCGCTGCACGCCGCGCCGACGTCGAACGCCGCGGCGCGCGAGGCGCCGAGCTCGGCCTGCAGCTCGACAGCCGTCGAGGGGAGCAGTCGGTCCGGCGACGCCGTGCCGAGGACGATGGCGTCGAGCTCACCCGCGTGCACGCCCGCGCGCTGCATCGCGACGCGCGACGCCGCGGCAGCCATCGCGCACGTCGACTCGGTCTTCGCGATGTGGCGCTGCTTGATACCCGTTCGCTCGACGATCCACTCATCGCTCGTCTCGATGCCGATCTTCCCGAAATCGAAGTTCGTCATTACGTGCGCGGGGAGCCCGCGCCCCGTCCCGGCGAAGTACGCGAACGGCCGCTTCACGCCGGCTCTCCCGCGGTCGCGTCGGCCAGCCGGCGGCCGACGTGCTCGTTCATGCGTGACTCGACGGCGCGGACCGCGACCTTGAGGGCGTTCTTGATGGCGCGGGGGGACGACTTCCCGTGACAGATGATGCTCACGCCGCGCACGCCGAGCAGAGGCGCGCCCCCGTAGACGGAGTAGTCGAGGTGCTTGATCGCCTGCTGCAGCGGGTCGATGTCGATCCCGGCGCGCTTCAGCGTGGCGAGGATAAACGGTGGCACCGACTCGTAGAACTTCAGGATCACGTTGCCGACGAAGCCGTCGCAGACGACGACGTCGACGTCGCCGCTGTCGTTGGCACCGTTCAGGATGTCCCGCCCCTCGACGTTGCCGCGGAAGTTGACCCCCGCGCTCGCCAGCAGCTGGTGGGCCTCCTTCACCGCGACGTTGCCCTTCTCCGCCTCCTCGCCGATGTTGAGCAACCCGACGCCTGGGTTCGGACGGCCGAGCACGTCCTCGGCGTACACGGACCCGAGACGGGCGAACTGCACCAACTCCGCGGCGTCGCAGTCGACGTTGGCTCCGGCGTCGAGGACGACGACGGGATGCCGCGCCGTCGGGAACACGGTTGCGATCGCGGGCCGGTTGAGGCCCGCATGCAACCGCAGCAGGACGAGCGACGCGGCCATCTGCGCCCCGGTGTTGCCGGCGGACACGAACGCGTCGGACTTACCTTCGGGCTGGAGGCGAAGTCCGACGGCCATCGAGCTGTTGGGCTTTCCGCGCACGGCGGCGCTCGGTTTGTCGTTCATCTCGACGACCTCGGGCGCCTCGACGACCTCGAGGCGCTCACGGAGCCGCGGGGCTGACGAGAATTCACCGCGGAGCAGCGCGGTGAGCTGCTCCTCAACTACGTCGGTTTGCCCGACGAGCTGGATGGTGTGGTCGGCGTCCAACTCGGCCAGGGCCTGCAGCGCGCCGGTGAGGGGCGCCTGGGGAGCGAAGTCGCCCCCCATGGCGTCCAACGCGATCCGCGCCAAGGTTAGGCTTCCCTGGCAGCGACCCGCTGTTCGCCCGCGTAGTATCCGCACTCGGCGCAGACGTGATGCGGGCGTTTCATTGCCTGGCACCGCGGGCACTTCTGCAGCACAACGCGCGGGGCAACTTTGTGCGTGTTTCGGGCGCGCTTCTTACGCTTCGACGTGCGGCGCTTCGGGACGGCCATGGCGGATCGTTTACCTCGTTCGGAAGTCAGTAGGTCAGTGCGCGTCGCCGCGATGCTTCCGGAGCGCATGCCAGCGCGACTGCGTGACGGGCGCGCAGTCGCAGTCGCCGGCGTTCAAGTCGGTGCCGCATGTCGGACAGAGACCTTTGCAGTCCGGGCGGCACAGCGCGTAGGCGGGAGCGTCGAGCAGCCACTGCTCGCGCACGACGGGCCGCAAGTCGAGCTCGCGCGCGCCCGGATCTATCACGTACACGTCGGGATCGTCCGGATCCGCGGCCTCGGCAAAAATCAGGTGGACCTCGTCCTCCACATCGGCTGTCGTCTCACCGAGGCAGCGACGGCAGTCGAGCGCCACCTTGCCCTCGATGCGCCCGTGCCAGTAGTAGCGTCCGGCGCCGGCCGCGGAAAGGCGGCCGGTCACGCGCACGGGTCCCGCGGGTCGCGGGTCCTCCGGGTTCCACACCGGGTCATCAGCCTCGATCTCGCCATTTACCGATGCCGCGCGCTCGCGGAGCGATCTCAGGTCAAAAGACAGCATAGCCACGGAAACTACTTGTACGGTCATGACTTATCAACCGGCCGAGGGTCACGCACCCAGCGTCACCGGGCGGCCAACACGTCGGCGTCAGCGAAAAAAAAACGCCCTTCGCGCAGCGCATTCTCATCGCTGTCCGACGCGTGAATTGCGTTCCGCTCCTTTGACTCCGCGTAGAGCTTCCGCACTGTGCCGGCCTCAGCCTCGGCGGGGTCCGTCGCACCGATCGTCCGACGAAGCGTCGCGACCGCGTCGGCGCGCTCCAGAAGGAGGGGCATGCATGGGCCCGAGGTCATGAACGAAACCAGCGAGCGGTAGAACGGCCGTCCCTGGTGGACCACGTAGAACTCCCCGGCCTGCGCTTCCGTGAGGTGGAGAACACGCGCGGCGCGGACGCGAAATCCCGCGCGTTCGACATGCGCGATGATGAGCCCCGCCTTGCCATTGCCGAAGGCGTCTGGCTTGACGATCGCGAGCGTGAGATTGCCGGCCATGTGGATTCGTTACGGTCCAATCAGTTGACGAAGAATGTCGCTGCGGGTCAGAAACCCGACGAGCTGCCCTTGCCGCACGACGGGGACACGCTCGACGTTCTTGTTGACCATCAATGAGACCACTTCAGCGAGTGGCTGGTCCGGGCCGACGCAGAGAACTTGGCGAGTCATGACGTCCCGAACGCGGCGCCGACGATCGGTCGCCCGCGGCGACCCCTTCGATATCGGGCTCCCGAGCACGACCGACGTCAGCAGGTCACGTAGCAGGTCCCGATCGCCCAGGAGGCCCACCAATCGGCGGCCCTCATCGACGACCGGTAGCGCGCCGAGCCCCGCCTGGACCATCTCGATCGCGGCGTCGCGGAGCGGCGTGTCGGCGTGAGTCACGCGCGGCTGGTCCGTCATCAAGTCGCCGACAGTGAGCTGGCTTCGGAGCTCGACGTCGGCCAGTCCCGGCAGGCCGGCGAGCGCAGCGCCGTCCGGTTGGCGCAGTATCTCCTCGACGACCTCAGGCTGCGACAGCGTTCTGACGACACTGCCCACGATCTGGAGGTAGCTCGCCGCGAGCCTCGGTGGCGCAACGACGAGGACGACGATGCGCGCGCGTTGGCCCTCGGCGTCTCTGAGCTGCCGCCGGACCGGCTCAGCGGACGTGCCGATCGCGACGCCGACCGCTGCGGCCGCGTCGGTTCGGTAGTGCAGCACGAACGCCCGATCCCCGAGCGCAACAGTATCCTCGACACGGTCCTCTGCGATCCGCCCGATGAGCCGGCCCGCGTCGGCGAGGAGGCCTGCGGACGCTAGGCGGTCGGCTAGTGCCGCAGCCGCGTCGGCCAGCGTGGTCGCGTGAAGCGGGACCACCGCCAACTCCGGGCTGAGGAACTCCCCGAGCCGCACTCGGTCAGACGTGGGCGCCAACTCGGGCGCGCAGCAGGTCGACGAAGTCGCGCGGGCGCTTCGCCACCCCGACGCCCGCGTCCTCGAACGCGGCGATCTTTTCGGCTGCCGTGCCCGCCGAGCCGGAGATGATCGCGCCCGCGTGGCCCATGCGCCGGCCCGGCGGTGCGGTTTGGCCGGCGATGAAGCCGACGACCGGCTTGGTCATGTGATCGCGCACAAACGCCGCGGCGTCCTGCTCGTCGGTGCCGCCGATCTCACCCATCATCGCGACCGCCGTCGTCTCCGCGTCGTCCTCGAACGCACGGAGGCAGTCGATGAAGTTCGTCCCGTTGATCGGGTCGCCGCCGATGCCGACGCATGTCGACTGACCCATGCCCGCACGCGTGAGCTGATAGACCACTTCGTACGTCAGTGTCCCGGACCGGCTGACGACGCCGATGTTGCCGGGGGCGCAGATGCGGCCCGGGATGATGCCGACCTTGGATTTTCCCGGCGAGATCAATCCCGGGCAGTTCGGCCCGATCAGTCGGGCGTCCCGCTCGCGGACGAACGGATAGACTCGCGTCATGTCGAGGACTGGTACGCCCTCAGTGATCGCGACCACGAGCTTGATGCCGGCGTCCGCCGCTTCCATGATCGCGTCGGCGGCGAACATCGGCGGCACATAGACGACCGAGGTATTCGCGCCGGTCTCGCGCACGGCGTCATGCATCGTATTGAAGATCGGCACCGTCCCGTCGAACTTCTGTCCGCCTTTGCCGGGGGTGACGCCGGCGACGACTGTCGTTCCGTACTCGATCATCTGGCGCGCGTGGAACGAGCCGTCGCGTCCCGTGATCCCCTGCACGACGAGCGTCGTGTCATCTCCGATGAAGATGCTCATGCCGCCCCCCGCCCCTGCGCGAGCGCGACGGCCCGCGTGACCGCTTCGTCCATCTCGGTCATGGCCGAGAAGCCGTTTTCCTGGAGGATACGCACCGCGATCTCCTCGTTGGTGCCGGTCAATCGGATGACGATCGGGACTCCGAGCGGACTGGCCTTGGTTGCGGCTACGATGCCGTTGGCGACGTCGTCGGTCCGCGTGATTCCGCCGAAGATGTTGAACAGGATCGCCTTCACGTTCGGGTCGGCGGTGATGATGCGCAACGCGTTGACGACCTTCTCCGGGCTTGAGGAGCCGCCGATATCGAGGAAGTTGGCCGGTTCACCGCCGTAGTACTTCACCAGGTCCATGGTCGCCATCGCGAGGCCGGCGCCGTTGACGCAGCAGCCGACGTTGCCGTCCAACTTGATGAACGTGAGGTTCGCGGCGCGGGCCTCGACCTCGCTCGGGGCCTCGGCGCTCGTGTCGCGAAGCGCCTCGAGCTCCGGATGGCGATCGAGCTCGTTGTCGTCGATGACCATCTTCGCGTCGAGCGCGATGACGTCACCGCCCGGCGTGACGACGAGCGGGTTGATCTCGGCGAGCGAGCAGCCGTGCTTCAGGAACGCGCTGTACAGCTGTCGCATGATGCGCGACGCGGCCCGCGCCTTGGTCAGGTCCTTGTAGAGGAAGAACCCGAGGCGCATCGCCTGAAACGGCGCCAGGCCGTAGCGCGTGTCGACCGGCAGCTTGAGGATCTTCTCGGGTGTCGACGAGGCAACCTCCTCGATGTCGATGCCCCCGGCTGGACTAACCATGAAGACCGGCTTCTTTGCCGCGCGATCGACGATGATGCCGACGTACGCTTCGGTGGCAATGTCCGCCGCAGCCGTGACGAGCACCTTCTCGACAGTCAGCCCTTTGATCTTCATACCGAGGATCTTCGACGCCACCGCCCGCGCCTCGGCGGGAGAGCTTGCCAGCTTGACCCCGCCCGCTTTGCCGCGGCCTCCGGCGTGCACCTGCGCCTTCACGACCACCCTGCCGCCCAGTCGTCGCGCCGCCGCCTCGGCGTCGTCCGGCGTCGACGCGACTTCCCCGGGCGGGAGGGGCACCCCTTCGGCGCGCAGCAACTCCTTCGCCTGATACTCGTGAATGTTCACGGCGTCCCCGGTCTCCTGATCGATGTCGTTACTGGCGGTTCTGTCGCAACAACGTGCCAATCGAGTCGAGCGCCCGCCCGAACGCGGCCCAGTCGCCATCGCCGGCCGCGCGGCGCATCGCCTCGTAGAGGCGGCCGACAGCGCTGCGGAAGTCTACCGGTGCCCGCGGCAGCGCCGTCCCCGAGCGCCCGCCGACGAGATCCTGCAGCGTTGCGCCGACGCGGAGGCTGTCGCCGATGAGCAGCGACACCTGCACCAGCTGGGGAGGTCCCTCGAAGTGCCAGGCGTAGGCAGGCTGGACGAAAGCTAGCGTTCCCGCCGTGGGAATAGTGCGTACGGGTCCGCGAGCGAGCGCCGCATCGCGCACGGCCGGGCGGTCGCCAGGGCGCAGTTGTGCCAGCACTGCATCCCAGCGGGGGCCGGCGCCGCGCGCCGGATACCACCGCATCCGGTATCGCCCGCCGCCAGTGGCGACGAGCAGTCCGGCCACGTGGTCTGCCTCGTCGAGCACGGGGACAGCAGTAGCCACCGCCCGCGGCTGTCCGATGGCGAACACGGGGCGGCTCTCGGCGAGGGCGGTATCGGCCCCGTAATGAGGTGGCAGGCGGCGGACGGCGGGCGTGCGGGGACCATCAGCGTGACGAGCGAAGGCGACCGCCTGCGCCTCGAGGCCGTCGCTCCCGGGCTGGACCTGACGGCGAAGATCCGCGCGAACGGTAGCCCAGTCGGTGAACAGCCGAGGAAACCGCCGCCTCCACGTGGCGGCGATCGGATCGAGCGTCGAGTCGGCGACCAGGCGAACCTGCCCCGTCGCGGCATCGACGAGCGCGACCGCCGCGTGTCGCAGATAGGTGAGCTGCTCGCCCGCCAGCCTGACGGGATCGCTCAGTGGGTAGTAGCGTGACGCGCTATAGAGGTCGACCGCCCAGTAGAGCGAATCCGCGACGACCAGCGGCGACACGAGCCTGCCCTGTTCGAAGAAGGGGGCCAGCGCCTGAATGCGGTCCCGCACGCCGCGGTGCACAACGAGGACCGGGCGCGGTGAGGGCAGATCGCCCCAGAGGAGTCGCGACTCCTGGAGTGCCCATGCGTGCGCGAGTCTGGTCAGGCGTCCGTCCATCACGGTACCAGCCACGCGGGCGTCCGGGTCAGACACCGCGATCGGCGGCGCGGCCGTGTCATGGACAACGGCCGGGCCGGCGGCCGGCTCGCCGTCGCCGATCCTGACCAAGCCTCCGCGCTCGGCCCCCGACGCGACGACCCGCACGACGTTCCAGTGCACCGGGCCGTCGGCGGCGACGACTGCCGGCCGCTCCGCGACAACGGCGGTCAGCCCCTCGTCGGTCGCGAGCCATCCCACGGTCGCCGAGACAGCCCGGCCGGGGCGCGACCGCTCGAGAGCGCGCAGGATCGCCGGCGCGTCCCAGACCGCCACTCCTCGGCCCAGCTCGTCGATCGATGCATACCCGAGGGACGTATCAGCCACGACCTGATCGACGCCGTAGGCACGCCTCGCGTATAGCGCGCGAGTCGCCGCGTACGGCTGCTCGCGCGCTGCCCGGTCGGTTCCCTCTGTGAGCCGCGCGGCGAGTGCCGGCGCGAGCTGCTTGACGACGAGTGAGAGAACGAGTACAGCGGAAAGGGCGAAGAACGCGAGTCGTATCTGACCGCTCCAACCGGACCAGACGACGACGAGTGCGGCGCCGAGTGTGACGACGGCGAGCACCAGGTCGCCTGGAATCGCTACCCGGTGATCGACGAACGTGAAGGCGCCCCCGACGCCGCTGCCGTCGGACAGCACGCGATACATATCAAGGCGGAAGCTCCACGCCAGCAGCAGGAGGAGCACGCCTCCGAGGACGGTCAGGTGCCGCCGGACGTACGTCGATACGTACAGCTTGCCGCGCGCGAGGCGAAGGCTCGGTGTCAGCGCGTATAGACACACGACGACCGTCACCACGACGGCGATGGTGACCAGTGCCCATACGTACAGCGTCCTCTCGAACGGGAGCCAGTAGACAAAGAACCCGAGGTCGTGCTGGAAGTACGGATCGCCCTCGCCGAATGGTTGCCCGTCGCGCGCGAGAACGTATGTCGTCCAGGCGTCACCCGGTAGGGCGAGGGCGGCGCCGCAGAGCGCGGACAGAACCGCCGCGGCGAGGACGAG
Source organism: Gemmatimonadaceae bacterium (assembly GCA_046263215.1). GTDB lineage: Bacteria > Gemmatimonadota > Gemmatimonadetes > Gemmatimonadales > Gemmatimonadaceae > JBHELH01. Next base: position 85,690 of record JBHELH010000225.1, on the reverse strand, counting down.
ATGCCGCCCGGGGACTTCTTCCCCAATCTCGAGGTTCGCGAGTCGGCGTGGCAGGACGAGGGAGACGACGGAATGCCGCACAGCGTAGAGATTGGCGAACACGAACAGCGTCGCCGCGGCTGTCGATGCCGTGCGTAGCCACAGCGAGTTCGTCATCCGCGCCCGCCAGACCTCTGCCGCGCCGAGTGCTTGGTACCACCGGTAATCGACGTAGACGCCGGCGATCGCCCGGCCCGCGATGAGCAGCACCGCCGCGGCGAGGACGGCGAGGGCGATCCACCGCTTCACGGTGACGTCACACGCGCACGCCCTGCGACCGGAGCCACCCTTCCATCTCGTCGCGGATCGCGGCCATGCGCGGGGCGGTGCGCGCCTCGTAGCGGGCGACGATCACCGGCTGCGTGTTCGAGGCCCGGATCAGTCCCCACCCGTCGCCGAACAGCACGCGCGCGCCGTCGACGTCAACTACTTCGTAACGCGAACCGAAGTATCGGACCGCACGCTCGACAACCGAGAACTTGACGTCGTCGGGGCAGTCGATCCGGATCTCTGGCGTCGCCACGAACGGCGGAACGTCAGAGAGCAGCTCGCGCACGGTACGGCCCGAGTCGGCAACGATCCGCAGCAGGCGGCCGGCAGCGTAGACCGCATCGTCGTGTCCGTAGAACCCCTCGGCAAAAAACATGTGCCCCGACATCTCTCCTGCGAGCGGGGCGGCCGATTCCTTCATCTTCTCTTTGATGAGCGAATGCCCCGTCTTCCACATGATCGGCGTGCCGCCCGCAGCTTCGATGGCTGCCGGCAAGGCCTGTGAGCATTTCACGTCGAAGATGATCGGAGCCCCGGCACCGACGCGCCGGAGGACGTCACGCGCGTAAAGGATGAGCAACCGGTCGCCCCAGACGATGTCGCCCGTGTCATCGACAACGCCTATCCGGTCGCCGTCTCCGTCGAACGCCACGCCAATTTCAGCCTTCTGCGCGCGGACAGCGCGGATGAGGTCCTCCAGATTCGCGGGGACCGTCGGGTCGGGATGGTGATTGGGAAAGGTACCGTCGCTCTCGCAGAACAGGCCCCGCGCCTCGAGCCCGAGTCGTTGGAAGAGATCGGGAGCGACGAGCGAGGCTGCACCGTTCCCGCAGTCGAAGACCGCGCGGATCGGCCGTGCGAGTCGGCCGATCCGCCGCGCCATGTCATCAACGTACGCGCCGAGCACCGACTCCTGCCTCACGCGGCCGGGCCGCGACTGGGTGCGGCCCGCTTCGGCAGTCAGCTCGTAGATCCGTTGAATGTCGGTGCCGTGAAGTGAGGCGGTGCCGAGAGAGAGCTTGAGACCGTTGTACTCGGGCGGGTTGTGCGAGCCGGTGACCTGGATACCGCCGACGACGCCCGTGTGGTGGAGACTCCAGTAGAGGACAGGTGTGGGAACCATGCCGATGTCGACCACATCAACGCCACGCCCCGTCAGGCCGTCGACGAGCGCGTCACGGAGTCGTTCGCCGCTCGGGCGGTTGTCGCGTCCGATCGCGACCGCGCCACGCACGGCGCGCTCCGTCATCAGCGCGGCGAACGCGGCGCCGACCGCACGTACGGCGGCCGGCGTCAGGTCGCGGTCGACGACGCCTCGGATGTCGTACTGGCGGAAGATGGCGGAAGCGATCGTCACGCGCGTTGGCGGCCGGGACGCGGGGCGCCGGACCGGCAGCGGGTCAGCGGACGGCCACCGGGGCCTCGGCCCCGGCAGCCGTCGTGCGCGCGCCGGCCGATGCCCCTAGCCGCGGCGCCGCCTCGCGCGCCGCGCGGACGGCTAGGTCGGGCGCAACCCCGAGGACGAGAATCAGGACGGCCGTAACGGCGATGATCACGCGGGTGAGACCGGTCGACGGCGCGCTCGCTGCGGCGCCCTCGGGCCTCGGCCGCATGAACATGACCATGACGACGTAAAGGTAGTAGCCGGCCGAAACGACCGTCGTGAGCATCAGCGCGACCGCGAGGGGCGTCTGCGGCCGCGGCGCGTCGAGGGCGGCCTGCACCACGTAATACTTCGCGAAGAACCCCGCGCCCCCGAAAATCGGGAAGCCGAGCAGCGCGAGCATGAATACGGCCATCGCGGCCGCCAGCCACGGCCGCTCGTGCCACAGGCCCGATATCTCGTCGAGCATCAGGGTCCCTTCGCCCGGTCTCGTAAGCGCGCTCACGACCGCGAACGCGCCAAACGTCGCCAGCGTGTAGATCAGCAGGTAGAACACGACGGCGGTCGTCGCCTGCGGGGTATCGGCGGCAACGGCTACGAGGAGGTAACCGGCGTGCCCAATGCTCGAGTAGGCGAGGAGGCGTTTGACATTCCGCTGTACGAGGCCGACCGCGTTCCCGACGACCATCGTCGCGACGGCCAGCAGTGTCACCGCCGGGCGCCAGGCCTCGAAGGTGTCAGGAAACGCTTCGAGCCACACTCGGAGAAAGGCCGCGAACGCCGCCGCCTTCACCGTGGCCGCCATGTACGCCGTGATCGCCGTCGGCGCACCGTCGTAAACGTCCGGCGCCCACATGTGGAAGGGTACGGCCGAGACCTTGAACGCGAAGCCGACGAGCAGCAGCGCGACCCCGGGCAGGAGCAGAGGGCTCGTGCTGACCCCGAGGCTCGGCTCCGCGATCCGGGCGCCGATCTGTGACAGCTGGACGGTACCGGTCGCCCCGTAGATCAGCGCGATGCCGTAGAGCAGGAAGGCGCTCGAGAACGCGCCGAGCAGGAAGTACTTCAGGGCCCCTTCCGCCGACCGCGCGCTACGCCGGTTCATTCCGGCGAGGGCATACACTGCCACAGACATCAACTCGACGCCCAGAAACACGATCATTAGGTCGCGCGCCGCGGCCAGAAGCATCATCCCCGAGGAGCCGAGGAGCAGCAGGACGTGCGACTCCGCGACGTGCATCCCCTGGCGCTCGTTGTCCTCCATGGCGAGCGCGATCGCGGCGATCGTTCCCACGAGGATGATCGCGTTCATCATCCAGCGGAAGTTGTCGGCGGCGACCGGGCCGTCGCTCGCGCCCGCCCCGCGGATCAGGTAGTAGATCGAGGCGGCCAGCCCAGCCAGCGCGACGACGATCGAACCGACACCTACCGACCGTTGGTGGGCGGCGCTTTCCGGCCGCCAGGCGGCCCACAGGAGCAAGAGCATGGCGCCGACCGCCACGATCAAGTCGGGTATCAGGGCGAGTGTCAGCCCGAGCGGTGCGTCGAGCTCGAACCTCATCGACGGCCCGGCAGGGTCGCGACTTGCCCCGCGGCGCGAGACTCGACGATCTGCACGAACCGCCGCGCCGCGGCCTCGGTGCGCCGCAGCACCGGCGTCGGGTAAACGCCGAGCCAGACAATCGCGGCGACCAGCGGTGCCATCACGGCCAGCTCACGCGTGTTGAGGTCGGTGATCCGTTCGTTCTCCGGCCGCGTCAGTGAGTTGAACAGAATCCGCTGAATCGCCCAGAGAAGATACGCGGCGGCAAAGATCACGACGGTCGCCGCGATGAGGGCGTGCCACGGGTATGTACGGAATGAACCCAGCAGAACGAGAAACTCGCCGACGAACCCATTCGTCCCCGGGACCCCGATGCTGCTCAACGCGACGAGTGTCAGCAGAGCCGCGAACATCGGGACGACGCGCGCGATACCGCCGTAGTCCTCGATCAGGCGCGTGTGCCGACGCTCATAGATCATGCCGACGAGAAAGAACAGCGCGCCCGTCGACACGCCGTGGCTGATCATCACCATCACGGCTCCCTGGACGCTCTGAACGGTGAGCGCGAAGATGCCGAGCATGACGAAGCCGAGGTGGCTGACCGACGAGTAGGCAACGAGCTTCTTGAAGTCAGGCTGGACCAAGGATACAAGAGCGCCGTAGATGATGCCGACGACGGCGAGGGCGAGGATCGTCCCGCGCACCCCCGGGCTCATCGCCGCCTCGGGAAAGAATGGCACGGCGAGCCGAATGAAGCCGAACGTACCGAGCTTCAGCATGATCCCCGCGAGCACCACCGAGCCGGCCGTCGGCGCCTCCACGTGCGCGTCCGGGAGCCACGTGTGGAAGGGGAACATCGGAACCTTGACGGCGAACGCGAGGAAGAACGCCCCGAAGAGCCAGAGCGCCGCTGTCGGCGAGGGCCGCGCGGCCTGAAGAATGGAGTCGTACGAGAAGTTCGGCGTCCCAGTCGCCGGGTCCGCGACCGATAGGCCGAGGTAGACGATGGCGACGAGCATCAGCAGCGAGCCGACCATCGTATAGATGAAGAACTTCAGGCTCGCGTAGATGCGGCGCTCGCCGCCCCAGATCCCGATGATGAAGTACATCGGCACGAGCATGACTTCCCACATCACGTAGAACAGGAAGACGTCGAGGCTCACGAACACCCCGAGCATGCCCGTAGTCAGTACCAGTAGCAGGGCGTAGTACGCTCCCGTCTTCGTGCGGATGCTCGTCCAGCTGCCGAGGACGGCGAGCACCATCGTCAGCGTCGTGAGCAGCACCATCACGAGCGCGATCCCATCGAGTCCGACGTCGAACGTCACGCCCCAGGACGGAATCCACGGCGCTCTGAGCCGCGCCTGCCAGCCGTCGTTCGCCGGGTCGAAGGTCCACCACAACCCCAGAGATACGAGGAACTCGAGTAGCAGAGTGGCGAAAGCGATGGCGCGCGGCGCCGCCGCGGCCCCGGAGGCAACCTCATCGACCGAGGCACCGCCGGCCTCCACGGCCCGCCCGCCGCGCGCCTGCCGCAGCAAGATCAGGAGCGCGCCGAGCACGGGCAGGCCGAGCAGCGCCGGGATCACCCAGCGATCATAGCCAACCGAGGACAGGAGCCCGCTCACGACGTTACCTGATGCTGAACGCGCCGAGCACGGCGAGCACGCCGATCACCAGCGCCCACGCGTACGTGCCGACCTGGCCGGATTGTAGCCGCGACCCGACCCAGCCGACGAAGCGCGCAAGATAGGCGCTGCCGTTGACCGCGAGCCCGTCGATGATGCCCACGTCGACGCCGCGCCAGAGCAGACCGCGCGACACCCGGTACGTTGGGCGCACGAACGCCTTGTCGTACGCCTCGTCGACGTAGTACTTGTTGGCCAGCACGCGCTCGATTCCGACTTCCTCGACCGCAGCCGCCTTTGGCGGCACGCGCGACGGGCGAAGCCGCAGCACGGCCAGCGCGGTGCCGAGCACGGCGACGGCGACGGCAGCGCCGACGAGCATGTACTCGACGCTGTGCGCCGGATGCGGGGCAACGCCATGCGTCACGCGGAGCTGCGAATCGCCGACGACCGGCTCCAGCCAGTGCTCCAGCGCGCCGACAGGCCCCAGCACAGCAAGAAAGGCCGGAATGTTCAGCCAGCCGCCAGCGACGCTCAGGATTCCAAGCACGACCAGCGGCAGCGTCATGACGGCGGGCGCCTCGCGCAGGTGCTCACGCTCCCGGTCGCCGGTCCGATTCGGACCGTGGAACGTGTACAGCATCATCCGCGTCATGTACACGGCGGTCAGGAACGCTGCCGCGATTCCGAGCGCGTACGCCGCGTACAGCACAACGCTCCCCGGGATGCCGAGCCACCGCGCGTCCGCCAACGTCGACTCCTGGGCGCGTGCGAACGCGCCGCCGAGAATCTCGTCCTTCGAGAAGAAGCCGGCGAAGAGCGGAAGGCCCGCGATGGCCAGCGTAGCGATCCACATCAGGAGCCAGGTCGCCCTCATGTAGCGCCGCAACCCGCCCATGTTTCGCATGTCCTGCGCGTCCTCGTGAGAGCCGGTGTGGTGATACGCCTGGTGCATCGCGTAGATGACCGATCCGGAGCCGAGGAAAAGGAGCGCCTTGAAGAACGCGTGCGTCACGAGGTGGAAGATGCCGGCGACGTACGCGCCCGCGCCCACCCCGACGAACATGTAGCCGAGCTGCGAGACCGTTGAGTACGCGAGAACCTTCTTGACGTCCCACTGCTTCAGCGCGATCGTCGCCGCGAAGATCGCCGTCGCCGCCCCGATCGCGACGACGGTGAGCGACGCCGCGGGGGCCACCGCGAACAGGAAGTGGCTCCGCGCCACGAGGTACACGCCGGCCGTGACCATCGTCGCCGCGTGAATAAGGGCGGACACGGGCGTCGGTCCGGCCATCGCGTCCGGCAGCCACACGTACAGCGGGATTTGCGCGCTCTTCCCCACGCAGCCGAGAAAGAGGAAGAGGCAGATCGCCGTCACCAAGACCCCGCCCGGCTGCAGCGCCGGGACGGCCGCGGCGACGCGCGTGAAATCGAGCGTCCCCAGGTTCGCGAACATCAGAAACATCGCGATGAGGAACCCGAAGTCGCCGATGCGATTGACGATGAATGCCTTCTTCCCGGCGTCGGCGTTCTGCTTCTCACTGAACCAGAACCCGATGAGCAGGTACGAGCAGAGCCCGACGCCCTCCCAGCCGACGAAGAGCACCGGGTAGTTCGCGCCGAGCACCAGCACCAGCATGAAAAAGACGAACAGATTCAGGTAGGCAAAGTAGCGCGGATAGCCAGGGTCGTCGCGCATGTAGCCGACGCTGAACACGTGGATCAGCGCGCCAACGCCAGTGACGACGAGAACCATGACGATCGATAGCCTGTCGACCTGGAATGCCGCATCGACGATCAGATCTCCGGCCGGCATCCAGGTGAAATAGCGCTGGACGAACGGCGCGTGTGCGTCGGCGGCGCCGGCCATCGCGGCGAAGATTGCCACCGCGACCGCGAAGGAGGCGACGAGTACCCCCGGCCCGATGATGCTCGCGAGCGTCGCATATCGGTGCCGCGCATGCGGGTGGTGGTCGTCGCCCGTCGCCCGTCCCCCAGAGGCGTGGTCATGCGCGTCCGCGGCCGACGCGTGCGCGGCACCGTGCCCACTTTCGTGGCCGTCGTGGTCGGCGGTAGGGTCCCCCGGTCCAGGGCGGTACGCGGCGAGTAGTGACAACAGGCCGTTCGCCAAGAACCCCAGCAACGGGAGCAGGGGGAGCAGCCAGACATACTCCGCCGCCGTACCGGCGAGTGCGTGCGCGCCGGCTGGGGTCGGCCCCGCGTGCTGGGCGAGCATCAGCCGCGTAGGAGGTTCACGTTCCGCAAGTCCACGGTCCGCCGGTGGCGGAAGAGCGCGATGATGATCGCAAGACCGACCGCCGCCTCGGCCGCCGCGACGGTCATCACGAAGAACACGAAGACCTGACCCGCCGCCCCGTACACGCGGGCGAATGCCACGAAGCTCAGGTTCACCGCGTTGAGCATGAGCTCGACGCACATGAAGATGATTATCGCGTTCCTGCGCGTGAGGACACCCACGACGCCGATCGTGAACAGCACCGCAGAGAAGAACAGCGCTTCAGCGAGCAACGCCCCTCCTTGGCTTCCCGAGGACGACGGCGCCGACGATCGCGACTAGCAGCAGTACGCTGGTCACCTCGAAGGCGAGCAGGTACTCGTTAAAGAGCGGCTCGGCGATCGGTGCGATGGCACCGCGCCGCGCTACCTGCTCGGCGCCGTAACCCTCGGCGACCCGGAACCGCTCGGCGAAGCGCGGGCGCGTCAGCGTAAAGATCTGCGCGAGGATCGCCAACCCGACGGCGCCGGCGGCGAGCCGCCACGCGAGTCCGCGGACGTCGGCGAGCTCCGCTGGTCGACCGAGGTTCAGCAGCATGATCACGAACAGGAACACCACCATGATCGCCCCCGCGTATACCAGGACCTGAATCGCCCCGATGAAGTGCGCGTCGAGCATGATGTACATCGCGGCGAGGCTGAACATGGTGCTCACCAGCCAGAGCGCCGCGGCGACAGGACTCTTCCGCGTCACGAAGAGAAGCGCGGAGGCGACCGCGAGGATGCCGAAAAGGTAGAAATGGAACGTGTAGAACAGCGGGTAGCCCTGCTCCATTACTCGCCCCTCGGGTCGGCGGGGTCCCACATCTCACACACCGGGTGCGTCTGAGCCATCAGACGCTCCAGGTCGTACACATGGCCCTCGCGGCTGTACTCCGAGTTCTCGAAGTGACGCCCGACGTGGATCGCCTCCTCCGGGCACACCTCTTGGCAGTAGCCGCAGAAGATGCAACGGAACTCGTCGATCTCGAACAGCAGCGGATACCGGTTGCCGTCTTCGTCCTCGCCGGGGACCAGCTTGATGCAGTTGGCCGGACAGATCGAAGGACAGAGGCCGCACGCGACGCACTTTGCCTTCCCGTCCTCCGTGGTGAGCATGCGGTGCGTCCCGCGCCAGCGCGGCGACAGGGCCTCCTTCTGCTCTGGGTACTCGACCGTCACCTTATGCGGGTCGACCAAGTGCTTGAACGTCCGCGCCATGCCCTTGATCGTCGCGCGAATGTAGCTGGTCTGCTCGATCGGGCGCTCGAGGACCTTCACTCCGATAGCCATCAGTCCCCCACCTCAGCGGGCTCGGACCGTCTCGGCGGGCGCGCCTGCAGGCGTCCGAGCTCCGGAGCCGCGACGCGGGTCGTCGCCGGGCTGATCACCCGGCCGCGATCCAGCCCGAGCGCTACCAGCAGCATGACCACGAGGTTCACGCCGAAGAGCGCCGCGCCGTACATCCAGCCACGCGGCACGCGGGCGGCGTCCAGCGCCAAGACTACGCCGGCGATGAGGACGATGTACGCGAGCGAGAGCGGCAGCAGCACCTTCCAGCCGAGCGCCATTAGCTGGTCGTATCTGAATCGCGGTAGCGTCCAGCGGATCCACATGAACACGAAGACAAAGAACAGAATCTTCGTCAGGAACACGAGCGCCGTGACGGCCGTCTTGACTCCGGTGTGCGGCGCCGCGTTATCCCACGCGAGGAACGGGATGTCCCATCCGCCGAAGAACAGCGTCGCCATCAGGGCGCTGGCCGTAACCATGTTCGCGTACTCGGCGATGAAGAAAAAAGAAAACTTCATCGCGCTGTACTCGGCGTGATAGCCGGCGATGAGCTCGGACTCCGCCTCGGGGAGGTCGAACGGCAGGCGGTTCGTCTCCGCGAACGCGGCGATCATGAAGATGAAGAACGCCAGCGTGAGCGTCAGCGCGTTCCAGCCAAGCGCCGCTTGTTGCGAGATAACCTGATCAAGGGTGACGTTTCCCGCGAGCAGCAGCACCGGGATCGTCGACATGCCCATCGCGATCTCGTACGAGACCATCTGCGCGCTCGAGCGCAGGCCGCCGAGCAGCGCATACTTGTTGTTCGATGACCAGCCGGCGAGCACGATCCCGTACACGCCGAGCGAGCTGATGGCGAGGATGTAGAGGAACCCTACCGGCAGCGGGGCGAGCGCCATGTCGATGCGGCCCCACGACGAGTCCCACGGCGCGCCGAACGGAATCACGGCCCAAGTGATGAGCGCCGGGATGAAGGAGATCGCAGGGGCGAGGACGAACAGCGGCTTGTACGCGTGCTCCGGGTAGGTCTCCTCCTTCATGATGTTCTTCAGGCCGTCCGCGGCCGGCTGAAGGAGTCCACCGGGGCCGACGCGGTTCGGCCCGAGCCGTCCCTGAATCCACGCCGAGATCTTGCGCTCGGCGAGAGTGAGCAGCGCGACGCCGACCATGTAGACTGTGAACACCACCAACATCTTTACCAGCGTCGCCACGAGCCAGGCACCGGAGCTCAGTGGCTGGCCGTCGGGCGTGCCGCCCTGCAGAAGCATCATGTTAGCGGGTACGGCGGTCACGCCACCGCCCCCACCGCGGCGACGGCCCCCGCGGCGGCGATCGTCGACCCCTTCATGCCCAGCGTCTCGTAGCTCATTCCGGCAAAGCTCGCGTGAGCCCTCGCAAGGCTCGCAAACGCGTCCGCCGCCGTGAAGAACCCGGTGCCGTCGCCCATTGCGGCGAGCAAGTCGCCGATGACCCAGAAGCTGGGTCTGGCGAGGCCGGTCGCCGCACGCGCCTGCATGAACCGCTGTACTCGCCCGCCGACGTTCGTGAAGGTCCCTTCTTCTTCGGTGAAGTTTGCGATCGGCAGCACGACCGCGGCGACGCTCTGGACCCACTCCGGGAGCGTCGTGCCGATGACGACAACAGCGCCGGCCCGAGCGACGGCGGTGGCGTCGACCGGCGGCGCGCCGCCGAGCTCCTCGTCCGCGACCACGAGCACGTCACCGCTGGTCAGGCTCGTCAGCGGCGCATCACTCTCGCGGAACCCGAAAAGCTCCGCACCCCGCACGTTGGCGGCGCGCTCCGGCCGGAGCGCCAGGCTCTCGACGCCGCGTAGGGGCTCCTCAGGTCCGCGATTCACGCGGAACGCTCCGGCCCCACCCGTCCGCTGCACCAGTCGCGAGAGCAGGAAGAGCGCCTCATTCGAGAGCATCGGCGAGGCGAGGACGACCGCGCGCTTCCCTGCGATGGCCGCGGCCGCAGCCCTGGTGGCGATCTCCCAATCCGCGGCGACGAGTGAGTCGCCTTGGCGAACGAGCGGCGCGTCGACGCGGTCACGCCGGTTCATCCAGCGGTAGTTGAGGCGACCGTAGTCGCACATGAAATACTTGTTGACGTCCTCGTTGGGCCGCGGGCGGAGGCGCACGACCTGATTGTCGCGCGTCTCGAGGATCATGTTGCAGCCCTGGGTGCAGTTCGGGCAGACCGACGCTGTGCGGTCGACCTCCCACGCCCGGACCTTGTTGAGCGCGTCCTTCGACAGGAGCGCCCCGACCGGGCACAAGTCGATCACATTTCCGGCCCACGGGTGCGTGAGGTCCTGTCCCTCGAACTTGCCGATCAGCGCGCGATCACCGCGCTCGCTCACGTTCAGTACCGGATCGAGCGCAACGCTGTCCATGAAGCGGACGCACCGCGTGCAGAGGATGCAGCGGTTGGGGACATAAACGACGTCGCCGCCGAAGTCCTCGACGGGGTTGAAGCGCTTGGGCTCGCGGTACCGGCCCTCGCCGCGGCCTTCCTGATACGTGTAGTCCTGCAGCTCGCATTCGCCCGCCTGGTCGCAAATCGGACAGTCCAGGGGGTGGTTGATGAGCAGCATCTCGAGAACGCCGCGGCGCGCGGTCACGGCCCGTTCGGTGTACACGTGCACGACCTGCCCTTCGGCGGCCGCAGTCGCGCACGCAGGGGCGAGCTTCGGCGCCTTTTCGACCTCCACGAGACACATACGGCAGACGCCAGCCACCGGAAGGCCCGGGTGGTAGCAGTAATGCGGGATCAGCACCCCGACGGCCTTCGCGGCCTCGATGAGGGACGTGCCGGCCGGGACGCTGGCCGTCCGCCCTTCGATCGTCAGCGTGACCGCCTTGACCTCCGCGCTCACGCCACAGCCGCCGGCACGGGGTGCACGGTCCTCCGCTTTATCAACGCCTCGAAGTCCTCACGGAACTTGTTGATCCCGGAGACGACCGGCGTCGCGCAGGAGTCGCTGAGGACGCAGATCGTCTTGCCGGTCATGTCGTCGGCGATACTGAGCAGCGTGTCGAGGTCCTCGGCCGTGCCGTCTCCGGCGACCATGCGCTCGAGTATCTTCGTCGTCCACGCGGTCCCTTCGCGGCACTGCGTGCACTGCGCGCAGCTCTCGTGAGCGTAGAAGCGCGCGAGTCGCGCGATCTGCTTGACGAGGTTTTGCGCGTCGTCGATCACGATCACGCCTCCCGACCCGAGCATCGAGCCCTTGGCGACGAACCCCTCGTAGTCCATGAGGGTGGCTTCGGCCTCCTCGACCGTCTGGATCGGAACCGATGAGCCGCCGGGGATGATCGCGCGGAACCGCCGCCCGGGCGGCGGGCCGCCACAGAGCTCGTAGAGGAAGTCGCGGAACGGGAACCCCATCGGAACTTCGTAGTTGCCCGGCTTCGCGATGTTGCCGCAGACCGAGTAGAGCTTGGTACCGGTACTCTTCGGGTTGTCGGGCCGCGAGAAGCCTTTGTACCAGTCGGCCCCGTTGACGACGATCGGCGGCACGGCGGCTAGCGTCTCGACGTTGTTGACCGTCGTCGGCTGACCGAACAGGCCCGCGACCGCCGGATACGGTGGCTTGATGCGCGGATTGCCGCGACGGCCTTCGAGCGAGTTCATGAGCGCCGTCTCTTCGCCGCAGATATAGGCGCCGGCGCCCTTGTGAACCCAGATGTCGATCGTGCGGCCGCTGCCCATCGCGTTCTTGCCGACGATTCCCGCCGAGCGCGCCTCCTTGAGTGCCGCTTCCGTTCGCTCGAGGGGCTCCGTGAACTCCCCGCGGATGTAGATGTAGCAGGTCTCGGCGTACATCGCGTGACAGGCGATCGCGCAGCCCTCGATGAGCGCGTGAGGCGTCCACCGCATGATCTCGCGGTCCTTGAACGTGCCCGGCTCCGATTCGTCGGCGTTGCAGCACAGGTAGTGCGGGCGGCCGTCCGGCTTGAGAAACGACCACTTGACGCCGGTCGGGAAGCCGGCGCCGCCGCGACCGCGGAGCCCCGACTCCTTCACAAGCGCCGTGACCGCGGCGGGGTCCATGGACAGCGCCCGCTCGAGCCCGCGATAACCACCGCGCTTGCGCCACCCATCGAGCGAGGTCGCCGCCGGGTCGCCGAAGTGCTGGGAGAGGACCGGCGTCTCGCGCTCGTGCAAGGGGTGCGGATATCCCATCTACGTGAGCCCCCCGAGGAGCTCCGGCACTCGCTCCGGCGTCACCGACTCGATGAACTGCTGGTTGATCATCACGGGCGTTGCGAAGCCGCACGCACCGAGGCACTCGACCTCGATCACGGTGAACCGGCCGTCTTCGGACGTCACGCCCAGCTCCTCGCAGCCGGTGTGGCGCAGGAACGCGCGTACCACCTCCTCGGCGCCGCAAACGTTGCATGGCGATGTCGTGCAGACCTGGATGAAGTGGCGCCCGACGGGATGCTGATGATACATGGTGTAGAACGTCACCACGCCTTTCACGTAGGCAGGGGTCAGCTCGAGCTCGCGCGCAACTTCCGCCATCCCTTCCTCGCTCACCCACCCACGGTCCTCCTGGACCACCCAGAGCGCCGGCAACAGCGCGGCCATCTTCGTCGGATACCGCGTGAGCAGCTCGTCGAGCTCTTGCCGCCGGGCACCGACGAATACCGGCCGGTACGCCTCGTGGGCGTGTCCCGCGCCGCCGTGCGCCGCGTGCGCCGGCGCGTGAAGCTCGCCCATCTCACCGCGGCCCGTCACCGGTCGATCTCTCCCATGACGATGTCGATGCTCGCGTTGATCGCGATAACGTCAGAGAGGAGGTGGCCCTCGACCATCTTCGCGATCGCGGAGAGGTTCACGAACGACGGCGGGCGGATGCGCCAGCGCACAGGCTTGGACGTCCCGTCGGACACCATGTAGTAGCCCTTCTCGCCCTTCGGGCTCTCCACTGCGACGTACGCCTCGCCGATCGGCGGCCGCGGCCCCTCCATCACCTGCTTGAAGTGATGGATCATCGACTCCATGTCGCTCGTCGCCTTGCTCTTCGGAGGCAGGACGAGCCGCGGGTCATCGACATTCACCGGCCCGTCCGGTAGACGCTCGATCCCCTGCTCGAGGATGCGTACCGACTGCCGCATCTCCTCCATCCGCACGAGAAACCGGTCGTAAACGTCGCCGGCCGAGCCGACCGGGACGTCGAAGTCGTAGGTCTCGTAGTCGAGGTATGGGAAGTCTCGCCGCACGTCGTAGGCGACACCGGAAGCACGGAGCATCGGACCGGAGAGGCCGTAGTTGAGGGCCTCGTCTGCGGTCATCGCGCCGAGGCCGACCGTGCGTCCGACCCAGATGCCGTTGCGCGTTACGACCGCGTCGACCTCGTCGAGAGTGCGCGGGAACGTCTGCACGAAGTGCCGCAGCCCGTCCATCCACCCCTCAGGAATGTCCGCGCCCATCCCGCCAACGCGGGTGAACGTCGTCGTCAGCCGCGCCCCGATCCAGCTCTCGAACAGCAGGTACACCCGCTCGCGCTCCTGGAACGACCAGAGGAACGGCGTAAATGCGCCGATGTCGATGCAGGTGGTGCCCAGCCACACGAGGTGCGAGATGATGCGCGAGAGCTCCATGAGGATCACGCGCAGCACTTTGCACCGCTCCGTGACCTCGACGCCGAACAGTCGCTCGGCCGTCAGCGCGAACGCGACGTTGTTCCCCGGCGAGTTGAGGTAGTCCTCCCGGTCGGTCCACGGGATTATCTGATTGTACGTGCGGTACTCGCCGATCTTCTCGAACCCGCAATGCAGGTAGCCGATGTGCGGGATGCAGCGGACGACGGTCTCGCCGTCCAGCTCGAGGACGAGACGGAGCACGCCGTGCGTCGCCGGGTGCTGCGGGCCGAGGTTGATCAGCATGTGCTCGCCCTCGAGCTCCGGCTCCAGCGCTGGGGGCGCCTCGAGGGTGATCGGGGCGCCACTCGCCTCGGAAACGATGAGCGGCACGCGCTGCGGTCGACCTTGAGCATCGAGGCCGGTCGTCGCCAGGTCCACTTCCACCGTGCGCTTCGTCGTCGCCATTCCTACTCTCCCGTCTTCTCGCCCGCAGCGAGTCGGCGGCGCATGTCTCCCGGCAGCTCCTCGAACGCGTCGGCGATCGATAGCTCTTCCATCGAGTAGCGGGCCTCGGGGTTCGCGGCCAGTGCCTGCCGCAGCTGCTCCGAGCGGCTGAAGCGCCCGCGGAGTGGGAAGTCTTTGCGAAGCGGGTAGCCCTCCTTGTACTGCTCCCACATGAGGAGGCGCCGGAGGTCGGGGTGGTCGGCGAATCGAACGCCGAACATGTCGTAGCACTCCCGCTCCAGCCAGTCAGCGCCCTTGTAGACGGACCACACGCTCGGCACCTCGAGCGGCTGGCCCTTGGGGATGAGCACCTTGAGGCGAAGGAAGCGCCGATACGGCAGCGACCGAAGATGCCAGACTACTTCGAGCGGCCGCTCGACGTCGCGATACTCGACGGCGGTGACGTCGGATAGATAGTCGTATTGGTGTCCGGGATCGTCGTGCAGCCAGCGAACGATCTCCAGGAGCTGCCCCGCGGCGACGACGACTGTCGTCTCGCCCCACACAACGTCGACGCGCTGTACGGCGCCGCCGAAGCGCGACCGCAGCGCCTCCGCACTGGGGTTCCGCTCGCCGCCTTGGTACGGCACGTCGCGGGGCGTACGAGGCGACGCGGCATCGCCGAGCGCGCTGCCAGCGACGACCGGCCCGAACTGCCCGCTCACAGCCGCGACCGCGTCTGTTGGACGGAGTTCCCGAACGGCTCGGAAATCTCGTCGATCGTCGGCGGGGGGATATAGAGCTGGCTCTGCGGATCCGGCTCGATCTCGTGGCGCAACGTCTTATCGGCCGCCCGCTCGTTCTTGACCTTTTTCTGCAACAGCAGGATGCCGTACATCAGCCCCTCTGGCCGCGGCGGGCATCCCGGCACGTACACGTCGACTGGGATGATCGTGTCGATCCCTTGCACCACTGCGTAGTTGTCGAACATACCGCCGGTGGACGCACAGGCGCCCATGGAGATGCACCACTTCGGCTGCGGCATCTGCTGCCAAATGCGCCGGAGAACCGGCGCCAACTTGAACGGAACGCGGCCGGCGCAGATGAGCACGTCCGCCTGCCGCGGCGAAAAGCTCATCCGCTCCATGCCGAACCGCGCGAGGTCGAATTTGCTCGCCGCGGTCGCCATGAACTCGATCGCACAACAAGCCGTCCCGAAGGGCATCGGCCACAGGGAGTTCGCACGCGCCCAGTTGACGAGAAAATCGAGACGGGTCGCCACCCACGGCTCGCCGCTCGCCGACGTTTGGACGACCTCAGGCCCTCGGCCGGGCATCAATCCCATTGGAGCGCCCCCTTCTTCCACACGTAGATGAACCCGACGAGCAGGATCAGGATGAACACGACCATCTCGCCGAGCCCGAAAAGTGAAATCTGGCCCGCGGGACACAGGCCGTTGACCAGCGGCCTGGCGCACGACAACTCTCGGAAGTGCGCTCCCCACGGGATCAGGAACACAGTTTCGATGTCGAAGACGATGAAGAGCATCGCGACCATGTAGAACTTCACGGAGAAGCGCTCTCGAGCGTCACCGAGCGGGGGCATTCCCGACTCGTATGGCGTCCGCTTTTCCGGCGTCGGTCGCGACCGCATCGTCAGGTGGGAGACCCCCAGCATCAGCACGGCGTTGGTGACGACGAAGCCGATCAACAGCAGAACCGGCAGGTACGTCCGCTCCATTGGGCTCCCGACTACTTCGTGAAATATTTCACTAAGTCTAACAGCGGAAGTTACAAGTGGTTCCGAGCACGGTCAACCGGACGCGCACAGGCGCGAGACACCCGCGCGCGCCGTGTCGCACGCGCGCTTCACCGGCGTCTGGATGCTTGGCGTCGGTGATCCGGCGCCGTACATTCCCGCGCCCGGAGCACCCGTCGACCGCTCATCGAGCGCCATCAGGCGGCCTCGACCCCTCCCCACCAGGCTCCCGCCGCCATGACCATCATGTCCGACCGCTGGATCCGCCGCATGGCTCAGGAGCATCGAATGATCGAGCCGTTCGCAGACCGGCAGGTACGCTCGGGAGTCATCTCCTACGGTGTCAGCTCGTACGGGTACGACATGCGGGTGTCGAGCGAATTCCGGATATTCACCAATGCGCTGAGCTCGGTGGTCGATCCGAAGGCGTTCGACCCGAGGTCGTTTGTCGCGTTCGAGGGAGACGTGTGCATCGTACCACCGAACTCCTTCGCGCTCTCGCGGTCGGTCGAGTACTTCAGGATCCCGCGCGACGTTCTCACGATCTGCGTCGGCAAGTCCACCTACGCGCGCTGCGGGATCATCACGAACGTCACGCCGTTCGAGCCGGAATGGGAGGGCTTCGTGACACTCGAGATTTCGAACACGACGCCGTTGCCGGCGAAGATCTACGCCAACGAGGGAATCGCCCAAGTGCTCTTCTTCCGGGGCGAGGAACCTCCGGACGTCTCGTACAAGGACAAGAGCGGGAAGTACCAGGGTCAGCACGGAGTCACGCTGCCCCGGATTTGAAGATTGGCGCGCCGCAGTCCGCCGGGGCTGATCAGCCAAAAATGCCGATGGCATACACGAGCGCGATGAACACGGCGATGGCGCCGACGATCCACACTCCGAGATTCATCCCGCCGGACGCATCGCGCGCGATGTACTGGTCGCGCGGCCGAGCGTGCGGCTCCGTACCTTCGCCGACCACATAGGTGGTGTCCTCGACCGCGTCGGCGCCGCCGAGTTGCGCCTCAGGATGCGCGTACCGGCCAGTGCCCTGATCGTCAGACGGCTGGCGCCGCGTCGATTCGCCGGCTCCCGGGCGCGTCGCCGGCGCTTGTTCGGCGCTGGGGTCCGCGCCACCGGCGGCTCCGGGTGTGGGATTCGACATCGACGGTCTCCGCACGTCTGGTGTGCCCCGCGCGCGTGCACCAACCGGGCCATCGACGAGTGCGGCACGCCGAGTGCCGCGCGCGCCCGGCGCAGCGGCCGCGCCCGGTCACCCGGCCGCGTCGCCGCCGCGTTGAGGAACCGCCGTCAGCGTGGCGCGCAAGTAGTCGCGGTTCATCCGCACGATCGTGTCGATCGAGATGAGCTTCGGGCACGCCTCTTGGCACTCGCCGTAGAACGTGCAATGCCCGAAGCCTTCGGCGTCCATCTGCGCAACCATGCGCAGCACGCGACGTGACCGCTCAGGCTGCCCCTGTGGGAGCAAACCTAGATGTGTGACCTTTGCGGCGGTGAATAGCGACGCCGACCCGTTCGGGCAGGCCGCGACGCAGGCCCCGCAGCCGATGCACGCCGCGGCGTCCATCGCCGTGTCGACGGCGGGTTTGGGAATCAGGACCGCGTTGGCGTCACGTGCCCCGCCCGTCGGCGCCGTGATGAACCCGCCGGCCTCGATGATGCGGTCGAGCGCGCGCCGGTCGACGACGAGGTCCTTGATTACCGGGAAAGCCCGCGCCCGCCACGGCTCGACGTAGATCTCGGCTCCATCCTCGAAGCTGCGCATATGAACCTGGCAGGCCGCCGCCCCACGCTCCGGCCCGTGCGCAACGCCGTTGATCATCATGGCGCACGAGCCGCAGATGCCCTCGCGGCAATCGTGGCTGAAGGCGACCGGCTCCTCGCCGCGCTCAGCTAACCGCTCGTTGACGACGTCGAGCATCTCGAGAAAGGACGCGTCCGGGCTGACGTCGTCGGCTCGATAGGTGACGAACCGGCCTGCGGCGCGCTCACCCGCCTGACGCCAGACGTGCAGTGTCACGTTCATTACTTGTAGCTCCGCTGCGCGAGCTTCACGTACTCGAACGTGAGCGGCTCTTTGTGCAGCGCCGGCGCCGCCTGCTCGCCGCGGTACTCCCACGCCGCGACGTAAGCAAACTCCTCATCGTTCCGCAGCGCCTCGCCGTCCGGAGTCTGATACTCTGTCCGGAAGTGGCCGCCGCACGATTCCGTCCGGTGGAGCGCATCGATACACATCAGCTCTCCGAGTTCGAGGAAGTCGGCGACGCGGCCCGCGATCTCGAGCGCCTGATTGAAGTCGCGGTCCGTCCCCGGCACCGTCACGTTCCTCCAGAACTCTTCGCGAATTGCGGGAATCTCGCCCCGCGCCTCGGTGAGGCCAGCGCGGTTGCGCTCCATCCCGCATCTGTCCCACATGACCCGGCCGAGCTGCTTGTGAAAGGACGTCGCCGTTCGCTTGCCGTCGATCGCGACCAGCCGTTTCATGCGCTCATCGACTTCGGCCTCGACGACCTTGAACTCCGGGACGTCGGTGCTCGGACGGTCCGGGCGGACGCCTGCGAGGTAGTTGCCGACCGCGTTCGGCAGGATGAAGTACCCGTCCGACAGACCCTGCATGAGTGCGCTCGCCCCGAGCCGGTTCGCCCCGTGGTCCGAGAAGTTCGCCTCGCCGGCGACGAAGAGGCCGGGGATGGTGCTCATCAGGCCGTAATCCACCCAGAGGCCGCCCATCGTGTAGTGGACGGCTGGATAGATACGCATCGGAACGCGGTACGGGCTCTCGTCGGTGATTCGCTCGTACATCTCGAACAGATTCCCGTAGCGGTCGCGGATCGTCCGCTCGCCCAGGCGCGTGACCGCCTCGGCGAAGTCGAGGTACACGCCGAGCCCACCGGGCCCGACGCCGCGACCCTCGTCGCAGACGCGCTTCGCGGCGCGCGACGCGAGGTCGCGGGGTGCGAGGTTGCCGAACGAGGGGTAGATCCGCTCCAGGTAGTAGTCGCGCTCCGGTTCGGGAATGTCGCTCGGCCGCCGGTTGTCGCCAGCACGCTTCGGGACCCACACGCGCCCGTCGTTGCGCAGGGACTCTGACATCAGCGTCAGCTTCGACTGGTGCTCTCCGCTCGGCGGGATGCACGTCGGGTGGATCTGCGTGAAGCACGGGTTGGCGAACGCGGCTCCGCGCTTGTACGCGCGCCAGATCGCGGTGGCGTTGGAGTACTTGGCATTCGTTGACAGGTAGAAGACGTTGCCGTACCCGCCGCTGCACAGAATGACCGCATGACCAGCGAAGCTGCGAACGTCGCCGGTGCGCATGTCCCGCACGACGATGCCGCGCGCCGCGCCGTTGACGACGACGAGATCCAGCATCTCGTGCTGCGTGTATAGCTTGACGCCCCCCAATCCCACCATGCGCATCATCTGCTGGTAGGCGCCGAGAAGCAGCTGCTGGCCAGTCTGACCGCGGGCGTAAAAGGTGCGCGATACCTGCGCGCCGCCGAACGACCGGTTCGCGAGTAGGCCGCCGTACTCACGCGCGAACGGGACGCCCTGCGCGACCGCTTGGTCGATGATGCTGAGCGAGTTCTGCGCGAGCCGGTAGACGTTCGCCTCGCGGGCGCGGAAATCACCGCCCTTGATCGTGTCGTAGAAGAGGCGGAAGACGGAGTCGCCGTCGTTCTGATAGTTCTTCGCGGCGTTGATCCCGCCCTGCGCGGCGATCGAGTGCGCCCTGCGCGGTGAGTCGTGGTACACGAAACAGTGAACGCTGTACCCCAGCTCAGCCAAGCTCGCGGCCGCGGACGCGCCCGCGAGCCCGGCGCCGACGATGATCACGTCGTATTTCCGCTTGTTTGCCGGGTTTACCAGCTTGTACTCGAAGCGCGCGCGGTCCCACTTCTGCTCGAGCGGTCCGCCAGGAACGTTCGGCCGGAGATCCACGCGCTACTCGGTCGCCCGGGCCGCCGCGGCGGCAGTCGTCGGCGCGGGCGCTTGTGGAGCGCCGCGTGGACGAACGAGGCCCGCGAAGACGGCAAGCGGAATGATGGTGAAGCCGAGCCAGACTACGACCGCGAGAGCTGCCACCGCCGGGCGACGGAGGGGATCGCCCGACGCCTTGGACGCACCGAGCGTGCGAAGCGAGCTCCAAACGCCGTGGTAAAGGTGCAACCCGAGCGCGGCCATCGCCGCTACGTACAGCAGCACGACCCACCAGACACTGAACCCCCGCACGACGTTGCCGTAGACGTCCATGCGACTGTAGTCGCGGAAGATGCTCAGCGTCGTGAAATGCAAGATGTGAAAGACAATGAAGACGAGGAGAAGCAGGCCGCCCCACCGGATCGTGCGCGACGCGAACGTCGATACCTCGCGCTGCGAGCCCTGCTTGTAGCCGACGGGTCGCGCCACGAGCCGCCGTCGCGACAGCTGCACGGCTGCGACGACGTGCAGTACCACTGCGGCGACGAGCACAGCCCGCACGACCCACAGCAGCTCGCCGAGCGAGCGGAGGAAGTGGGCATACGCGTTGAACTTCGCGGGACCGAGAAAGACCTGCAGGTTGCCGAGCATATGACCAATGACAAACCCGACGCCGATCAGGCCCGTCACCGCCATGACGATCTTTTTACCGATCGTCGACGCCCAGAACGTCCGCAGCGCGTTCACGCGCCTCTCCGTGGGCTACCTCGGCCTACAACTCTAAAGCTTCACCGCCTTCATTGGCTCGCGGACGGCCTCGGCGCTCTTCGCCAGCGCCGCCCGCTCGTCAGCCGTGAGCTCGACCTCGATAATCTGCTCGAGGCCTTGCCGCCCGAGCTTACACGGCACGCCGAGGAAAAGGCCACGCATGCCGTACTCCCCCTCCAGCCACGCTGAGCAAGGGAGGACTCGCTTCTGGTCCTTCACGATGGCCTCGGCCATCTCGACCGCCCCGGCGCTCGGCGCATAGTAGGCGGAGCCGGTTTTCAAGTGCTTCACGATCTCCGCCCCGCCGTTCCGCGTGCGGTCGACGATCGAGTCGAGCCGAGCGCGGTCCAGAAACTGGGTCACTGGGATGCCGCTCACCGTGGTGTACGAGACGAGAGGCACCATCGTATCCCCGTGCCCGCCGAGGACCATGGCGTGGAGGTCACGAACCGAGACGTCGATCGCCTCGGCGAGGAAGGCCCGGTAGCGCGCTGTGTCCAACACGCCCGCCATCCCGATAACCCGCTCGCGCGGGAATCCCGTGACCTCCTTCGCGACCCAGGCCATCACGTCGAGCGGGTTTGACACCACGATCACGATCGCGTCCCGAGACGTGCGCTTGATGTTCTCGGCGACCTGCTTGACGATGCCAGCGTTCGTGTTCAGCAAATCGTCGCGCGACATGCCGGGCTTTCGCGCGATGCCCGCCGTGATGATGACGAGGTCCGACCCCGTTGTCTCCTCGTAGCCGTTCGTGCCCACGACTCGAGAGTCGAACCCCTCGATCGGCGCGGACTGCCACTGGTCGAGCCCCTTCCCTTGCGGGACGCCCTCGACGACGTCGACCATGACGACCGTACGCGCCAGCTCCTTCTCGGCGACGCGCTGCGCGGCCGTCGCGCCGACGTTGCCGGCGCCGACCACGGTAATCTTGTTGACCATCGGTGGCTGCTTGGGGTGAGCTGAACGCGGCCCCGCAAGGTAATCGACTCTCGGGCGCGGCGGCTACCCGCGCGGCGTGTGCGTCCGGCTTAGCCGCCGACCTGAGAGAGCGCGCGCAGCCCACCGATTCGCATCTGAAGCAGCGCGTGCTCCTTCGGCTTCTCGGCGAGGGCGCGGCGGAAGTGCGGGGCGAGTGCCTCGCCAGCACGCAGCGGCGTGCGCAAGTCGACCTCGTGGTCCCCGAACAGACACGTGCGCAGCCGCCCATCCGCGGTGAGGCGGACGCGGTTGCAGGAGCCGCAATACGTGTGCGTCATGGGCGTGATGACGCCGACCGACCCGCGCGCGCCATCGAGCTTGTAGTAGGCAGCAGGTCCGTTACCGCGCGCGGGCCCGCCGCCCGGAGTGAGGAACCCGAGTCGCGACACGCGCTCGAGGATCTCGTCACTAGGGACGACGCGCTCGAACGTATTCTCGCGAAGCTCGCCGACCGGCATGAGCTCGATGAAGCGGATGTGCCACGGGTGCTCGTACGTGAGGCGAGCGAAGTCTTCGACCTCGTCGTCATTCATGCCACGGAGCACGACCATGTTCACCTTGATCGGATCGAGTCCCGCCGCTTCGGCTGCGCGCGCGGAGCGCGCGAGGTCGAAGCCGAGATTGCGGCGGGCGATCTCCGCGATCCGCTCCGGACGGAGGCTGTCCGCGCTAATGTTGACGCGGTCCAGGCCCGCCGCGCGCAAGGGCGCCGCCAGCTCGGGCAACTTGACGCCGTTCGTCGATAGCGCGATGTCCTCGATTCCCGGAACGGCCCGCAACATCGCTACAAGTCGGTCGAGTTGTGGCCTGATCGTCGGCTCGCCGCCGGTGATGCGCAACCGTCTGAGCCCAAGAGGCGCGAGTTGGGTGGCGACCGCCGCGATTTCCTCGTACGACAGGATGTCGCTCTTCGGAAGCCACGCGAGGCCCGCCGCGGGCATGCAGTAGACGCAGCGAAAGTTGCAGCGGTCGGTGACCGAGATGCGGAGGTACTCTATCCGGCGGCCGAACTGATCCCGGAGTGGCTCCGGCCGATGCAACGGCGCGCCGTCGCTCACGACCTCTCCGCGGCTCCGGCGGCGGAGGTCCCTACCGTCGGGTCTATCCACTCGCGCGTGCCGTCGACGTAGTGCTCCAGCTTCCAGACCGGCACCCGCCGCTTCAGCTCTTCGATGATGTAGCGAGCCGCATCGAACGCCCGCGCCCGATGAGGGTGCGCGGCGGCAATTGCAACGCTCGCCTCGCCGATGTCGAGGGTGCCTAGCCGATGCTCGACGGCGACATCGGTACCGAAGCGCGCTACCGCCTCGTCAGCGATCGCGGCCAGCTCCCGCGCCGCCATTGCCTCGTAGGCCGTGTATTCCATTCCAGTTACAGATCGTCCGTCGTTGACATCACGCACCGTGCCCAGAAAGAGGACAACGGCGCCGTTGCTCGATCGCTGCACTTCGGCCAGAAGCGCCGCCGGATCGATCGTTCGGCGAACGAGCGCGACCCGCATCAGCCCCCCGCCACCGGCGGAATGATTGCGACCTCGTCGCCGGTCGTAAGTCGGTGCTGCGCCGTCGCGTACTGCTGGTTGACCGCGACCATGGGCGCGGGCGGCAGTCGCTCGGCCCCAGGCAGACGGCGTACATTGGCGAGGAGATCTCGCACCGACGCGCCGGCCGGCAGGTCGAGCTTGAGACGATCGCCGCCGAGGGCGTCGGCGTAAGACGCGAACAGCAAGACGTCTACGGTCATAAGCGTAAAGGGTACGGCGGACATCGACGGAGCGGAAGACAGCGCACTCGCTGCGGCAGGAAACAACAGGGCCCCGGCCACCGTCGTGGCCGGGGCCCTCTTTCACACGCATCACGCTTCCGCGGGCTCCGAGGCGTCTTCTTCGACGTCGTCGACGGAAAGGCCGGCGACCATCGCGCGCAACTCCTTGGAGGGCTTGAACACAGGCACCGGGCGCGCTGACACTTCGACAGGCGACCCGGTCCGCGGGTTCCTCGCCATTCGCGTTTTGCGCTGGCGGATCTTGAACGTTCCGAAGCCGCGCACCTCGATGTTCTTCTGCTCCTGCAGAGCTTCCTTGATTGCCTCGAGGAATGCGTCCACGACGCGCGCGCAGTCCTTCTTAGAGATCATCGGCCCAGCCGTGCGGGAAATCTGGGCTGTCACGCGTTCGACCAGGTCGGCTTTCGTCATGGTTGGGCCTCGGAGTCAGGCGCCCGTCGGACGTGGACGCTGGACGAACTTAGGACTGTTAACCGTTGTGTGTCAAGAGCTTGGACGCTTAGCCCCGCTTGGAACGGACGGTCCTGAGGAACTCGTCGAATACGGGGCGGGCGTCGTGCGGACCGGGCGCGGCCTCCGGGTGGTATTGAACGCCGAAGACCGGCATCTCCCGGTGGCGGAGCCCCTCCACCGTTCCGTCGTTCAGATTGACGTGCGTTACGGCGAGCTCCGGCGCCCCGGGGACGCCCGATTCGTCGCCCTCCACGGCGAAGCCGTGGTTCTGCGACGTGATCAGCACGCGGCCGCTGTCCAACTCACGAACGGGATGGTTACCTCCGCGGTGCCCGTACGGCATTTTCACGGTGCGTCCGCCGAAGGTGAGGCCCAGGATCTGGTGGCCAAGGCAGATGCCAAAGACCGGCACTCCACGCCCCGCGATGGTGCGCACTGCTGCCGGCGCGTAACCGACCGCCGCCGGATCACCCGGGCCGTTCGACAGAAACACTCCGTCCGGTTCGAGATTCAGAACCTCGTCGGGAGGGGTCGTGGCGGGCACGACGGTCACCCGACAGCCGTGCGCGTCGAAGAGGCGAAGGATGTTGCGCTTGATTCCGTAGTCATACGCGACGATGTGGTAGGGAGCACGCGGGTTACCCCACGTGTATGACTCCGCCGTCGAGACGCGGGTTGCGAGATCCAGACCTTCCATTGACGGACAAGCGTCGAGTGCCGCCAGCACCTCAGCCGACGGCTCCGGTCCCCCGGCGATGGCGCCACGCATCACCCCGACCGTTCTCAGATGACGCGTGAGGCGTCGCGTGTCGACCTCCGCGAGCACCGGAATGCTCGACGCTTCGAGCCATTCGCGAAGCCCCCCCTCGGCGCGCCAACTCGAGTACCGCTTGGACAGCTCGCGGACGACGACGCCGGCTACCTGCGGGCGAGCCGATTCGGGGTCTGAGGTGTTCACCCCGTAGTTGCCTATCATCGGCGCCGTCATCACGACGATCTGCCCCCGATACGAGGGATCGCTGAACACCTCTTGATAGCCGCTCATGTTCGTCGTGAACACGACCTCTGCGACTGTCGGCGCCTCGTGATCGTCGACCCGCCCACGAAACAGGGTTCCATCCTCGAGGAGGAGGAACCCTGGAGCATTCCGCGACGTCGGCACCGGGCGATCCGTCAGGGACTCTTGGTTGCCCGTGGCGCTGGGCTCGTCGGCGCGGGCGCGGCGGGCGACTTGGTGCCGGGCGTCTTGGTGCCGGGCGTCTTGGAAGGGCTCGGCGCCGCTGTGCGAGCCTTCCCTGCCGGCTGGCCCTTCGTGCCGGCGGGCGGGGCGGCCTCCTCCAGCGGCAGTGCCGGCGCCGCCGAGCGTGGAGCCGGGGCTGCCGCCGGAGGTGCGGTGAAGGCCTCGTCGAGTACTGATGTCGGCCGGCGCGTCCGCGTTGCCATGAGCGAGAGCACAAACGCCAGTCCGAGGAACAGGCCGCCGCACCACCAGCTCG
Source organism: Gemmatimonadaceae bacterium (assembly GCA_046263215.1). GTDB lineage: Bacteria > Gemmatimonadota > Gemmatimonadetes > Gemmatimonadales > Gemmatimonadaceae > JBHELH01. The sequence continues at coordinate 60,050 of JBHELH010000225.1, read as the reverse complement.
CCTTTGTTAGAAGGTTCCCCGCTGCACGGGTTCCGAGAATCGCGTCGGCCGAGCTGCTCACGCCGCCGAAGGTCGCGGCGAGGCCGCCGCCCTTGCCCGCTTGCAAGAGAATCGCCGCCACGAGCAACACGGCGTCGACGAACAGAAGGGCCATGAGGATGTTGTACAGCATAGGAGCCTGTGGCGGGTGAGCGCGGCGCGCGTAACCTTCAAATGTCTCACGACTTACGGCGGCACGTCAAGTGCCCGCGATCGCCGCCCACGCTTCGGGGTCGAGGCTCGCACCGCCCACCAACAGCCCGTCGACCCCCCGTGCGGCAAGGAGAGCCGCGGCATTCTGCCGATTGACGCTCCCACCGTACAGCACCGGCACTGACCTCGCCTCGGCACCTGCGATCGCGATGAGCGCCCCGCGAATCACGCCGTGCATGCGCGCGGCGTCGTCGGGTGTGGCGTTGCGGCCGGTGCCGATCGCCCAGACCGGCTCGTACGCGATCGCGAGCGAAGCTATGCTGTAGGTGTCCAGCTCCGCGAGACCCGCGCGCAGTTGCGCCAACACGACGTCGTCGGTCACCCCGGCTTCGCGTTGTTCGAGTGTCTCGCCGACGCACAGGATCGGCGTAAGCCGGTTCGCCACGGCGACGGCGCACTTGCGCGCTGTCTGCGCGTCCGTCTCGCCGAAGACGTGCCGGCGCTCCGAGTGGCCAACGAGCACGAGCTCAGCACCGGCATCTCGCGCCATTGGGGCCGACGTCTCACCGGTGAACGCGCCCTTCTCTTCTGTATGGATGTTCTGGACACCCACGGTGATGTCTCTACGGTCCGCGCGTGCGGCCACGACCACGTGGACGCTGATCGCGGGCGGAAAGAGCGCCACGGTGCGGTCCGACCTTGGACTGAAGCGAGCGAGGAAGCTTGCCACGAAGGCGCGGGCAGCGGTCGGCCCGTGGTGCATCTTCCAATTCGCGGCGAAGACTGGGCGTTGCATCAGCCCACTCGGTCGTCGAGCACCTCAACGCCGGGGAGCGGTTTGCCTTCGAGAAACTCGAGCGAGGCTCCACCACCGGTTGACACGTGGCTGACGCGATCCTCGAGACCGAATTGCGCTACCGCGGCCGCGGAGTCTCCGCCGCCCACGATCGTCGTCGCCCCTTCGCTGGTCGCCGCCGCGAGCGCGTTGGCGACCGCCCGTGTGCCAGAGTCGAAGGGAGGCGTCTCGAAGACGCCCATCGGACCATTCCACACAACTGTGCGACCGCCGCGGATGATGTCCCCGAACGCCGCCGCGCTCGCAGGGCCGATGTCGAACATCGCCTCGTCCGGGGGGATCGCATCGCGCCCGACGACCCGGGCCCGCTGCGGAGCATCGAGCGACGTCGCCGTGAGCGCGTCGGACGGCAGCACGAGCTTGTCGCCGGCCCGTGAGAGGAGCGCCGCGGCCATTTCGACTCGGTCCTCCTCGACGAGGGATTTACCGGTCTCGAGCCCCGTCGCGCGGAAAAACGTGCACGCCATCGCGCCGCCGACGATCATCCGATCCACCTTCGGGAGCAGCTGTTCGATCACGTCGATCTTGCCGGAGATCTTCGCCCCACCCAGGACCGCGACGAAGGGGCGCGCCGGGGAGGCCAGTGCCTGCCCGAGGTACTCGAGCTCCTTTTCCATCAACAAGCCGGCGACCGCCGGCCGCAGGTGCTCGGCCACCCCCGCCGTCGAGGCGTGCGCGCGGTGAGCGGCGCCGAACGCGTCGTTGACGAACACGTCGCCGAGCTGCGCCAGTGCGCGCGCTAGCCGCTGGTCATTCTTCTCCTCGCCGCCGAGGAAGCGGGTATTCTCCAGCACGAGGAGCTCGCCGGGGCGGGCCGCATGCGTCGCCTTTACCGCCTCGTCGGTGTCCGTCGTCTCGACAAAACACACCGTGCGTCCGGGGACGAGATCGGCGAGCCGACGCGCGACGGGCTCGAGGGAGTACTCGGGCGTCGGCTTGCCCTTTGGGCGGCCAAGGTGCGAGAGCACGACGACAGACGCGCCGCGGTCCGCGAGAAACTCGAGCGTCGGGATAGCGGCGCGGATCCGCGTGTCGTCGGCGACCCGCCGGCTATCGTCGAGCGGAACGTTGAAGTCGACGCGGACGAGTGCTCGGCGGCCGTGTAGATCGTCGGCGCGGAGGTCACGCACCGTCTTCTTACGCAGCATTGCCCGTTCCCCACCGCCGCGCCGCGTGCCGCGCGAACGACCAGACCGCAACGGCCGCGCCGGCGGCAACCAGTGTGATTCCCGCGCGCGACATCCGCTGGAGGCGGTTCCACCGCACCATCTTCCACTCGCCGCGCGCCGATTGCTCGGCCGTCGTCGGCGTGGGGTCCCGTGCGAGCGAACCCATCCCGCGCTGTGCGCTGCCGTAGAGCAGGGCGCCGGCGATCACGAGCCCCATCGCGATCCAGTCACGAATGCGGTCCGCGCGATGTACACCGCCGCGCGTCGCCCCGCCGGTCAAGGCACGCGCTCAGCGCCCGGCACCAACGACGCCTTGCCGCTCGCGCGCTGCCCCGAGGCGCGCGCCTATGAACTGCAGCAGATCGACGCAGCGCGAGGAGTAGCCCCACTCGTTGTCGTACCACCCCGAGACCTTTACGAGCGTGCCGTCGACGACGTTCGTGCTCTTCGCATCGACGACGCAGGAGGCAGCGTTCCCGATGAAGTCCGACGACACGAGCTCGTCTTCGGTGTACTCGACGATGCCGCGCATCGGCCCCGCGGCCGCGCGACGGAAGGCCTCGTTGACGTCGGCGACCGTGACCGGCCGCTCGACCACGGCGGCGAGGTCCGTGAGCGACACGTCCGGAGTCGGGACGCGAATCGCGATGCCATCGATCTTTCCCTTGAGCTCCGGGATGACGAGCGATGTGGCCTTCGCCGCCCCGGTCGTCGTCGGAATGATGGAGAGGGCCGCCGCCCGCGCGCGTCGCAAGTCTTTGTGCGGCAGGTCGAGGAGTTGCTGGTCGTTGGTGTAGCTGTGAATCGTTACCATCGACCCGCGGACGAATCCGAACGCGTCTCGCACCACCTTCACCATCGGCACGAGGCAGTTCGTCGTGCACGACGCGTTGGACACGATATGGTGTTTCGACGGATCGTACCGGTCTTGGTTCACGCCGAGTACGATCGTGATGTCCTCGTTCTTCGCCGGCGCCGAGATGATGACTTTCTTCGCCCCGGCGTCGATGTGCTTCCGCGCCGCCGACGCGTCGGTGAACCGCCCGGTCGACTCGAGCACGATGTCCACGTTCAGGTCTCGCCATGGAAGATTCGCCGGATCCTTCTCGGCGAACACGCGAATCTCGTCTCCGTCGATCGTGATCGAGCCGTCGCCACCGCTCACCTGCCCGCGGTACGTCCGGTGCACGGAGTCGTACTTGAACAGGTGCGCGAGCGTCTTCGTATCGGTGAGGTCATTGACCGCGACGAAGTCGAGATCGCGCAGGCCCGCCTGCTTCGCCGCGCGGACCACCTGGCGACCGATGCGCCCGAACCCGTTGATGCCGACGCGAATGCCCATCTCGCCCCCTTGTGTAGTTACCAGCGGTCGCCGAGCGCGGGCGCCCGCCCGAAAGTCACGTAGCTCACGATACGCGCTCCGGCGTCGTACAGCGCCGCCGAGCATTCGTTCAACGTCGCGCCGGTCGTCACGACGTCGTCGACGAGAACGAGGTGTGCGCCGCGAAAGTTAAACGCCGCGGGCGCGGCGCGGAACGCGCCGCAAACGTTGCGCCGCCGCTCACCAGGGGTTAACCGGGTCTGGCTCGCCGTGCCTCTCACGCGCTCGACGCAACCCGGCCACAGGGGAATGGCCCAGCGGCGGGCGAGCCCGCGCGCCAGCAGTTCGCTCTGGTTGTAGCCGCGCTCTCGCGCGCGCGCCGCGGCGAGCGGGACCGGGACAAGCGCGACACGTTCCTCGACGACGTCGAGGGGCCATGCGAGCCGCGCCATGCGCTCCGCCATGGCGTCAGCGGCCGCCGTCCAACCGTCGTACTTCAACGCGGCGACGATCGCCAGGCCCGCTCCGGTGTGAACCGAGCAGAAGGAGCGCACCGCGCGAACGAACGGCGGCAGCGTCGCGCACCAGCCGCACGCGCCCTCCGACAGCCGCGGGTGCCCGCAGCGCTGGCACTGCGGCGACGGAAGCCCATCCACGCGCGACCAGCATCGACCACAGATGACGCCCACGTCCCGGTCGCGCATCGGTCGCCCGCATGCGGCGCATACCCGCGGCAGGAGCAGGTCGAGAAGCAGGCTGCCGGCGCGTCCCAGCGCCAGCGCCGCGGCGCGCGTCCCCGGACGTGCCCCGGCGCGTGTTAGGCCGACAGCGCCTCCCGCATCGCGTGTCGGTCCGGCGGCACCCCGAACCAACGCTCGAATGCCAGCGCCCCCTGCTCGAGCAACACGATCGTGCCGTCGGTTGCAGCCAACCCGATTCGCCTGGCGGCCCGAACCCACGCCGTCCCCCCGCGTCGGTACACGAGGTCGATCACGGCGGCGCCAGCGTCGAGCGCCGCTGGGTTAATGGGCATCGAGTCGTCGGCAAGTCCGAGCGGCGTGGCGTTGACCACGAGGTGCGCGCCGCTCGCCGCGTCCTCTACGCGTTCGACAGCGTGGGCGATCGAGGGGAAGCGCCCGCACAGACGTCGCGCGCGTCCCGGCGAGCGGCTGAAGACGCGGACGTGGGCTTCCGGCCACCGTTCGATCGCGGTGAGCGTGGCTGCGGCGGCCCCGCCCGCGCCGAAGACCGCGACGGCACGCCCCCGCCGCGCTTCGCCTGCGCCGAGCAGACTCGTGACCGCCGCCTCGAACCCGCCGACATCGGTATTGTCCCCGACCAGCCGTCCATCGGTGCACCAGAACGTGTTGATCGCGGCCGCGCGTCGTGCGAGCGGCGTCAGCTCGTCGCACTGTGCAGCCGCCGGCTCTTTATGCGGGATCGTGACATTGCCCGCGCCAGCGATCGAGCGCAGCTGGGCGAGGGTGCTCGCGAGCTCCGCCGGCCCGACGTCCAGCGCTTCGTACCGGAGCGGGATCTTCGCCCGTTCCAGCGCCGCGTTCTGAAAGAGAGGGGAGAGGGAGTGCGCGACCGGATGCCCGAGGAGAACGAGTCGCCCGGGCAGAGCTCTCACGGCGCGTCGGGCGCGCGCTCGGCCATGATGCGGTCGAAGACGCGCCGGATCTCGCGCTCGAGCTCGTCGGCGGTGCCGCGGTAGACGTCCAGCTCTCCGCCGATCGGGTCGCTGATCGCGCGCGCCGAGGCGCCGTGCGACGCGTAGTCGGCGAGAAGAAAGGCCTTCGAGCCGCCCCCGAGAGCCTCGATTCGATCGAGGTGATGTGGGCCCATGGCGAGAATCAAGTCGCTCCCCTCGACCAACCGGCGCGTCAGTGACTGCGCCCGGTGTGCGCTGAGGTCGAGTCGCCGCTCCATGCCCACGAGCAGTGCGCCATCGGACGCCGGTGCCCCGTCCCACGCGCTCGTCCCCGCGCTCGAGACTTCAACATCCCCGAGCCCGCGCTCGACGGCGACCTTGCGCGCGATCGCTTCGGCCAGCGGGCTGCGGCAGGTGTTACCAGTGCAAACGAACAGCAGCCTCATCGATCACGCGTCCCCAATCAGTTGTGGCACGCTGGCCCGCAAGACACTTGCGGGGATCGCGCCCGGGCGGATCACCCGTGGCCGACGTCCAGTGCAATCGACCACCGTGGACGGCGGCGACGCCTGCAGCCGGCCCCCGTCCAGCACGAGCAACGTTCCTCGCGCGATCTGTTCCGCCCACTGCGACACAATCTCGGGCGCCGAGGTCGCCGGGGGAACCCCTGGCCGGTTCGCACTCGTCGACGTGACAGCCTGCCCGTAGGCGCGGATCAGCCGCTGCATCGCCGGATGACTCGTCCAGCGAACAGCGACGCCTCCCTCGGGACCGCGAAGCTGCGGCGTGACGCGACGGTCGCCGCCCGGCAGCACGAGAGTCAGTGGTCCGGGCCAGTGCCGCGCCGCCATGGCCGCGGCGTACGTCGGGAAGCGCAGGTCGAGCCGCTCGATCATGTCGCTCCCGGCGACAAGCAGCAGAAACGGCTTCCCTGGCGGGCGGCGCTTGAGGGCGACGAGGGAGGCGATCGATTCGCGGTCGATCGCGCCACCGAAGCCGTAGACGGTCTCGGTCGGGTAGGCTAGCACGCGGCGCGCCGCCAAGTGGGCCAGCGCGTGTCCGACCGCCGCGTCGATCTCTTCGGGGGACCAGAACGGTACGGAGAGCGCTGCCGCTCTCATTCGGGAAGCGGGAAGAGCGCTTCCACGCGGGCGAAATCCTCCTCATCGGTCACCTTCATGGCCCGCTCGCTGCCGCGCACGACCACCACCTCGTAGCCGAGCTGCTCGCAGAGCGCCGCGTCATCCGTCGCGCTCGAGCCGCGCCGCCGCGCCTCGGCGTGCGCGTTGAGAATCACCTCGCGCGGAAACCCCTGCGGCGTTTGCGCGCGCCACAGGTTGTCGCGCGGCACGGTACGCGAGATTCGCCGGTCATCGCCGGCCTCCTTCAGCGTGTCGACGAGCGGCATCGCAGCGGTCGCCGCGCGCCCCGCGCGCGCCTCAGCGATCACGCGGTCGATCGTTTGCGGCCCGACGAGGGGGCGCGCGGCATCGTGCACGAGCACGAGCCTTGCCTCGTCCGGCAGGTCCTCGAGGCCGTGGTACACCGACTCCGCGCGCGTACGACCGCCGACGGACACGAGCAGCCGGTCGACGTCGACCTGAAAGAGCCAGGGTGGCGGATCACCCGCGTATCGCTGCGGGAGCACGCAGACGACGGCGATGACGTCCCTACGCTGCATGAACGCTTCCACGCTGTGGAGGAGCATCGGCTTCCCCGCGACCCAGCGAAACTGTTTCGGCTCGGCTCCCCCTGCGCGCGTTCCCGCGCCCGCCGCAACGACGATCACGCCGACGTCGCGCGCGACGCCGCCCGCGACGCCACCGCTCACCCGAACAGGCGGCCGAACAGGTCGGCGATCGTGCGTACGCCCACGACCTCGATGTCGCGTGAGCCTCGCTTCGGCACGCTGCGCTCGGCGACGAAGGCGCGCGTCATACCCATGTTCGCTGCCTCCGCGAGTCGACGGTCCGTCTGCGACACCGGCCGGGTCTCACCGCCGAGCCCGACCTCCCCGACGAAGACGGCGTCGGCGGGCAGGGCGCGGTCGTAGACGCTCGACGCGAGCGCCGCGGCGACGGCCAGATCGCCGGCCGGCTCCTGCATCCGGACACCGCCGACGACGTTGACGAAAACGTCGAGTTGCGCGAATGGGAGTCCGGCGCGCTTGTCGAGCACGGCGAGCAGCAGCGCCAACCGGCGCGCGTCGAACCCGGTGGCGACCCGCTGCGGCGTGCCGAATCCCGCCTTCGCCGCCAACGCCTGGATCTCAACGAGCAGCGGTCGGGTGCCCTCGAGGAGCGCCGTCACCGCGCTGCCCGATGCGTCGCCGTGCCGATCACCGAGGAAGAGCTCCGACGGATTCTCGACGGGCGTGAGTCCCGTCTCCGACATGCGAAAGACGCCGATCTCGTCCACGCTCCCAAAACGGTTCTTCGTCGCGCGCAGAATTCGGTGGTCGAGCGCCGCATCCCCCTCGAAGTAGAGCACGGTGTCGACGATGTGCTCGAGCGTCTTGGGACCGGCGATTCCGCCCCCTTTCGTGACGTGGCCGACGACGAACACGGTAGCGCCGCTCTCCTTCGCGAAGCGCATGAGGCGCGCTGCGCATTCCCGAACTTGTCCCACGTTGCCGGGCGCGCCCTCGAGGTCGCTCGTGAAAACCGTCTGGATCGAGTCGACAACCAGGATGGCCTGCGCCCCGGCGGCGACGGTCGCGAGAATCGTCTCCAAGTTCGTCTCGGCGAGGAGCTCGACCTCGCCCGCGCCGTCACCGATGCGGTCGGCGCGCAGCTTCACCTGCAGCGGCGACTCTTCGCCCGACACGTACAGCGCCGGGTGCGCTGCCTCTTGGAGCCGCGCCGCGACCTGGAGGAGGAGCGTGGATTTCCCGATTCCGGGCTCGCCGCCGACGAGGACCATTGACCCCGGGACGATCCCACCGCCGAGCACAAAGTCGAACTCGTCGAGCCCTGTCTTCCAGCGCCCGGCCTCCGACGCGCGCACGTCGCGCAGCTTCGCGGTCGGCGAGATGCTCCCGCCTTCGGCGAGCGAGCGCGCCCCGCCGATTCGCCGCGCCGTACCACCCGCAGCGATCTTGGGCGCGCTGACCTCCTCGACGAGCGTATTCCACTCGCCGCAGACGTCGCACCGGCCCTGCCACTTCGCGTACTCGGCGCCGCAGTCCGTGCACCGATAAACCGTTTTGACCTTCGGACTCACCGCCCCCGCCGCGCTAACGCCGCCCGCAACTTCGAGCCCTAGGCACCGCCGGCTAGCTCTGTTGCCGCGCGGTGTAGCTCTCGAATCGCGTGTACTGCTTGTGGAAGAACAGATTCACCGAGCCGATCGGCCCGTTGCGCTGCTTCCCGACAATGATCTCCGCGCGCCCTTCCAGCGAGTTCCCGTCCTTGTCGACCGGCCCGAAGTACACCTCGGGGCGGTAGATGAATAGGATAACGTCGGAGTCCTGCTCGATTGCCCCGGACTCGCGAAGGTCCGAGAGCTGCGGTCGGCCCTTGTCCTCACCGGCCCGCTGCTCCGGGGCACGCGAGAGCTGCGAGAGCGCGACGACCGGAACGTTGAGCTCCTTCGCCAGCGACTTAAGGCCGCGGGAGATCATGCTGACCTCCTGCTGTCGGTTCTCGGAGTCCGAGGGCCCCTGCATCAGCTGCAGGTAGTCGACGATCACGAGCCCGAGATCGGCATCCGCCTTGAGCCGGCGCGCCTTCGACCGCATCTCGAGCATCGTGATGCCCGGCGTATCGTCGATATACACGGGCGCACTGCTGAGGATCCCGGCGGCGCGAGCGAGGCGCGGAAAGTCGTCGTCGCGCAACATGCCCTTGCGCAGGCGCTGCGCATCGACCCGCGCCTCGGACGTCAGCATGCGCTGCACGAGCGATTCCTTGCTCATCTCGAGCGAGAAAAAGGCGACGGGGACCTGCGCCTCGATCGACGCGTGCTGCGCGATGTTGAGTGTGAGCGCCGTCTTGCCCATCGACGGCCGCGCGGCGATCACGACGAGGTCGGCCGCCTGGAACCCCGATGTGAGCTCGTCGAGATCCGCGAAGCCTGTGGGGACGCCTGTCACCGTCTTGCCGCCGCGCTGGAGCTCCTCGATGCGCTCCATCGTCGGCCAGAGGAGCTCCTTGATGCGCGTGAAGCCCTCGCGCCCCCGCTGCTGACTGACCTGGAAGATCCGCGATTCGGCTTCGTCGAGCAGCGTCTCCGCGGTCGTCTTACCCTCGAACGCTGCCTGGACGATCGACGTCGACGCTTCGATCAACCGCCGGAGCAGCGCCTTCTCGCGCACGATGCGCGCGTGGTACTCGACGTTGGCAGCCGTCGGTACGACGTCGACGAGGAAGCCGATGTAGTCCTTCCCTCCCGCGGCCTCGAGCTCGCCCCGACGTCCCAACTCGTCGGCCAGCGTGAACGGGTCGACCACGGACCCGGTCTCGGTGAGCCCGATCATCGCGCGGAACATCCGGCGGTGACGCTCCGCGTAGAACATCGAGTCGTCGAGCGCCTCGGCCGCGCGCATCACCGCGTCCTGGTCCATCAGCATTGCCGACAGAACGGCCTGCTCGGCGTCCTCCGCGTACGGGGGGCGCCGGTCCCGGTAGGGATCACGCGCCGGCGGCGGCGCGATCGAGTACTCTACGGGCGAGCTGGACATCTTCCCAGGTCGGACGCTTCCATCCGGGGTTTCGGAGCAATGCCGCGGGATGATAGGTGACGATCAGCGGCACGCGGTGGTATCGGTGCAGCTGTCCCCTGAGCTTGGCAATAGGCAGCTTGGTGGCAAGTAGCGTCTGCGCGGCGAACGTGCCTAGGGCGAGAATGACCTTCGGCTTGATGAGCTCGATTTGGCGAACGAGATACGGGCTACATGCAGCGACCTCATCCGGAGTCGGGTTCCGGTTACCCGGCGGACGGTGCTTCATGACGTTACAGATGAACACGTCTTCCCGCCGGAGATTCACCGCCGACAAGATCTTGGTCAGGAGCTGCCCAGCGGCTCCGACAAACGGTCGCCCGGTGGCGTCCTCGTTTGCTCCAGGCGCTTCGCCAACGATCATTACCTCGGCGTGCGCGGGGCCCTCCCCCGGCACGGCTTGCGTCGCCGTCGCGAAGAGTGGGCAGCGCCGACAGTCGTGTACGATCCGCGCGATCTCGTCGACTGAGCCGAGGTGAGCGAACGGACCGCCGAACAGTTCGTGCGCGTCGGACCCGACAGTGATCCCGGGCGGTGCGTCCGCGAGCGGCTCGCGTGGCGTCGAGACGAGCAGTGGCGGCGAGTCGGCTTTCCGAGTCGGCGAGGACTGTTCCGGTGCGGCCGGCACCAAGGGCCGGCGCGCTCCCGGTTCGCGTGGTTGCGGCTCACCGCCGGCCGCGCGGAGCATCTCCCGCCAGTCGGCGCTCGCGGCCGGCGGCCCACTCTGCCGCGCTGGAGCGGTTTGCGGGACGCCTTGCGGCGCGGCGGACGGCGCCGGGCGTTGGTCCGCAGCGCCGCTCACGATTCGCAGCGCCTCTTCGACGGTCAGGGAATCGAGCACTAGCTCGGACTCACCCATCTCGCGCCGCTGTTCGAGATAGCGTCGGAGCTGCTCTCTAGCGTCCATGGAGGAGCACCGCGGTGCGGTCAAGAATCGCGTCGGCGACGTCCGATTTCGTCAGAAGCGGCAGCCGATCCTCATTGCCCTGGCGGTCGATGAGCGTAACTCGATTGGTGTCGACGCCGAAGGCGGCCCCAGCCTCCGTGGCATCATTGACGACGATCAGATCGAGATCCTTGGCAGCGAGCTTCTGGCGTCCGCCTTCGATCGCGTCCTCGGTCTCGAGCGCGAACCCGACTACCACGGCACCGTTGCGTCTCGCGCCGCGCGTCGCGACGAGGATGTCTGGCGCTTCGGCGAGGGCAATCGCGCGCGGTGCGACCGCCTTCTTGATCTTGCGCGCCGCCGGCTGCGCGGCTCGGAAGTCCGCCGGCGCGGCGGCCATGATGAGCAGGTCGGCGGTCGGGAGAGTCTGCTCGACCGCGGCGGCCATCTCTTCCGTGGTCTCGACTGGAATGAGCTGAACGCCGGGCGGAACAGGAACGGCGAGCGGCCCGGCGATGAGCGTCACGTCAGCCCGTCGTCGCCACGCCGCGGACGCGAGAGCCACGCCCATTTTGCCGCTGCTGCGGTTCGACAAAAAGCGAACGGGATCCAGCGGCTCGCGCGTCGGCCCAGCGGTGATGACGACCCGCCGTCCCTCGAGGGCGGCGTCTCGCTCCAGGACCCGACCGACGTGCGCGAGGATCGATTCGGGCTCCGGCATGCGCCCCGGGCCGCTCCCTTCGCCGACGGCGAGCGGGCCCTCGTCCGGCTCGAGCACGTGGTAGCCGAGCGCGCGCAGGTGTTCAACATTGCGCTGCGTCTGTGCGTGCGCCCACATCCTGTCGTTCATCGCAGGCACGAGAAGGACAGGTGCGTCGGTGGCGAGCAGGCACGCGGTGAGGAGGTCATCGGCGCGCCCCTGCGCCGCGCGAGCGAGGAAGTCGGCCGTCGCCGGCGCGACGACGATGGCATCCGCGGCACGCGCGAGCTTGATGTGGTCGAGAGCGTGCCCCTCGTCGAGCAGCGCGGTGTGCACGGGGCGGCCCGTTAGCGCCTCGAACGTGATCGCGCCGATGAACTCCCTCGCCGCGCGCGTGAGGACGGTGTCGACCTCGGCGCCGGAGGTCGCGAGCAGTCGGGCAAGCCAAGCCGACTTGTAGCTCGCGATTCCGCCGGTGACGCCGAGGAGGACGCGGCGGCCGTCAAAGGGGCGCATGCGGCGGCGGGTAGCCCGGCGGGGCCGGTCTCAACCGAGTGATCGGCCGCCGCTCAGCGCGTCACTCGGCGACGCCGGCGCGGCGTCGCGGCACGACGCGGAACTCGATCCCACCCTTCGTCAGCTCCTCGAGGGAGCGCGTCGTGAGCTTCTTTTCACGGCTCGACGAACGGTCGCGCGGAAACTCGTTGAGCAGGCGCGCGTACTTCGCAGCCGCGAGGACCGCGAGATACTTGTTCGTGGCGCGCCGCGGACCGGTCACTTCCGCCGGAGTGAATACCTGCATCGTCGTACTCCCGAATCTCTGGTGTGAGTGCTTGAAGCTACTTCGCGCTACTTCGATCCGACCGTCGCAATCTCCTGTTCGAGCCGAGCGCTCATCCGCTCCACCCTCTCCCGCAAGCCGGCCGTCCGTCTCCGGCTTACGGATTCCGCGTCGATTATCGACCCGACCCTCGCAACCGCGGGTTCCAGCGTGTCATTCACCACGATATAGCCGTAGTTGCCGACCGCCCGTAACTCGTCCACTGCCGACCGAAGCCGCGCAACGAGCTGCTCCGCGTTCTCGGTTCGCCGCTGCCGGAGCCGGTCGAGCAGCACCTCAGCGGACGGCGGCAACAAGAACACGGTCACGGCATCCGGGAAGGCCGCTCGGAACTGCGCCGCGCCCTGGACATCGATGTCCATCACCACGTGCCGTCCGCTCTCGAGCACCCGCTCTACCTCGCTCCGCAGGGTGCCGTAAAGATGTCCGTGCACCTCGGCGGACTCGGCAAAGTCACCGCGGCCGCGTCGGTCCAGAAACTGCTCGCGCGAGATGAACGTGTAATCGCGTCCGTTCACCTCACCCGGCCTCGCGTCCCGTGTCGTGCACGAGACCGAGTATCCCAAGTCCGACCTTCGAGCGAGTAGCTCGCGCGCGATCGTCGTCTTTCCCGCTCCGGACGGTGCCGAGAGAATGAGCGGGAAGGGATTCACTCGAGGTTCTCCACCTGCTCGCGCGCGCGCTCCAACTCCTCCTTGATGATCAGAACGTCGCGGGTCAGCTCCGCGTCGTTGGCCTTGCTGCCCGTGGTATTGGCCTCGCGCAACATCTCTTGCAGCACGAACCCAAGCCGCTTTCCGACTCCGTCGTCCCCGCCACCCCGCAGCGCCGCGCGAAACGCGGCCAAATGCGACCGGAATCGCTCCAGCTCCTCCTGCACGTCCAACCGATCAGCGAGTATAGCGACTTCCTGCGCTAGTCGCGCCTCGTCGATCGCGATTCCGCCCGCCAGCTCACGAACGGCCTCGCGCAAGCGATCGCGCTGCGCGATCATTCGCGTCGGGGCGCGGGCGCTGAGCCGTCCTACCGCGTCCTCGATAGCCTGGAGCCGGTCCTCAAGAAACACCGCGAGCCGCGCCCCCTCCTGCTCCCGCATCGCCGCGAGTGCCAGCACCGCTTTCTCCACCACGGCAACGAGCTCGTCAGCGGACCCTTGCTCCTCCTCGTTGCTCGTAGTGACTACGTCGGGCAGCCGCAGAACCGTCGCGAGGTCGACCTCACCGCGGAGCGCGTACCGCTGCTGCAGCTCACGAAGGCGCGCCACGTAGGCCGCGAGCCGGGCCTCGTCGATCGTGCTGCCGCCTGTCGCCTCCTGGCGCGCGGCTCGGGCCGTCAGGGTGACGTGGCCGCGCGTCACCCCACGACGAAGTGCTTCGCGGACTTCACCCTCCCAGCGCGACAAGGACCCGGGAAGCTTCAGCGAGGCGCTGAAGAATCGATGATTGACGGAGCGCACCTCGACCGCCACCCGCGCCCTTCCTACCTGGCCCTCGGCGGCCCCAAAGCCGGTCATGCTCCGAATCATGCGCGATGGTCTAAGTTACGGATCCACAACAACCTTGTCAATTCCAGAAGTCCCAGCGCACGCCGTAGAATTGACTCTGCCGCGGCATGAGATAATTGGGGACCGTGGAGTAGTCCTCGATCAGCAGATTCCGGTACTGGTACGTGAGCACGGCCTGGAGGATGCGAACCTCGATCAGGCCCGAGAGCACGCGATATCCCCCTACGCGGTCGGCGACGCCCTCGACCGGGAAGAACGCGTGTGATCGATACTCGTGTAGCACAGAGGCGAGCAGCCCGAAGTTGCCGCTCGGGAAACGGCGTGGGAGCGTGGTCGACACGTACAGCTCACTCCGTGTCTGGTACCGCGGCCGGTAGAACCCGCCTCCTGCGGCGTCCTCCCACTGGATCCCGTAGACGTCCGCGTAGAAGGGCCCCCAAAGTCGGCCTCGAATCGTCGCGAATGCCCCTGTCACTTCGCCACCGGTGACCGGCACATAACGCCTGCTGAAGATTGTCGGGGCGGCGAGGGCGACCGCGGGCCGCCGAATGACTCCCCCGCCGAGCCAGAGCTGGGAGACGCGCACAGCCCCCTCGAGCCGCGCCGTGGTCGGTGCCGGCTCACTGCTCGCGTTACGAGGGGCTCGCGTTGCGACCGCGCCTCCAACCGCGACGAAGCTCAACGGCGCGAGACGCACACTCGCCTCGGCGTAGGGGTCCGCGTCGGCGCCGCGCAGCTCCGCGAGGAGGGATACTGTGGCAAGGCGCGAGGCGAAGCTGGCGCGCACCGCAGGCGAGTGCTGCCGGCGCCCGTCAAGCGCGCGGACCCGCTCGGTCGCCGTGAGGCGTAACCCGCGCCACGTGAGGCCCCCGGTGAGCGTGTATTGAGCCTGGTACCTGGTGGTGTCGGGGTCTGGCGGCGGCTCGTTGGGATCGGTGGTGGCTGCCGCGCGCCCGGTGAATCGGTACTCCTGGCCGCCGACGAGGAGTTGAGCCCATGGACCTGCCTCGGGGTCCCCGTACGCCGCACGGAAATATCCGAGCGTTTCGGTCGCCGCGACAGGAACAATGGTGTCTTGCGCGGGCTCGCCAGAGGCCGTCCCGAACAACGGGGTCAGGATCGTGCCGCGGTCCGGACTGGCGCGCAGCACGGTGGCGTCGACACTCCAGAGCCCCTTCGCCCACCCGACGCGCGCGTGAACCGCCGCGTGGTTGCTGCTGCCGCCAAGGCGTGCCGGCGTGGTGCTGAACTGCTGCGCGGAAAGTTGGAGCGCCTCGCCGCGCTGAAACCGGCGGCCAAAGTACCCACGATAAAGGTTCGTCTCCTGGTCGCCCGTGCCGACGTCGGCGCGGGTGTAAGGCGTCGTCCGGTGGGCCCGCCAGCTGCGCACATGCACGCGGATCTCGTCGGCGCCCCGCTCGACGCTCACCTCCTCGGCGGTCCAGAGCTGGATCGAGCCGAGGTCCAGCATCCCGCCCATGCGTGGGTCGAGCGGGTCGACTTCCATGCCGTCATAGAACACGCGAACCGCGGCGGGGTTGCCGAGGTAGGCGCCGACCATCGGCGCCGCCAGCCATCCCGCGCGAAGGGCGGTCAGGCCGGGAACTCGCTCGAGCAGGTCGAGAAGCGTCAGCGCGCCGGTCGCGAACAGCGCCGCTCGATCCCAGCGCATCATCGGGCGCGCGACGTCGACAGGCTCCGGCATTTGGGACCGCGCGAGCGCGGCTTTCACGGTGTCGGCCGCGAGCCGCGCCAGGCGAGCGCGGACCGCCGAGTCGCGCTGCGCAATACTGTCGCGCTTGACGATCGTGTCGGCCTGCGGCGGTATCGGAACGCGAACCGTCGTGTCGCGTCGCACGCGTGCTGTGTCCCGACGGGCGCGCGTCGTGTCTTGCGCTCCGACCTCGCCCTGCAAAACGGCCCCGGCCACGAGGCCGAGGCCGACCCAGCGCGCCAGTCGTGTGGCCCGGCTCACCGCACTCGCCCGCGAACGAACTCGATGAACGTGCCCGTCGGCACTCCGGTGGGCCCGCGCGGGATCGTCACGAGGTCCGATTCGCTGTACGCGGTGCCCGCGATGTCGAGGTGGACCCACGGATAACCGTCGGCGAACTCCTTCAGAAAGAGGGCTGCGGTTATGGTTCCCGCCGGTCGACCGCCGCTGTTCTTCACGTCGGCGACGTCCGACTTGATCAGCTCACGGTAATCATCCCACATCGGGAGCTGCCACCCCGGCTCCCCCGCCCTTCGGCCGGCCGCGATCACTTCCTGCACTAACTGCTCATCACTGCCCATCACACCCGTCGCGGTGTGACCAAGCGCGATCACGCACGCGCCGGTCAGCGTCGCGGCGTCGACGACGGCCGCCGGCTTGAAGCGGCTCGCGTAAACGAGAACGTCGGCCAGCACCAGCCGCCCCTCGGCGTCCGTGTTGATGATCTCGACGTACTTACCATTGGAGGCGCGGACCACGTCCCCCGGTTTCACCGCCGTGCCGGATGGCATGTTGGTCGTGGCGCCGATCAGGCCTACAACGTTGACCGGGAGGTCCAGCTGCGCGATGGCTTCGAAAGCGCCGAGGACGCCGGCCGCGCCGCACATGTCGAACTTCATCAGCTCCATCGACTGCGCCGGCTTGATCGAGATGCCCCCCGTGTCGAAGCAGAGGCCCTTGCCGACAAGGGCGATCGGAGGTGCGTCGGGGCTACCCCGCCAGTACTCGAGCACGATGAGCTTCGGATCTTGCGGTGTTGCCTGCGCGACGGAAAGGAATGAGCCCATGCCCTCGCGCTCCATCTCGGCGCGGCCAAGAATCGTGACGCGTAGGCCGTGGCGCGCGGCGATGTCTTGCGCGGTCTCGGCCAGCAGATCCGGCGTGCAGAGGTTGCCGGGCATCATCGCGAGCCGGCGAGCGAGGGAGTGGCCTTCACCGATGGCGACGCCTGCGGCGACGCCGCGCGCCGCCGCCTCCTCCTCGTCGGCGAGCACACGCGCGGACTGGAGGGGGCGCCGGCGTTCTTCCTCGGGCGGCGGGGTCTTGAGATCCTTGTACTCCCACGCGCCGGCGGTGAGCCCGACCGCGGCCGCCTCAGCGTCCGTGGTGGCCAGCTCGCCGGCGTAAAAGTCGAGATGCCCCGTGCCCATCGATGCCGCGCGGCGCGCGGCGATGGCGGCGGCCCGGCGAATGGCGGCGGTCCGCTCTGTCACCTTCCCCATCCCGACGAGCAGGAGTCGCTCGACGCCCGTGGCCCCCCCGGACAGGTGGAGTGTTTCGTCCCGGGTTCCGCGGAAGTCGCGGCGGCTGAGAGTGCGCGCAATGGATCCGCCGAGCGATGCGTCGAGCGCCGCCACCGCCGGCGGCGGCTGCGCCTCGGCCTCGAGCGCGATCACGAGGAGCGGCGAGTCGAGCGCTGCTAAATCGACAGTGCGGCTCGATATTGTGAGGGCCATGACTGCGATGGGACGGGCCGAGCGGCGTCAGGCGGCCATACCGCGGATGACCTGATCACCGAACGCGGAGGTCGACACTTCGGTGGCGCCGGGCATCTGGCGAGCGAGGTCGTACGTGACGCGCTTGCCCCTGATCGCGTTCTCGAGGCCACGGACGATCAGCGCCGCCGCCTCGCGCCAGCCGATGTACTCGAGCATCATCACGCCTGACAGGATCACGCTGCCGGGGTTCACCTTGTCGAGGTTTGCGTACTTCGGCGCCGTGCCGTGCGTCGCCTCGAAGCACGCCAGGCCGTCGCCGACGTTGCCGCCGGGCGCCATACCGAGCCCGCCGACCTGCGCAGCCGCCGCGTCCGAGAGGTAGTCGCCGTTGAGGTTCGGCGTCGCGATGAGGGAATATTCCTCGGGCCGAAGCAGGAGCTGCTGGAACATCGCGTCGGCGATGCGGTCTTTCATTACGATCGCGTCGGCGCGCGCGGCCGCGCCGCCCTTCGCGAGGTCCGACTCGGTGACGCAGCACTCGCCGAATTTCGCGCGGGCGACCTCGTAGCCCCAATCGCGAAACGCGCCCTCCGTGAACTTCATGATGTTGCCCTTGTGCACGAGCGTGACCGACGGAAGGTTCCGCTCCAGCGCATACCGGAGTGCCATCTCGACGAGGCGTTTCGACCCGAATTCCGACATCGGCTTGAGGCCGAGCGCCGACCCTTCGCGGACATTCTTCCCGAGCTCCGCGCGAAGGAAGTCGCGCAGCTTCTCAGCTTCCGGGGACCCCGCCTTCCACTCGATGCCCGCGTAGACGTCTTCCGTATTCTCGCGGAAGATGACGACGTTCAGCTTCTGCGGCTGCTTCATTGGGCTGCCGACACCCTCGAAGTACCGCACGGGGCGGATGCAAGCGTACAGGTCGAGCACCTGCCGGAGCGTGACGTTCAGCGACCGGATGCCGGCGCCGACCGGCGTCGTCAGCGGTCCCTTGATCGAGACGCGAAACTCCTCGAGCGCGTCGACGGTTTCCTGAGGAAGCCAGTCGCCGTGCTTGGTGAACGACTCCTCGCCGGCGAAGACCTTCATCCAGTGCAGCTTTCGCTCGCCCCCGTACGCGCGCTCGACGGCGGCGTCGAAGACGCGGACAGATGCGCGCCAGATGTCCGGCCCTGTGCCGTCTCCTTCGATGAACGGCACGACGGGGTTCGCGGGCACCTGCAGCTGGCCGCCGTAGTATTCGATGCGCTCGCCCTGCGCCGGGATCTTTGCGAATCGGTAACTCGCCATAGCTCCTTCGGATACTAGCGGACGTGCAGCGGCGCGGGCGGCCGAAAAAGCTATCGGCGCCGCAACAGCGCGGCAAGCGGAAGCCGTGCGCCGACCGTCCGCCACGCAAAACGGGACACCCGGAGGTGTCCCGATCTACGTCACGCGGAACCGGAGGGCGCTGCCGAACAGACGCGAATGGCTGATGCCCAGGGCGGGACTCGAACCCGCAAGGCCGCGAGGGCCGGGGGATTTTGAGTCCCCTGCGTCTACCAATTCCGCCACCCGGGCAGGCGCTGGAATATACGCCCGCGCCGCCGGCGACTCAACGCGAGCGTGACGTCAGATGTTAGAAGTCACGCCCCGATGCGCCGCCGCGGCGGCCGCCGCGCGGCGGACCGTTGCCGCGGCGGCGGCGCATCTCCTCAGCGCGGCGCCGCAGATGCTCCTGCAGCGCCAGGTAGCGGGCCCGCTGCGCCGGCGTCATGAACGCCGCGAGCTCGCGCTGCTCCTCGGCGGCGAGATCGAGGCGGCGGCGCTGGAGCGCGAAAAGCTGCTCGATGTGCGCGGCGATGCGCGCCTGATCGGCCGTCTGGGCGCTGAGCTCGCGCCGCAACGCCTGGCGCGCCGCGCGCTCCTCGCGAAACAGTGTCTGACGCCGACCCTCGAACGATCGGCTGACGGGAGCGAGCCGCCGCAGCTGCTCGTCGGACAAGCCCACCCGGTCCCGGAGCAAGCGCGCGAAGCGCTCGCGCACACGTTGCTGCGCCTGAGCGGGGGCCGAAGGACGTGCGGCGACCTGCGCGAGGGCCCGAGTGGGGACGACGAAGGCCGCGGCGGCGACAAGAACCGACAGCGTGCGCCTCACCGCTCAGCCGCTCCGTCGCCAGGTGTCGACGGCGCCGGCTCGGGCTCACGCGCCGGGAGTCCGTCGAATGACTCGAGGTCCTCCAATAGCTCCTCGAGCTCGGCGGCCGTCGCGTCCCCAAGGTCGGCGTCCAGCGAAAGGTTTGCGGCGACGTGCTGGACGCGCGCGTCCGCCGTCGTCGGATTCCGACCCGCGTCGGCCGACTGAGATCGGCGCGCACCCGCGCGCTCGTCGCCGACGACGCGGTTGAGCACGAGTGCCGAGCCCCCAGCTGCGAACAGGACGGCGACCACCGCCGCGATGCGCCATTCGAATCGCCGCCACGCCGGCCGATCGAGATGGCTCGACGGCCGGGCCGCACGCACAGCCGCCGCGCGCACCGCGCTCACGATCTTCGCGACGTCGACGGCCGGCGCGGCGCGCAGCGCCGCGCGCAGCTCGCGCAGCAGCGCGAGCTCCGCCGCGCACGCTGCGCAGGCGGCTGCGTGCGCCGACACCTCGGCATGCTCGCCGGCGCTCAGCTGCCCGTGCACGAAATCCGGAAGCCGGTCGCGCATCTCGGCGTTGCGACAATCAGTCATCCAAGAACTCCTTGATCGTGCGCATCGCGTTGTGGTAGTGCACACGTGCCGCGCCCTCGGTGGTCCCGACGGCTTCGGCGATCTCCTTGTACGACAGCCCCTCCCCGACGCGCAGCGTGAACACCTCGCGCTGCGTCGGCGAGAGCCGCCCGACGGCGAGGCGGAGCCGCTGACGTGACTCGTCGGCGACGAGCGCGTCGAGCGCGTCGTGGCTCGTCGCCAGGTGGCTCTCGTCTAGCTCCACGTCCGCCGCGCGGCGCCGCGCCGCGCGACGCCGGTCGAGTAACAGTCGTCGTTCGATCGTAAACAGCCACGTCCGCAGCAAGCTCGCCCCCCGGAACGTGTCGAGAGAGCCAAAGGCGCGGACGAACGTGTCCTGGACCAACTCCTCCACGTCGGCACCGGCGCCGGAGGCCGCGGCGAAGCGGGCGAGAGCCGGCGCGTGCCGCGCCACAAGCTCGGTCGCCGCCCGCTCGTCCCCGCCACGCCAACGTGCGATGAGCTCCTGATCACTTGGCTCATCCCCCTTGGGATTCGGCTCCGCCATGCGGTCTCAGCTTGATAGACGCCCGACGGCGACCGGCGTTAAGGACGCGCGAGAACGCGGCCGCACTGCGCCCTTGCATCTCGTGCCCCGCCTGTAGAGTCTTGCCGGAATGCCGAAAGATAGTCCGGCCCGCATCGCCCACCGTGGCGCGCCTCGTGAGCGCCCCGAGAACACCCTGCCTAGCTTCGCCCGGGCGCTCGAACTCGGGGCGGACGGGATCGAACTCGACGCCCACGCGACGCGCGATGGCGTCGTCGTCGTTCATCACGACCCCGTGCCTCGCGCGGTCTGCCCGGACGCCCGACTGTCGGCGCGCGCGATCGCCGAATTGACCTACGATCAGCTTCGGCAGTTCAGCGTCGCGCCCGACGTCGGCATTCCGACTCTGGCCGAAGTGCTCGCCCTGGTCGGCCAGGCCGCTGTCGTGTACGTCGAGCTCAAAGGCGAGGACGTGGAGCAACAAGTGGTCGGCGTGATTCGGGAAAGCGCCGCGCGGTGCGCGATCCACAGCTTCGACCATGCGGCCGTCGCGCGGACGGCCAGACTTGCCCCGGACATACGTCGCGGCCTCCTGTTCTCACGCCGGAGTGCGGATCCCGCCGCCTCGATGCGCGCCGCCGGAGCGCTCGACGCCTGGCCGGAGTGGCCGCTCGCGGACGAGCGATTCGTTGCCGCGATTCACTCGATCGGCG
The DNA here is from genome assembly GCA_046263215.1 of Gemmatimonadaceae bacterium. Taxonomy (GTDB): domain Bacteria; phylum Gemmatimonadota; class Gemmatimonadetes; order Gemmatimonadales; family Gemmatimonadaceae; genus JBHELH01. The sequence continues at coordinate 38,815 of JBHELH010000225.1, read as the reverse complement.
GCTCGGTAATCGCCTGGACTGTCAACGACGTCGGGGCCGTTCGCCGGTTGACGTCAATCGGCGTGGACGGCCTCTGTACCGACGACGTGCGCCTGATTCCACGCGGCAGCCCTTGACGGACGACCAGCGCGCCGTCAGGCGGCGGGCGGCGGGTTCGTAGTCAGGCTCGTGTCCGCAGGCGCACGACCGCGAAGGTCGGCGAGCTGTCGCTCCAGGCGCTCGATCTCGGTTTCGGCGCGCGAGATGTCGGCCGACTCGCGCTCGTAGTCCTCGGCCGACATCTCCTTCCCAGCCTTTCGCGCACGGTGGACGGCATAGCCGAGTGTTTGCGCTGCCCGGTCGGCGCGCTGCCGCGCGCGAAACACCTCGAGACGAACGCGCCCCTCGTCAATTGCGCCTTGCGCAACCCGGCTCGCGCGATCGAGCTCCTGCTTCAGACGTCCCCAGATCGGCATGCGATGCTCCTGGTTCCACGGGCGGCGGCGACAGTCGTGCGTACGCGTCGGCGCCAGCCAAAGTTACGCCGGGCCACGGGCGAAACACGAACGGGGCCTCCGCGCCGACGCGGAGGCCCCGTTCTCATCGTGCCCGCTCGTCGTGCGGCGCTCGCCTAGGCGACCGCAGTATTCGGTGCCGTCGTCGGCGGATAGACGCTCACCTTGAACCGCTTCTTGTTCTTGTGCTCGAACTTCACGACCCCGTCGATCAGTGCGTAGATCGTGTAATCGGAACCGAGCCCGACGTTCCGGCCGGGGTGCCACTTCGTGCCCGTCTGTCGCACGATGATGTTGCCGGCGCGAACGCGCTCGCCACCGAACTTCTTGATGCCCCGGTACTTCGGATTGCTGTCGCGGCCGTTCCGAGAGGAGCCGACTCCTTTCTTGTGTGCCATGGTAGTCTCCGTCTCAGCCCAGACTGATGTCGTTGATTCTGACTTCGGTGAAACCTTGCCGGTGTCCCTGCTTGCGCGCGTAGTTCTTTCGCCGCTTGAACTTGAAGACGATGATCTTGTCGCCGCGCCCATGCCGAACGATCTGGCCGACGACCTTCGCGCCATCGATCGTCGGCGCACCCGTCTTCACGGTCCTGCCGTCCGACCCGAGCAGCACGTCAGTGAACTCGATCTCGCCGCCCTCGTCGCCGCGCAGCGTGGGAAACTTGTATGTCTTACCCGGCTCGACGCGGAACTGCCGCCCCCCGGTACGGATGATCGCGTAAGGCATCGTTGAATGCTCGGCATTTTGGCGTAAGACCTAACAACTTAGCCAGTCGACACTTACGTGTCAACGGCCCAGCTACGCCACCGCGTACTGGTCAGTGACGTCCCGCCCGGCGCTCTTGACGACGAGCTTGAACTCATCGGGCTTGAGCAGGGGGTCGTCGCGTAGCTCGAGCCCGAAGCCGACGGCATTCTCGAGCTTCTTGAGGAAGTCGTGTTCCTGCTCGAGCACGTACATCGCGACGTCCGGGTGCAGCTTGATTACGAGCGGGTCGGTCCGGCCCTCGACCGCCATCCGCTTCACCGAGCGCTCGACCCGACGCACGACGGTCTCGGCTGTGAACACGCGCCCCGTCCCATGACACGTCGGACACGCTTCGGTCATGCTCTGGAGGTGACTTTGCCGCACGCGCTGGCGGGTCATCTCGACCAGACCGAGCTCACTCACCTGGAACGCCTTCGTGCGGGCGCGGTCGCGAACCAAGTGGGTCCGAAGTTCCTGAAGCACGCGCTCCCGGTTCTGGCGCGACTCCATGTCGATGAAGTCGCAGACGATGATGCCGCCAATGTCACGAAGCCGGATCTGACGTGCGACTTCGCGCGCCGCCTCGAGATTGGTCCGCAGGATGGTCTTCTCCGGATCCTTCTTCCCCGTGTAGCGCCCTGAGTTGACGTCCACCGACACGAGTGCCTCCGTCGGCTCGATGATCAGGTATCCGCCGGACGGGAGGTCGCAGCGCCGCTTGAACAGGTCCCGGATCTCGGTCTCGATCTCGAACTTGTCGAAGAGCGGAATCGGCTCGTCGTACAACTTGACCCGGTCGAGCAGCTCCGGAGCGATCCCCTTGAGGTACTCGGTGATCTCGTTGTGGATCTGCTTCGAGTCGACGGTCACCGACTCGACCTTCTCGCTGAAAAGATCGCGCATCAGCCCACGGGCGAGGCTCGTCTCGCGGTGGAGCAGCGCCGGCGACCGAACGAAGTGCGTCTTCTTCTTGATCCGCTTCCACTGGTTGATGAGCGTCGTGAGCTCGCGCTCGAACGTCGTCTGCGTGGCGTCCTCGCCGACGGTGCGCACGATCACGCCGCCGCTGTCCGGCGGCAGAACCTGCTGCACCATCTCGCGGAGCCGCTGCCGCTCCGCTCGGTCGCCAATCTTGCGGCTGACGCCGACGCGGGACGCGAAAGGCATGTAGACGAGGAACCGTCCCGCCAGCGAAACCTGAGCCGTCACGCGCGGACCTTTCGTCGAGATCGGTTCCTTGGAGACCTGAACGAGGATCTCCTGACCCTTCTTGACCACGTCCTGGATCGGCGGCCCCTTCGAGCGGCCACGCCTTCCGGCGTTCTCGGCGGACGCCTCCTCGTCGTCGCCGTTGTCTTCTTCGGGCTCCTCCGGCTCGTCCTCTGCATAGACGAGATCAGAGGCGTGGAGGAACGCGCTCTTGTCCGTGCCGATGTCGACGAAGGCCGCCTGGATGCCGGGCAGCACTGCCTCGACCTTCCCGACATAGATGTCGCCGACCGACCGGCGCGCGTCGGGCCGGTCGACCATCAGCTCAACGAGCTGATCATCCTCGATGATGGCTACCCGCGTCTCGCGCGGATTGCCGTTGATGAGAATCTCTCGTTTCATTCCGAGCCATCAGTCGGCGAATTGCCGCAGCAGGTGTCGGGCGATGACGATGCGTTGGATCTCCGAGGTGCCCTCGCCGATCTCGCAGATCTTCGCGTCGCGCATCATCCGTTCGACTGGATAGTCCTTCGTGTACCCGTATCCGCCGTGAATCTGGACGGCCTTGATCGTCGCGCGCATGGCCAGCTCCGAGCAAAACAGCTTCGCCATGGCAGCTTCCTTTCCGAATGGCCTCCCGTTCTCGGCAAGCCAGGCCGCGTGATAGACGAGGTGCTTTCCGGCCTCGATCTCGGTCGCCATGTCGGCGAGCTGGAAGGAGACGCCCTGGAAGGTGCCGATCGGTTGACCGAATTGCCGGCGAAGCCCGGCGTACGCCAACGCCTCCTCGAACGCGCCCTCGGCGATCCCCAGGGACAGCGCCGCGATGCCGATGCGGCCGGCGTCAAGCGTTCGCATGAAGTTGATGAAACCCTGCCCCTCCTCACCGAGGAGGTTGTCACCCGGGACCTCGACGTCTTCCATAACGAGTTCGCACGTGTCCGAGGCACGCCAGCCGAGCTTATCCTCCTTCTTCCCGGCTCGGAACCCTTTCATTGCCGGCAGTGAGGGGTCGTGCCCAACGCCGGCCGCCCGCGCACCGGCCTCGTCGTTGGTGTGCTTGGTGAGGATGAAGGAGCTGATACCCTTCGTCCCTTTCGAGGCTTCGGTTACCGCCGTCACCACGAAGATCTCACCCACGCCGCCGTGAGTGATGAAGCGCTTGGTTCCATTGAGGACGTAGTAACCGTTCCGGCGGACGGCCGTGGTGCGCGTTCCGCCGGCGTCACTGCCTGCTTCCGGCTCGGTCAGCCCGAACCCGCCCATCACGCGCCCCGAAGCGAGGGGCGGAACGTAGCGGCGTTTTTGCTCCGGGGTTCCGAAGTGCATGATGGGGGACGTGCCGAGCGTGGTGTGCGCCGAAATCGTGAGCCCGTGGGACGCGTCAACCTTCGCGAGCTCGTGGATCGCGATCATGTAGCTCATCAGGTCGAGACCGGCGCCGCCGAGCTCCTCAGGCCATGGAATCCCGAGCAGTCCAAGTTCCCCCATCCGCCGAACGTTCTCCCACGGGAACGTGGCGTCGGCGTCGTGCTTCGCCGCCACCGGCGCGACCTCCTCGCGGGCGAACTGGCGAACCATGTCGCGGACCGCCAGATGCTGCTCGGTGAAGTAGCGCGCGTCGTCCATCGACCTAGGCAGCCTCGGTTTCGTCGGTGGCACTAACGATTTCCAGGAACCGCGCCGCGTAGCGCTCGAGCTTCGCCGGGCCGACGCCCCGAATACTGGCCATCGCGTGCTCGGTCCTCGGCCGCCGAAGCGCGATCTCGGCGAGCGTGCGGTCGGGGAAGACGATGTACGGCGGCACGCGCTCCTCACGGGCGATCTGTGTGCGTAACGACTTGAGCCGCGCGAGCAGCGCAGTATCGCTGGCGCTGAGGACCGCTTCCTGCTCGGCGACGGCCGTGCGGCGCTCGCCGCCGTCCTCCGGCGGCGCGGATCGCGCGCGAGTCTTGGCGCGGCTCGCCTTGCCGGGCGTGTCGCTCCGTTCGCGGCGAGATGCCTGATGCGTGCCCAGGCAGTTATCGCACCCCGAACAGCCTCCCCGCGCTGCCGGATCACCGAAGTACCGAAGCACGAACGCGCGGCGGCAGGTTCGCGTGTACGCGTACTGCTGCATCGTGTCGAGCTTCGCGAGGTCTGCCTTGCGCCGGCGGTCGAGCGTCGTCCAGTCGATCGGGTACTCGTCCAGCCGCTTGGATCTGTCGGCGAGACGGCGACCGCCACCAAGCCGGCGCCACTCGAGGAACTGATCCGCTTGCAGCCTGTCGAGTACCGGACTTGCGCCGGCTGCACCGCCGAAGCCGGGGGGCAACCCGTCGAGGTCGATCGTCGCGCCCTCGTGCACCGCGGCCCCTGCCGCGCGCCAAATTGCCCGGAGGAGCCCGATGTCGAGGGCCTCGTCCCCGAGCTCCCGACGGATGCGCTCGGGCGTCGCGAGCAGCCGAATGTAGACCCGCGACCCCTCCTCGGGGTCGTTGCGCACCGCGCCGGCCTGGGCGAGGACGCGCAACGCGCCGTCCACGTCCCGGGCTGCCGTTTTGCCGCTAATGCGTGCGGCGATCGCCTCCGAGCTCAGGTCGACCGAGCCCGCCTCGTCCGCCTGCGCGCGCAGTACCTCATGAACCTGTTGGATCAGGGTGCGCTCGGGGTGCGCACTCTTGACGAAAAACTCATGCGTGAAGCGATCTTGGAATGCATGAAGTAGGAAGCAATCGCCCTCGAGTCCGTCGCGGCCGGCCCGGCCCGCTTCCTGGTAGTAGGCCTCGAGCGTCCCAGGCATCGTGTAGTGAACCACCAGGCGAACGTTGGGCTTGTCGATTCCCATCCCAAATGCGCTCGTGGCCACGATCACACGTACGTCCTCGCGCATGAAGCGATCCTGCACTTCGTGACGGCGGACGTCATCAAGGCCCGCGTGGTAGCCGACGGCGGGAACGCCGCCGTGGTCGAGCGTCTCGGCGATTCGTTCCACGGCTCGCCGCGTGGAGGCGTACACCACTGCAAGCCCGTCGCGACTACGGAGGATGTCGATGAGTGCTTCATCCTTGTCACGGTCGGTGCGCGTCGGCACGACGTGGTAACGCAAGTTGCGCCGATCGAAGCCCGTGATGACCGTGCGCTGATTCTCGAGGCGCAGCTGCCGCGCGATATCGCTGCGCACGTGCGGTGTCGCGGTCGCGGTGAGCGCCACCACCGGGGGCCAGCCGAGGCGCTCGCGCACTTGGGCGATGCGCAGGTAGCTGGGGCGGAAGTCGTGCCCCCACTCGCTGATGCAGTGCGCCTCGTCGACCGCCAGCAGCGAGACCCCGAGTCCACGCAACCGATCGGCGAGGCTGCCGACGTCGAACCGCTCGGGCGCAACGTAGAGGAGCTTCACCTCTCCACGCTGAACGCGAGTCATTCGCGCGGAGATCTCGCCTCCGGACAGAGTGCTGTTCAGGTACGTCGCTGGCAGGCCGCGCCCGGCGAGCCCGTCGACCTGATCCTTCATCAGCGAGATGAGCGGCGACAACACTACCGTCAACCCGGGGAGGAGCAACGCCGGGACCTGGTAGCAGAGCGACTTCCCGCCGCCCGTGGGCAACACGACGAGAGTGTCGCGTCGCTCGAGCACCGATTCGACGGCACGCTCCTGTCCCGGTCGAAATGCGTCATACGCGAACCGCTCACGCAGCACTCGTCGCGCGTCAGCGAGTGTATAGCTCGTGTCCGTCACGCCGTCACGATCTCCCGCCCGGGTGCGCCCCGCAACACCGCACATTGGCGCGCGGCACCCTTATACCGCGCGCGCAAAGTGACCGCGAGTGAAGCGGGGGCCGACCGCGTCTCGCACCGCCGCGAGGTCCGGCCGCCGCCCCTCGGCGAGCGCGTCCAGCTGACGCCGGAACGCGGCAACGATCGCGGCAATCGGCTCGCCCGGGACGTTGAAGAGCGCGCGGAACGACCGAAGGCCCGCACCCCAGAGCCGCTCCACGTACTCAGAACCGTCGATCGGCCGCGAGTGCAGGAGTCGATTGCGGCACGCGCTGTCGGTCGCTACCGGAAACACGTACCCCGTAGGGTCGGTTAGCTCGACGTTGGTGTGGTCGCGCACGCACAGGTCGCGGCACGTCGTCGGCTCCCGATCGAACGCGGCTGAGAGGACGCAGTGCTCGATCGTCATCCCTTCCGGTCGCCCGTAAAGGGAGACCTCGAACGGCCTCTCAGTGAATGAGGAAGCAACGTCAATCATCTCGTCAGCCGTGAGCTCCACCGACAATGTCACGCGCCGTGCGCCGAGGCCCACCAGTTCAGCCGCGGTGTGTTGGTTGAAGCAGTTCACCGCGTAGTCGGCGACGACGTCGCGCCCGGCTGCCCCGAGCTCCGCAACGAGCCCGAGGTGACCCGAGAGCACCGGCAGTCCCATGTCGAGCCACCGCTGCACCGCACGGCGCTCCGCGGGTCGCACGATGGTGGGCGTGCGCAGCCGGAGCGCGATGTCACGCGGCGCGAGCTCCTCCGCGAGTGCGCGGACCCGCGACACCGGAGCTACGGGGTGTCGAAGGAAAGGATCGAAACAGATCTCGGTCGCCCCCGCGTCCGCGGCGGCGCGCGCGTCGTCCGTGTTGAACACTTCCGCAACGAGCACGTAGCTGCGGACCAGGTCGGCGGCGGCCGGCGTGCGCGGCTGAGCATCAACCGACCGCTCATGTACGATGGCGACTGCGCGCTCGATCCTTTCACGGCGATCCGCGTCTGCCGCCCCTTGGTCAGCGTTTCGGACAGTCGACAGTTGCGCGACGGCATCCTGTCGGATGCGGTTCAGCTCACTGATCGGCAGAAAAAGTCCCGGCGCCAGACCCACGATGTCGACGGTCCCGAGCGCGAACGCCGTGTCGCCAAGGCGGCCGAGGTGGTCGCGGAGAACCTCTTCGGTCAGCGCCCGTCTCGCGGCCTGCGCCAGCTGAGCTTCGGAGCGAACGGTCACCGTGTGCCCGGCCGCCGCGAAAACGGCACGCAAGTGTGCTCCAGGCGAGCCGAAAAGGCGCACGTCCAGTCGCGACTTCCGCTCGGACGCCGGCATGCGGATTCCGACGTAGCTGCCCCGCGCCGCCGCAAGGAGTGCTGCATGTGCCGTGCGCACCACCCGCCAGCCCACTGGCACCGACTCCGGAGCCGCAATGACCTGGCGGACAACCGCGCGGCCGGCCTGCACGCGGCGGCTCTCCGTTCGCACGTGCGCGGCGCTGAACCCGAGCGTAGGTCCTCCAGCGGCCTCGGGGTCCTCGAAACCGAGGCCATCACCAGGCTCGATGGGCTCTGAGACCTCGACCGTGATTTCGGCGCGGCGACTGCCGATTACCACGCCAAGTAGGACCCCCCGGTTGTCGGGCTGGTCGCGCGTGACGTAATCCCGCCCGACGCGGCCGCCGAGCATGCCGCGAGTAAATCCGCGGCTGTAGATCTGCACGAGCGGCTGGACTTCCTCCGGTCGAGGGGCAGGCTCGTCGCCGCGGCTCAAGCGGTCGAGGAATGTCCGGTAGCCCCGACTCACGGTGGCCACGTACTCCGGCCGCTTCTTGCGGCCCTCGACCTTCAAACACGAGACGCCGGCGGCCGCGAGCTCGGCGAGATGGTCGAACGCCCCCAAGTCGCGCGCTGAGATGAGGTATCCGCGGTCGAGCTCTTCGCCCGTCGCTCGGTCGGCGAGCACATAGTCTTTGCGGCACGACTGGGCGCACGACCCTCGGTTCGCGCTACGCTCCGAGATCATGCCGGACATGTAGCACTGGCCGGAGTAGGAGATGCACAGCGCGCCGTGCACGAAGGCCTCGAGGCCCAACCCGGGAACGGCTTCCCGGATCGCGCGGATGTCTTCGAGCGTGTTCTCGCGTGCGAGTACCGCGCGGCTCACCCCGAGTTGCTGCGCCGCCCGAGCGCCGCTTGCGTCGTGCACCGTCATCTGCGTCGAGCCGTGCACCTCGAGGCTCGGGTAGACCCCCCGGATCAGCCGGATGAGTCCCAGGTCCTGGACGATGACGGCATCGACGCCGCGGTCGACCGCCTCCCCGAGAAGCACCAGCGCGTCGACAAGCTCGCCGGGCTTCAGAAGGACGTTGAGGGTCAGGTAGACCCGACGGCCCCGGCTCCGTGCCAAACGGCAGGCCTCGTCGAGCTCATCGAGGGTTAGTTGCGCGCCGTCGTCCCGCGCGTTGAACCGACCAGCGCCGAGGTACACGGCGTCCGCGCCGTTCGCGACGGCTGCGCGAACCGCGTCCAGCGAGCCGGCCGGCGCGAGGAGCTCGGGGACCTGGCGATTGGTCATAGACTTTGAAAGATAACGGCTTAGGGCATCTTCTGGCACGTTCCGTCGCTGCGACCAAACCCGTCCGACCGCGCGCCGCCAGCTCGGGCCGCGACGTCGGTCGGCAGCACTGGGGGGGGGGACTCACGTCGCCACCTGAGCGTGATTGGCCGCTACCGGTGGGTTGACGGATTGCACTTCGGCGCCGCCGGTCGTCATACCAGGGGCGCCCGGCCACTAGACTCGCCAGCGTGGCGATTCCGGGGCCTCTCCTCCACGCGGGTCGCCATGAGCCCCTTCCCGAACCGGCTGGCCGGAACCACGGACAGGTTCCCGGCGCTCCGGCGCCCGACCGACGAAACTGCGACGCCGGTCGAGGCGCTGATCGATGAGGGGCAGCTCGCCGAGCGCCAAGGCCGTCGCGAGGTCGCCCGCGCCCTCTACGAGCGCGCGCTTTACGCGCTGCGCGACCCGTCCCAGTCAGTCACCGCAGCCGGACTACTCCGCTGGATCGGGCTCACGTATCAACTCGACGCTGACTTCGACGCGGCTTTCGATTGCTTCGAGGCCGCCCTCGCAGTGTCCACTGCGTGTGGGGACGAGGCCGGAGTCGGCCATGCGTTGAACGTGAAGGCGATCGCGCACTTCCGGCTCGGCCGGCTCGACGAGGCGGAGCAGCTTTACCTTCAGGCGCGCGATCACGCCCGCCGCTCCGGCGAGGCGAAGCTCGCGGCGATGACGGCGCAGAACCTCGGCGTCATCGCCAACATTCGCGGTGACTTGGAGCAGGCACTGGGCTACTACGAGGCGAGCCTGGCCGACTACCGCGCGCTCGGCCTGACGAAATACATCTGCACGACGCTCAACAATCTCGGAGTGCTCTACACGCGCATGGAACGGTGGGAGACGGGCGAGCGCGCGTACGACGAGGCCGTCGAGATCAGCCAGGTCCTCGGCGACCTGCCGACGCGCATCCTGCTCGAGGTGAACCGCGCCTCGCATTGGATCGCCAGGCGCGAGTACGGACGGGCCCGTGAGGCGTGCGACCTCGCGACGTCCCTTTCGCAGCAGACCCAGGATACCCACGCGCTCGGCGAGGCGCACAAGTGCTACGGCGTGATCGCGCGGGAGACGGGCGACCACGCCGCAGCCGAGAAGTCGTTCCAGCAGGCAGCAACGCTGGCCGAGCAACGGCAGGACCTGCTTCTCGCTGCCGAGACAGCGCGCGAAATGGCGGAGCTCTACCGACAGCAGGGCCGGAACCGAGACACGCTCCAGTGCCTCAACCGCGCGCACCGCTTGTTCTCCCAGCTACACGCGCGCCGTGACGTCGCTGACATCGACCGCCAGACGCAGGACCTCGAGGAGGATTTCCTGCAGATGGTGCAACGCTGGGGCGACTCGATCGAGTCGAAGGACCACTACACTCAGGGCCACTGCGAGCGCGTTGCGGATCTCGCGTGCGCGCTGGCCGAAGCGGTCGACATCGATCAGAAGTCCCTTTTCTGGTTCCGAATCGGCGCCCTCCTGCACGACGTCGGGAAGCTGACGATCCCGCCCGAGGTGCTGAACAAGCCTGGCCGCCTGACCACCGAGGAATGGTCGCTGGTCAAGCACCACCCGATCGCCGGCGTGCAGATGCTCGCCGACATCGAGTTCCCGTGGGATGTCCGCCCGATCGTCGAGTCCCACCACGAGCGGTGGGACGGCGGGGGATACCCGTACGGGCTGGCGGCAGAGGCGATACCGCTGACGGCGCGCATCCTCTGCATCGCCGACGTCTACGACGCGCTCACGTCCGAGCGGAGCTACAAGAAAGCGGTCTCGCCCGAACAGGCGCTCGACATAATGCGGAGCGAGGTCGGGGCGCAGTTCGACCCGGAGCTGTTCGCACACTTCGAGCGGATCGTGAAGCGTGTCGCGTCGCCCCGGACGGGCGCGATCACACCAAGGCGAGGCGCCGCAGAGGAACCTGGCGCCACCGACATGGACCACCTGACCGGTGTTCCCCTGCGGCGCGGATTCATGAGTCAGGCGAACGTCCTACTCGCCCGGCTGCGGCCGAGCGAGGTACCGCCGTCACTCCTCGTCATCGATGTCGACCACTTCAAGCTCGTCAATGACACCTACGGCCACCTCCAGGGGGACGACGTGTTGCGGGCGGTCGTGGCAGTGTTCCGCCGCGTGCTGCGTGCCGGTGACGTGGTCGGCCGGTACGGCGGCGACGAGTTCATCGTCCTCCTGCCCCGCACGTCGCTCGACAACGCGCGTGACGTCGCCGAGCGCCTGCGCGTTGCGGTCGAGGAGGAGCGGGTCACCGTGCGCGACATGGACGGCGCCACGATCGGCGTCACGCTCTCCATCGGCGTCGCCGGCGCGGAGGCTGGGGTGCACGTCGAGGCGCTCTTCGCGGCCGCCGACCGGGCACTCTACGACGCGAAGCGCGCCGGCCGCAACGCGGTCGCGGTGGCCGGGGCCGCGGCCGAGTCGGCGCGGCCGCATCTCAGCCTCAACCGGTTTGTGGGACGCGTCCCCGAGATGCGCAAGCTCGTGCGGCTGCTCGAGTCGAGCTTTGCCGGACAACCGCAGGTCGTAGCGGTGGTCGGGGAGGCCGGCGTCGGGAAGTCGACGCTGCTGCGGCAACTGCTGCCCGAGGTACGGATGCGGAACGGCGCGCTCGTACTCGGCCGGTGTCTGGAAGCCGACGTGAAGCCGCCGTACGGGCCATGGGCGGAGGCGTTGGGAGCCGTCGTGTCCCGCGTCAGCCAGGCGGGACGGGCGTGGCGCGAGCTCCCGCGCATCGTACCGGCGCTCGGGGATTCGAGGGAGCGGGCGCCGCAGGACGTTTCCGGCCACAAGTACGCGTTGTACAACGAAATTGCGGAATACCTCCGGCTCGCCGCCGCGGCGTGTCCGCTCGTGATCGTGCTCGACGACATGCAGTGGGCGGACTCGGCGACCTGGGACACGCTGGAGCATTTGCTGCCTCAGCTCGCCGACGACCGGGTGCTCGTCGCGCTAACGATCCGTGCGGAAGACGTCACGAGCGATGCCCAAACCCGACGGCGGCGCCTCTCACGCGACGAGCGGTTCCACGAGCTTCAGCTCGCGCGGCTGTCGCGCGAGGAGCTTGAGCAGTGGCTCGCGGCTGCCTCACAGGGCCAGGCGCTCGGCGAAAAGCTGCTGTCGGTGCTGTATCGGCACACCGAAGGGAACCCGTTCCTCGTTCTGCAGGTGCTTCGGTCCTTGATCGACGAGGGCGACATTCGGCATGTGGACGGCCGGTGGACGTGGCGGGAGACGTCCGAGCTTCGCCTTCCGGTAGCCGTCAACGACCTCATGGCCCGGCGGCTCGACCGGCTCTCGCCCAAGACGCGCGGCATTCTGACGACGGCGGCCGTGATCGGCCGGGTGTTCGAGGTGGACCTCGCCGTCGCCGCGGGGGCCGGCACCGAGAACGACTTGCTCGAGGCGGTCGACGAAGCGATTGGGGCCGCCGTGCTCGACGCCGCGCGCAACGACAGCAGCCGCTTCACCTTCGCGCACGCTCTCCTCGTCGACGCGATCCGGAGCACGGCGAATCCGCGTCGTCTGAAGCGAATCCATCAGAGCGTCGCGCGCGCGATGGAGAAGCACGAGCCCGACGCGGTGGCCGAGATCGCGGGACATTACGACCAAGCCGGCGACGCGGAGCGGGCGTACGCGTGGGCGATGCGCGCCGGGCAGCGTTCGACGAGCGTCTACGCGCTCGACGAAGCCTTCGCGTTCTTCTCGATGGCGCTGCGCCATGCGCGGGCGAATGAACAGCACGTCGACGCCGCGCTAGCGCTGGCGCGCGTCGCGGAGTCGGCGGGACGCTACGCGGATGGCCAGGAGGTCTGCGACGGGGCGCTCGAGCTCGTGCAGGCGGCCGAGGCGCCGTCCGCGCCCCTGCGGTCGCTCCGTCGGATGCGCGAGCGACTGCGCGCGCACCAGGGGGCCCCAGCCGCCCAGAGCCTCGCGGCGTGCTACGAGCTGCTCGCTGAAGCCGAGCGTGTCGGCGACGAGGCTGAGCGCGTCGCGCTGTTGACGTTCATCTCGGAGATCCAGAGCCGACTGGCGGACTGGCCGGAGGCCGAGCGGCTGGCCAACGAGTGTATCCGCATGGCCGAGCGCATGGACGACGCACGGCTGCTCGCCGACGCCCTCGTCCGACACGGATCGACGCTGTTGCGCCTCGGGCGACTGGAAGAGGCCGTCCAGCGTTATCAGCGCGCGAGCGACATCTTCACCGGCATCGGCGACCGGTACAAGATGGCGCGCTGCGACATCAACATCGGCGTCGTGCATCAGATGGCGGGCGACGCCGGCGCGGCGGAGCAAGCGTACCGGCGCGCGGTGCAGCTGGCGCGCGACGCGCACGCTCCGGATCTCGACGGGATCGCGTCGGTCAATCTGGGTTTGTTGTGCGCACACGTCGGTCGCTACGACGAGGCGCAACAACACTACGAGGAGGCGAGCCGCCTGTTCGCGACGGTGCGCAACGAAGGCCACCGGCTCGGACTGCTGTACAACATGGCCGGCCTCGCCCGCGAACGCGGGCATCCGGACCGGGCTCTGGCCCTCTACGAGGAGGGCGCGCAGCTGGCGCATCACCTGGGCCAGCTGGACCTCGAGATCGGCGCGCGGGCGGGCGCCGGTCTGGCCGCCCTCGAGCTTTCGCGACACGACGCGGCAGCGGCGGCTGCGCGCGTCGTCGAGCAATTGCTTGCCGGTCCAGGCACGTGGTGGTTCCAGGGACGCGAGTCCGCTGAGGCGCTGTGCATCCTTGTCGCCCTCGGGCGGGGTGACGTCGCCGACGCGGACTCGCGATTCCGCGTCGCGCTCGAGGCGGCCGAAAACCACGAGCCGTATCGCGCCGCATGGCTGGTCGCGGAGGTCGGTCCTGCGCTCGCGCGGGCGGGAATCGCGGACGCGTGGGGCCTCGTGTCCTACTACGCCGGGCGGGTCCGCGAGCTCGGGTACGGGGCTCTGGAGCAGCGCTATGCGCGGCTGACGCAGACCCCGCCGGATCGCGATCGGGCCGACTAGTCCTGCGGTGGTGCGCCGCGCCGCCAGAACCGCGCGAGCAGCGCCGCACCAAGAAATCCGATTCCGATCCAACGGGCGACCGGGTCGTCGACCCGATAGCCGTACCCCCAGACGATCAGCCCGATCGCGGCCAGTGCGACCCTGACGAGCGTGAGGGTGCTCACGGCGTAGCCTCCGGCAGGCCGGCGGCGCGGGCCTCGTCCTCAGGAATGTCGAGTGTCATCCGAAGCAACGCGGTAGAGTACACTTTGCCCTGGGCGTCCGTCTTCAGCGAGAGCGTACCACCGCCGTCCAGCGCGCCGTGGAGCAGAAAGTTGAGCGCCCGCAAGTTCGGCAGTTCGTAGCGCTCGACGTCGCCGCCGATGACGTCACGGAAGTGCGCGCGGACGCGCTCGGGCGTCAAGTACCGCACCAGGACGTTGTACCATTCCGGGCGGAGCGCGATAACGCCGACGTTGGCCGTGTCGCCTTTGTCGCCCGACCGGGCGTGTGCGACGTCGAGGAGGCGGACGATCACGTCAGGACGTCGACCGTTGGACGGACGACATCCCGGTCGATCAGGGCGGGCCAGTACGCGACGATCTCCTCGACTTTCGGTCGCCCGCCGGCGAAGCCGGTCACGCTCGGCGGCCCGTTCAGCACGAGCGGAGCGATCTCGCGCGAGAACCGCTCGACGACCGCCCTATCCCCGGCTCGAACGCCGACCCGTAGCTGCACCTCGGGGGGGTCACCGGGGTCGCCGACGAGGGGCCCGTGCGTCGCCGATGCTCCGACGAACTCGGTCAGCACGTGGTCGAAGCGAAGCCCCATCCGGTCGAGCCGCGCGCGTAGTACCTCATCGGCGCGCCGGGCCTTGTCGAGTGCCTCGGGCCACGCATAGACGAGCGTGCCGACGGCCTTGTACCCGGCACGGTAGGCGACCGAAACCTTGAGCTTGTCGGTAGACGGGCGACCCTGGATGCCATGCACGCGTACGCGGTCGTGCCCCGCGTCCTCGAGCTGAATGGTCGTGAAGTCGGCGATGACGTCGGGCGTGATGTATGACCGCGGGTCTCCCATCTCGTAGACGAGCTGTTCGGTCACGGAGGCGACGGTGACCCAACCCCCCGTACCTCTGTGCTTCGTGACGACGAACGTGCCGTCGGAGGAGGCCTCGACGATCGGGTAGCCCACGTCGGCGAGGTCCGGAACGTTGCGCCAGTCGTACAGGCAGTTGCCGCCCGAGCACTGCGCGCCGCACTCGATGATGTGGCCGGCGACGATCCCGGCTGCCAACCGGTCCCAGTCGGTCGAGCCCCACCCGAACTCGTGGCGCAGCGGCGCCATCGTCAGCGCGGTGTCGGTCGACCGACCGGTGATGACCACGTTCGCGCCGCGGTCGAGCGCCTCGACGATCGGCGCGGAGCCGATGTACGCGTTCGCGGCGATGACGCGGTCGCGTATGGCCGACAGCCCCTCGCCGGTATCCATATTGGCGAGGGCATGGCCTGCATCGAGCAACTCGTCCAGCCGCAGCAGGAGGTCGTCGCCGGTGACGACGCCGACTCGCACCCGCCCCGGGACGCCTTCTTGCGCGGCCAGCGCTCTGATGGCGTCGGCACACGCGGGCGGATTTACGCCGCCGGCGTTGGCGATCACGCGCAGGCCACGCGCCACGACGGCGGGGAGGACGCTCGCCACGGCCCCCACGAAGTCGCGCGCGTAACCGAGTCGCGGGTCCCGCTCCTTCTGCTTCTGCAGAATGGACATCGTGACCTCGGCGAGATAGTCGAGCATCAGGTAGTCGACCGGGCCGCCGTCGACCTGACGACGGGGCGCATCGAGGGAGTCGCCCCAGAAGCCCTGCCCCGACGCCACCCGCACGATCTTGTGCCCGCCGTTACCTGCAGTCATGTCTCGTCGAAGTGTGCGGGGAGAACGAACGGCCCGAGGTGCGGCCCGTCGTTGTGAAGCGCCGCGCGCAACGCGAGGGCGAGTACGGCGCGCGTGTCCTCCGGCCGGACGATCGCGTCGACGTACCCACGCGCGGCGGCGTACCGCGCGTCGAGCTGGTGCTCGTAGTCCGCTCGCATTTCCTCGACCGCCTCGGCCACGTCCGGCGGAACCGGTCGGCTGCCGCGCTTCGCCTCCTCGAGTGCCGGGCCGTGCACGGCCTGCACGGCCGACTCCCCCTCCATCACGCCCATTCGACCGGTGGGCCAGGTGAAGATGAAGTCCGGGTCGAATCCCTGCCCCGCCATCGCGTAGTAGCCGGCGCCCGAGGCGTGATTCACGGTCAGCACGATCTTCGGGACCCGCGCGGTGGCCATCGCCTCGACGAAGCGCGCCCCGGCGCGGATGATCCCCTCGTGCTCTGCCTCGGGCCCGACCATGAACCCCGACACGTCCTGGACGAACAGCAGCGGGATCTGCTGGCGGTCGCATCGGTCGATGAAATAGGCGGTCTTCTCGGCGCTCTCGGCGTAGATGATTCCACCGAACCGTGGCTTCTCGCCCGCCCGGCCCTTGATGAGGCCGCGCTGATTCGCGATCACGCCGACGGAGAGCCCGTCGATCCGCGCGTCGCCGCAGATCATTTCCCGTGCGAGGCTCTGCTGGAACTCGTCCAATCGTCCGTCGTCCAAGAGCGCGCGGAGCACGTCGTGCATGTCGTAGGACATCCGGTGGTCCGCCGGCAGCACTTCGTATAGCGTATCCGGATCGACCGTGGGTGGCGCGGGCTCGGCGGTGTTCGCCGCTGCGCAGCGGGCCGCGGTCAGCGGCGGCAGCACTCCAACGAGCTCGCGCAGCCTGGCGAGGCACGCAGCGTCGTCGTCGGCCGCGTAATGCGCGACGGCGCTGACTTCGGTGTGGGTGACCGCGCCGCCCAGCGTTTCGGCGTCGATCGTTTGACCTGTCGCCCCTTTCACGAGGTTCGGGCCGCCGAGCCCCATGAAGGACGTCCCCTTGACCATCACGATGACGTCGGAGAGCGCCGGCAGGTACGCGCCGCCCGCGATGCACGGCCCCATGACCGCGGCGAGCTGGGGAACGCGGAGGTAGCGACGCATGATGGAGTTGTAATAGAAGATTCGACTCGCCCCGTACTGGCCCGGGAAGACGCCGCCCTGGTACGGCAGGTTCACGCCGGCGGAGTCGACGAGGTAGATGATCGGGATCCGGCAGCGCATCGCGATCTCCTGAGCGCGGAGGATTTTCCGGATCGTCTCCGGCCACCAGGACCCCGCCTTCACCGTCGCGTCGTTGGCGACGACGACGACCGGCCGATCGCAGACCGCGCCGACGCCCGTCACCACGCCGGCGGCGGGGGCCTGCCCGTCGTACTGGTCGTAAGCGACGAGGAGACCGACCTCGAGAAACCGGGCGCCGGCGTCGCAGAGCCGCTCGACGCGCTCACGGGCGGTGAGCTTCCCCTGCTTGTGCTGCCGCGCGATGCGCTCGGCGCCGCCCCCCTCGCGCAGGCGTCCCTCGAGCTCGCGCAGCTCTGCCCCCAACTGGCGCAGGCGCGACGTCACGCTTCCTGCCGCTCTCGCTCTGCGAACCAGGCGCGGATGTACGCGACGAGCTCGGACGTTGGAGTTCCCGGCCCGAACAGGCGGCCGATGCCCCGTCGCTGAAGCTCCTCCATGTCCTCCTTCGGGATGATGCCACCCCCGGTGACGAGGATGTCCTCGCGGCCCGCCGCGGCGAGCAGCTCCCGTACCCGGGGAAAGAGCGTCATGTGCGCGCCGCTGAGGATCGAGAGGCCGACGACGTCGACGTCCTCCTGTACGGCGGCCGTCGCAATCATCTCTGGGGTCTGGTGCAGCCCGGTGTAGATGACCTCCATCCCCGCATCGCGAAGCGCGGCGGCGACGACCTTCGCACCCCGGTCATGGCCGTCGAGGCCCGGCTTGGCGACGAGCACGCGGATGGGTCGCATCGGCGACTAAGCTAGTCGCGGCCGCGACGCGGCGGCAACTCGCGGCGCGCCGCCGGCGCGTCGGTCGGCTTGCGCGCGACGAGCAGCATCTCACTGGACGACCTGCGCAGCGGGCGGTCGCGCCAGCCGTCCCACGCCGCTTCGACAATCAACCCGGTTTGCGTGCACAGCTCGGCCAGACGAGTGGCCGTGTACAGCCGGAGTTGGTGAACACGCGTCGCTTGACCCGCGGGGCCCGACCACCGTGACTCGACGGTCAGCAGCCCGGACAGCGGATCGAAGCGTCGCTCCTGAGCGATCGTTGTGCCGTCCGACGTCGTCCACCAATCCCGGGCGAGGAATCGCGCGACCACGCCGTCGCGGCTCGCGCCGTGCCAAAGTAGTAGGCCGCCGGGGGCGAGAACGCGCGCGAATTCGCTCAACGCTACGACATCGTCCGCCGGGTCGCGGAAGAGCCCGAATGACGTGGCGAGACTGACCACGGCATCGAACCGTGCGGCCCAGTCGTCGGCCAGCCGGCGGATGTCCGCACGCGTGTAGCGGAGGCCGGGCCCGGTACCGCGCGCGCGGGCGCGCGCGAGGAGCTCCTCCGAGTAGTCGACCGCGTCGACATCGAGACCTGCCTCGGCGAGCAGGTGCGCGTGTCGTCCCTGGCCGCACGCCGCGTCAAGGACGCGGGCCCCGAGTGGCAACCCCAAGACGTCGAGGACGCGAGCGACCTCCTGGCGGTCGCGCTCAAGACTGAAGAGCGGCTGGTACTCGAGCAGGTACCGTTCGTCGAAGAACGACGCCCACCACTCGGCGCCGTCCGCCCCTCGTCGCGTCAGAAGAACACGGGCTCCCGGTACGCGCCGAAGACGTCCTCCATCGCCGCGCGGATCTCGTACAACGTGCAGTACGCGCGCGCGCAGTCGAGGATCGAGGGCATAACGTTCGTTCCCGTGGCGCACGCGTCGCGCAACGCAGCGAGTCCCGCGGCACAGGCGCCGGCGTCGCGCCGCGCGCGGAGGGCGGCGAGGTGCTCGCGCTGCTCGCGGTCCGCGTCCTCGCCGACGCGGAGGAGGGGAATCGTCAGCTCGGGCTCGTTGGTGACGAACTCGTTGACGCCGACGATCACGCGGCGATGCTGCTCGGCCTCCCACTGCTGGCGCGCCGCGGACTCGGCAATCCGCCTCTGGAACCACCCGGTCTCGAGACCCCGAACCACGCCGCCGGCGGCGGCGATCTCCTCGAAGAGCTTCTCCGCATCACCTTCCAGCTGGTCCGTCAGCGCCTCGACGTAGTACGATCCGCCGAGCGGGTCGATCACGTTGGGGATACCGGTCTCGTAGGCGAGCACCTGCTGCGTCCGGAGGGCTACCTGCACCGCCTGCTCGGTCGGGAGCGCGAGCGTTTCGTCCATCGAGTTCGTGTGCAGCGACTGCGTTCCGCCGAGCACCGCCGCGAGCGCCTGGTACGCGACGCGGACGACGTTATTCATCGGCTGCTGAGCGGTGAGCGTCACACCCGCGGTCTGCGAGTGAAAGCGCATTATCCACGACCGCGGATTCGTGGCGCCGTACCTGTCGCGGAGGTGCCGCGCCCAGATGCGGCGGGCGGCGCGGAGCTTCGCGACCTCCTCGAAGAAATCGTTGTGAATGTCCCAGAAGAACGACAGGCGCGGGGCGAACTGATCAACGTCCAGTCCGCGCGCGAGACCCCGCTCGACGTAGGTGAACCCGTCGGCGAGCGTGAACGCGAGCTCCTGGGCCGCCGTCGCCCCGGCCTCGCGAATGTGATAGCCCGAGATGGAGATGGTGTTCCAGAGTGGCGCGTGTCTCGAGCCCCACTCGAAGCAGTCGACCACAAGACGCAGCGCGGGCTCGATCGGGAAGCACCACGCGTGCTGCGCCATGTACTCCTTGAGGATGTCGTTCTGGATCGTCCCGCGGAGCTGCTCCGGGCGGACACCCTGCTTCTCGGCCGCCGCAATGTAGAACGCCCAGAGAATGATCGCCGGGCCGTTGATCGTCATCGACGTCGAGACGCGATCGAGCGGAATGCCGTCGAACAACGTCTCCATATCCGCAAGGCTGGAGATCGCGACGCCGGTCTTCCCCACCTCGCCCTCGGACCGTGGATGGTCGGAGTCGTAGCCCATCAGCGTCGGGAAGTCGAAGGCGACCGACAATCCCGTCTGGCCGTGCTGAAGCAGGAACTTGAAGCGGGCGTTCGTGTCGCGGGCGCTTCCGAAGCCGGCGAACTGGCGCATCGTCCACAGCTTGCCGCGGTAGCCGGTCGGGTGGATGCCGCGGGTGAATGGGAAGCCACCTGGGACGCCGATGTCCGCCGCGGGATCGAGGTCGGCCGTGTCGAGTGGGGTGTACAAGGGGCGGACCTCGCGCGTCGAGTTGACGAAGCTCGCGTCGCGGACCGGGCTTTGGTCGTAGCGGCGCCGCCAGACTTCCATCTCGGCCCGAAGGGCGTCGGTCGCTTCGTCCGTCTCGTCGTGCGGCCGCGCGGGGCGGTCAGTGACGTCGCGCATCGAGGTCATGTGGTCGTCCGCGTCAGAATGTCACCGCTGCGGCTCAGGAGCTCGTCGGCTACCTGGAACGGGTTCGCAGATCCCGCCTCGAGCGCCGCCAGTCGGTCGTCCAGCCAGGCGTTCGTCGCCGCGTTCCCCCACAGCCGCCGACGCACTTTCTGCTCCACGACGTCGACGACGCGCTCGCGCAGTCGCAGGCGACGTCGGTTCTGCAGCCCGCCCGTGTGCTCAAGATAACCGAAATGACGGTCGAGGGCCGCGACCAGGTCGGCGACGCCGTCGCCCTGCGAGGCGACCGCCCGTAGAACGGGCGGGGTCCACGAGCCCGCGGCCTCGGACTGCGCGGCTTCGCGCGCCGCGCGCGCCGGGTTCATCGCCAGACGCTCCTCGCGCGTCAGCGTACGACCCAGTCCGGCCCCGTGATGCGCCGGGACGTGCCGCAGCGCGTGGCCGGAGCGCAAACCGAGCATGACCTCGAGCTCATGCCGCAGTCGATCCGCCCCCGCCCGGTCCGCCTTGTTGACGACGAACACATCGGCGATCTCCATAAGACCCGCTTTGAGCGTCTGAATGGAGTCACCCGATTCCGGGACGAGAATAACGACGCTCGTGTCGGCCGTGCGCGCGATGTCGAGCTCACTCTGGCCGACGCCGACCGTCTCGATCAGCACGCGGTCGACGCCGAATGCGTCCAAGACGTCGGCGACCTCGCGCGTCGCCGCGGCGAGACCTCCGAGGGAGCCGCGCGTCGCCATCGACCGAATGAAGACGCCCGGGTCGAGCGCGACCGACTCCATCCGGATCCGGTCGCCGAGGAGCGCGCCGCCGGTGAACGGGGACGTCGGGTCGACGGCAAGGACACCGACCTTGAGGCCGTGAGCGCGGAAGGCCGCGGCGAGGCGCGTCGTCAGGGTGCTTTTGCCCGCTCCAGGCGGCCCCGTCAGGCCGATGCGCCGCGCCCGCCCCGTGCGGGAGTGCAACGTGCCGAGCAGCGTGTCGAAACCAGGCCGGTGATTCTCGACGACGCTGACCGCGCGCGCGAGTGCGGCGACGCTCCCGGCGTCGAACTCGGCGAGCAGGCGCTCCATGGCCCCTTCGTCAGCCGCGCGCCGTGGGGTTTTCAGGCTCGTCGTACTCATCACGGATGTCGCCGACCAGCTCCTCGAGGAGGTCCTCGAGGGTCACGAGTCCGATCGTGCGGCCGGAGGCATCGTGGACGATCGCCAGGTGACGCCGGGCGCGCAGCATCTGAAAGAGGAGGTCGGTGCACGGCGTCTCGGGAGCAGCCTCGGCGACCGCGCGAACCGCGGGACACGTCTCCCCGGCCGCCTTGAGGACGTCGAAGGCGTGCACCATGCCGACAACTTCGTCCATCGTCCCACGGTACAGCGGAACGCGACTGTACCCGGACTGCGCGACGCCTATCGCGATCTCCCGCGGGCTCCCGTCGACGGGAAGGGCGAAGATCTCGCTCCGCGGTGTCATGACGTCGCGGGTAATCTTTTCCCCGAACTCGACGACCCCGGTGATGATCGCGATCTCCTCGCGCTCGCCGACGCCCTCCAACTCGCCCTCGCGCAGGAGGTCCTGGATCGGATCGCGCTCGGCGCGGTTCTGCGCGTCATCGGAACGTTCGACGAACCTCGTCACGCCGCGGCCGACGGCCAGCAGCGGCGTCGCGACCGGTTCCGTGGCGCGCAGAACCGGCATGACGAGCGGCACGAGTTCCGACGGCCACCGGCGCGCGACCGCCCGAGGGATGATCTGCCCGAGAGCGAGGAGGACGAGCGCGTACAGAAACGCCGCGACCGTGAACCGAAGGTGGTTTCCCGTGTGGCCCGCGCCGAGCAGGAGGCCCGCGAGGACGACCGTCACTGC
This sequence comes from Gemmatimonadaceae bacterium, assembly GCA_046263215.1. Lineage (GTDB taxonomy): Bacteria > Gemmatimonadota > Gemmatimonadetes > Gemmatimonadales > Gemmatimonadaceae > JBHELH01. Next base: position 16,682 of record JBHELH010000225.1, on the reverse strand, counting down.
GACACCGGCGCTCGCGGCGGTGAGGAGGCGTTGCGGGCGCTCGAGGTACGTGATCGCGGCCGATGCGCCGCGCAGACGCTGCTCGGCCCAGTGGCGAAGCCAGATGCGGCTCACACTGCGGACGGTCATGCCGGCCGCGGTCAGCCACGCGACGAGGACGACCGCCGCCGCCAGTAGCGCCGAAAACGTCGTCATTTCTGCGACGCCTCCTTCGCGGCCGGCTGGAGGCGCTCGAAGTACACGCGCTCGACCCGGCGGCGGCGCACGCGCTCGACGACGACGCGGAATCCGCCGTAGATCAGCTCCTCGCCCGCCCGCGGTACGCGTCCGAGGATCGTGTACACGAGGCCGCCGACGGTCGTCACGCCCTCGAGCTCGAATTCCCGTCCCACCAGCGATGACAGGTCGTCGAGCGTCACGCGCCCCGCGACCCAGAACCGGCGGCCGTGCTCGTGCTCGACGTCCGCGTCTTCGATGTCGTGCTCATCCCGAATCTCGCCGACGATTTCCTCGAGGATGTCCTCGATCGTCACGAGGCCGGCGGTGCCGCCGAATTCGTCGATCACGATGGCCATCTGCGTCCGGCTCGCCTGAAAGTCGCGAAGCTGGTCGTCGATCGGGCGCGATGGCGGAATGAACGACGCCGGCCGGACGAGCGAATGCCAACCGTCCGCCGGCGGCGCGCCGGCGATCACGGCCGGCAACAGATCCTTCGCGTACAAGATCCCGACGACATGATCGAGCGTGTCCCGGTAAACCGGCAGCCGCGCATGCTCGGAGCTGCGGACGCGGTCGAGTACCTCGGACCAGGGCATATCGAGGTCGGCGGCGATCATGTCGACGCGCGGAACCATCACCTCTCGCACCTCGGTGCGGCCGAGGGAGAACGCGCCGTGAAGGAGGTCGCGCTCGTGCGTGGTGACAGCGGCTTCGGCGGCGACGATCTGACGGAAGCGCTCGCTGGACGTCTCGCGGTCCTCCTCGGCCGACGCAGCCGGCGGGAGCCACTCACGCAGCCGCCGGTCGAGAACCTCGCCCGCGGCGAGCGGTAGGGCCAGGAACCATTCCGCGACGCGAACGAGCGGCGCAAGGCGATTCAGCAACGCAGCGCGGAGGGCGAAGCCGAGGCTCCGTCCGGCCCCCTCGCCGAGGGCGACTACCGCCAGCGCGAGCGCCAGCCCGGCCGCGACGAGCCCGCCCCGCGAGTCCAGCGTGAGGAGAAGGCCGTCGGCGATCGCGGCGCCGGCGGCGAGGTACGCGAGAATGCGCGCGAACGCCAGCGCGCGATGGGCACGCTCGCGGTCGCGAATCCCTGGCACGCCGCGCGGGGCGCCCGAGTCGGCGTCGGGCTCGATGGCGAGCACCGCGCCGTCGGCAGCGGCGAACGCGACGGCCGCCGACGTCGCCGCCGCCGCGACAAGCCACGAGACCGCGCTCACCGACGGCCCGCTCCGAGCAGGCGCGCGACCAGCCGCTCCTGCCGGCGCCACATCGTCGACCGCGTTCGTGAGTCGTCGTCGGGGTGATCGTAGCCGAGCACGTGGAGCGTGCCGTGAACTACAAGTCGCGCCAACTCCTCGCGGACTGGTACGCCATTCTCGCGCGCCGACGCGCGCGCGACGTCCGGCGCGAGGTAGATGTCGCCGACAACCGGCCCGCGCGTTCCGACGCGGGTAAGGCCGAAGGCGATCACGTCGGTCGGTCCCGGCCGACGCAAGTGCGCGCGGTTGAGCTCCGCCATGCGGCGGTTGCTCACGAGTGCCACCGACAGGAGTGCGTCGCGCACCCCTTCCGCCCGCAGCACGCGGCGGGCGAGGTCGCCGACCCGCGCGCGCGATAGCGGCGACCGGACGCCGTCGACGGCGACGTCGACCGAGATCGTCATACGGCCGCGAACTCCGACGTCACACCTCCGCTCGCCGCCGGATAGTCCACCCGCGCGTGGTACATCCCGGCGAGGACGCGCGCAAACTCCTCTTTCACGACGTCCACCTGCCGCAGCGTCAGCGGCGCGTCGCGCAGCTGTCCCTGCTCCGTGCGCTGGCGGACGATGTGGTCGATCACCTCGCGGATCCGCGTCGGCGACGGCTCGCTCAGGACTCTCACCGCGGCCTCGACCCCATCGGCCAACATGACGACGGCCGTCTCGGCGGTCTGCGGCAGCGGACCGGGGTACGCGTACTCCGCCGGATCGGCGACGTCCGGCGAGCGCTCCCGCGCCCGCTCGAGAAAGTACGCGATCGAGCCCGTGCCGTGGTGCTCCGTAATGAACGCGCGTAGCCGCCGCGGCACGCCGTGCCGCTGTGCGAGCTCGAGGCCGTCGCGCACGTGGTTGCGGATGATCGACGCGCTCGCGTCCGGACGAAGCTTGTCGTGTGGGTTCAGCCCCTTACGCTGGTTCTCGACGAAAAACTGCGGCCGAGCGAGCTTGCCGATGTCGTGGTAGTAGCAGCCGACACGCGCCAGGAGCGGGTTGGCGCCGATCGCCCGACAGGCGGCTTCGGCGAGGTTCGCCACGGCGACCGTGTGCGCGTACGTCCCCGGCGCCTCGAGGCTCAGGCGCTGCATCAGCGGCCGGTTGAGATCGGACCATTCGAGCAGCGTGAGGTCGGTCTCGATGCCGGTGAAATGCTCGGCGAGCGGGAGGAGTTGGAGCGCGAGAACGACGGAGACCGCTGCGTTGAGGCCACCCCACGCCGCGGACTGCGCGACGTCGCGCGCCGGCCAGTCGAGCGTCATGCCGATGGCAATCGCGGCGGCGGCGTACGACACCGCCCCGATGAGGATCCAGCGAAAGGAATCGTTGCGACGGCGGATGCGTCTGACGGCGAGCGCCGCGGCGGCCCCGCCGATCAGGTTCATGAAGAGCGCGTTCGTACCGCGGAACGCACTCTGGCCGCCGATCAGGACGGCGAGCACCATCACGCCAACGAGACTGATCCGCTGGTCGAAGAGGAGGCTGAGCAACACGGCCGCGAACGCGACCGGGACCAGCTCCGGTCTCACCGGTTCGGTGCGGGCGATCACGGCGGCGGCGGTCACGACGAGGGCGGCGATCGCGGCGAGGGCGCCGAGGTGGCGGAGATTCTGGTAGACCTCGGGGCGGAAGAGGGCGAGCGCGACGCCGAGCAGCGCCACGACGAGGAAGTTGAACAGCACGCCACCGGCGGCGCGCTTGACGCCGTGGCCGCTGCCGCGACGCCCCTCGAGCGCATCGCGTAGGCCGCGCAGCTTCTCGTGCTGCGCACGGCCGACGACCTCGTTCGCGCCGACAATCTTCTCGCCCGCCTGAAGCTGATACTTCACCGGCGATACGGTGCGCGCCAACTCGTCGCGGCGGAGGCGCGTCGCGGCGAGATCCGGCATCACTGTCGGGTGGAAGAACGTCGTTATCAGCCGCACGTACAGCGCGTCACCGACGGCGCTCGCCGGATCCGGGTGGATGAGCCTCGCCCGCGAGAGGAGCGCGCCGAACGTCGCGATGTCGTCAGGCGACACCCGCCGTTCCTGGCCGCCGCGGCGGAACAGCACGCCGCTGCGGATCGTGTCGAGGAGGCCCGCGGGCCCGACTCCGGCGGCCAGCCACCGGTCGTACGCGCGATTCACGGCGTACACGAGCGCCGCTCGGCGCTGCGGCTGGGCAAGGTACGTCGCCTCGTCGACGGTCAGAGCAATTCCATGGGCGGCCGCGGCCTGTTGAATCGCCGGCACGACGAGGCGCGGGTCGACACCGGCCGCCGAGGCTCCGGCGATCGCCGCGTCGAACGCGCGCAGTTGACGACGCGCCGAGTCCAGCGCCGCCGGCACGTAGACGAGGACCGGCTCCGCGCCGCGAAGCAGCTCCTCTCGCTCGCGCTCGAGCTCCGCCTCGGATTTCGGTACGGTGAACGGGAACGGCGCGATGACGTTGTCGCCGGCGACAGAGCCGACCTCATAGATCGGCACCTCGACCGCCGGCGACGCCGGGAAAAGCGCGGAGGTGAGCGCCGCGAGCGCGAGGGCGATGCCGGCACGCGTGCCGTGAAAGGCGAGCGTCCCCCGCCGCGCGGGATCGAGCGCCGTTCGAAGTCGGCCGAGTCGAGCTCGCGCCAACACGCCGAGCCTCAGTCGCCGCCGTCGGCCGCGTACGCCTTCACGATCTCACGCACGAGTCGGTGGCGCACGACGTCGGTCTCGTCGAAATAGTGGAAAGCGATCCCGTCGATCCCGGGTAGGATCCGCTCGACCTGGAACAGCCCCGACTGTTCGCGGTTCGGCAGGTCCACCTGCGTCTTGTCACCCGTGATGACGACCTTCGAGTTCACGCCGAGCCGGGTGAGGAACATCTTCATCTGCATCGTCGTCGCGTTCTGCGCCTCGTCGAGGATGACGAACGAGTCGCCGAGCGTGCGGCCGCGCATGAACGCGAGCGGCGCGATTTCGATCACGCGCTGCTCGAGCGCCTTCTGAACCCGCTCGAACGGCATCATCTCGTCGAGCGCGTCGTACAACGGCCGAAGGTACGGGTCCACCTTGGCCTGCATGTCGCCCGGGAGGAAGCCAAGATTCTCCCCGGCCTCGACCGCCGGCCTCGCGAGGACGATGCGTCGGACGCGCTTGCGCGTCAGCGCGTCGACGGCCGCGGCGACCGCGAGGTACGTTTTCCCCGTCCCCGCGGGGCCGATGCCGACGACGATGTCGTGCTCCTGAATCTTGGCGAGGTACTCGGCTTGCCCCGACGTCTTGGGCTGAATGACGCGCCTCACGCCGGGCAGCGCGATCCGCGCGCCGCCCGCGCGACCACCGCCGTCCCCCGACGGCAGCTCCTCGTCCGTGAGACGCAGCACATCGTCGGGCGTCAGCGGCATCCGCTGGCGCGCCGCGTCGATCATCCGCTCGCCGATCTCCACGGCGCGGTCGACGAGGTCGCGCGGGCCGCTGATCGAGAGCGTGTCGCCGCGCAACGTCACGCGTACGCCGCAGAGGCGAGACAGCTCGAGCAAGTTGGCGTCGTTGACGCCGGCTAGCGTCAGCATGTCGGCCCCCTCGGCCGACAGCCGCGCCGTTCGCGTTCCGTTGGTCCCGCCGTCGCTCAAACGGACACTCCTTCGGCACTCAGGTGCAGGTCGCGCAACTCTTCGGGGGCGACCGGCGTTGGTGCCCCCTCGAAGAGTGCGCGGGCAGCAGTAGTCTTGGGGAACGCGATGACGTCGCGCAGGGAGTCCGCGCCCGCGAGAAGCATCGCAATCCGGTCGAACCCGAACGCGATTCCTCCGTGTGGGGGCGCGCCCGAGCGTAAGCCCTCGAGCAGAAACCCGAACCGACGCCCGGCCGTTTCGGCGTCCAGGCCGAGGAGCCCGAAAACGCGCTCCTGCAAGCGTGGGTCGCCGATGCGGATGCTTCCCCCACCGAGCTCGGTTCCGTTGAGAACGCAGTCATACGCGAGTGCGCGAACGCGCTCCGGCTCGCGGTCGAGGAGGTCCAAGTCCTCTTCGTGCGGCGCCGTGAACGGGTGGTGCAGCGACAGCAACGCGCCCGAGTCGAGCACGCGCTCGAAGAGCGGGAAGTCGAGCACCCACAGGAACCGCAGCGTCGCCGCGGGGATGAGACCTATGCGCCTCGCCAGCTCTTGACGCACGCGGTCGAGCGACGGGCCCGTGACGTGATCGGGGCCCGCCACCAGCAGGCACAGATCGCCGTCCCGCAGCTCGAGCTGCGCGGCCGCGGCGGGCGGCATCAGCTCGCCGGGCTTCCCTTGCAGCGCTCCGGCGGTCCGCTTGATCTTGAGCACCTGTCGCGCACCGAGGGAGCGCGCGGCCGCCTCGATCTCGTCGAGGTGCTTCCGCGACAGCGCGCCCCCGTCCGGGACGCGGATCCCGCGCACGCGCCCGCCCTGCGCCATCGCGTCGCGCGTGATGGCGAAGTCGACGTCGCGGAACGCGCGCGTCGCGTCAAGGATTTCGAGCCCGTAGCGAAGGTCGGGCTTGTCGGAGCCGTAGCGCTCAAGCGCTTCCGCGTACGACATGCGCGGGAACGGGGTGTTGACCGAGTGCCCCCCGACCGCCCACAGCTCCTTCACCAGCCCCTCGGCCGCGGCGAGGATGTCCTCACGCCCGACGAATGACGCTTCGACGTCGATCTGAGTGAACTCCGGCTGGCGGTCGGCACGCAGATCCTCGTCCCGAAAGCAGCGGGCGATCTGGAAGTACCGATCGTACCCCGAAACCATGAGAAGCTGCTTGTAGAGCTGGGGCGACTGCGGCAGAGCGTAGAACTCCCCGGGATGCACACGGCTTGGGACCAGGTAGTCGCGCGCCCCCTCGGGCGTGGGTTTGGTCAGGATCGGCGTCTCGATCTCCAGAAAGCCCCGCGCGTCGAAGTAACTACGCGTCGCCTGCATCAAGCGGTGCCGCAGAATCAAGTTCCTTTGTAGTTCCGGGCGACGCAGGTCGAGGTGTCGATGACGCAGCCGAAGCTCTTCGGCCGGTTCGTTCTCGCCCGGCGGCCGGAAAACGGGGATCGGGCGCTCCTCGGCGGGGCCGACGACGCGCAGCGCCGACGGACGCACCTCGACGTCGCCGGTGGCGAGATCGGGGTTCCGTTTCGCCGCCGGCCGTAGGACGACTTCGCCCTCGACCAGGATAACGGTCTCCGTCCCAAGCGCGGCTGCCTGTACCGCGACGTCCGGTGGCGCTGCGTTGGGGTCGAGGGAGACCTGGACGACTCCGGCGCGGTCGCGGAGGTCGATGAACGTCAGGCCGCCGAGGTCCCGAGTGCGCTGAACCCACCCGCCGAGCCGCACGCGTGTCCCGACGTCGGAGGCACGCAGGTGGCCGCACAGGTGCGTGCGGTATTCTGTCGCGAAGTGGCCGGCCGCCGTCACGCTCGCTCGCGGCGGCGCGGGCTTCGAGGCCAGCTCGGGTTGAAGGTCATTACCTTTCAAACGTAATGCCCGCCGCGAAACCGTGGAAGTCGTTGTCTTGCCCGGGGATGCGCGATCGGCAGCGCCCGGCAGACGGCCGTGGCGGGGGCGGCGGCGAGCGGCCGTCGACGGTCGGGTGTCGGCCTGTAATATGCCGGGTCCTCGGGTCCGACCGGAGAACAACGTGACGCATAAACAGAACCTCCTCGACGTCGTGCCCAGCGAAGCCGCCGCGCGTCTCCGGGGTTTTGTTGCCGACGTCGGCCAGCCAAGCTACCGCGCGGCCCAGGTACTCAGGCGGTTGTGGGTCAACCCGGCCGCGAGCTTCGAGGCGATGACCGAGCTCCCGGCGACGTTCCGGCGTGCGCTCGACGACGCATTCGAGGTCCCCCGCCTCGTCGTGCTCGCGCGCCAGCGGTCGAATGACGGCACCGAGAAATTCCTGTTCCGGTTGCGGGATGGGCAGGCAGTCGAGACCGTGGCGATACCCGAGGGCGGTCGGCTCACACTCTGTATCTCGTCGCAGGCGGGATGTGCCCTCCAGTGCGCGTTCTGCGCCACCGGGGCTATGGGATTTCAGCGGAACCTCGACGTCCACGAGATCGCCGGTCAGGTTCGCGAGATGCGGCTCGTCGACCCGCCGCTGCGCGTCACGAACATCGTGTTCATGGGCATGGGCGAGCCGCTGATGAACTGGAAGGCTGTCGACCCAGCGCTGACGATCCTGAACGACGCAATGGGGCTCGGCATCGGGGCCCGGCACATCACGGTGTCGACGGTCGGTGTCCTGCCCGGCATCGAAGCGTTGGCCGCGCGCCCGGAGCAATTCCGGCTCGCGATCTCGATCCACGCGCCCAGTGACTCGCTGCGGCGCGAGCTCATGCCGATCAACGTCAAGTACCCGCTCGCAAGCGTCATCCGCGCCGCCAAGGCGTTCGACCGCCGTGTAACGTTCGAGTACGTCATGCTCGGCGGCGTCAACGACGGCGTCGAGCACGCGCTCCAGCTGGCAGAGCTCGCGCGTGAGTGCCGCGCATTCGTGAACCTGATCCCGCTGCACCCGGGTGGGACCGGGGGCTTCAGGCCGACACCCCCGGAGCGCATGGCTGCGTTCGCGCGCGAGCTGCGAGCGCAGGGGGTCGAGGTCGCCACACGCAAGAGCCGTGGGCTCGACATCGCGGCCGCATGCGGGCAGCTACGGGTAGAACGGCTCGGACGGCGGCGTCCAGTCGCGAGCGACAAAGACGGTGACATCCAGGTAGCGTGAGCTGTCGGGGCGCGACTCGACGCGCGCGCCCCCGAGAGCTCGGGCGACGAGCTCCGCCCAGCTCGGGTGGCCTGAGCGATCGAGGACGAGGGTCGAGTCCCGCGCATGCGGTGCGGTCGCGACATCGACCACGTCAAACCCACGGTCGCGGAGGAACACCGTGGCGCGTCGCGCCAGTCCGCGCGTCGGCGTCGCATTGAGCACCTGGACCCGAATCCGCACCCCATGCGGTGCGACCGCACGAGATGTCGGGGCTGGCGCCGGTCGCGCCACGAACAGCGTTCCGGCAACGCCGGCAATGGCGGCGACCGTGGCGACGATCGCCCGCCTCACGAGCGCACGCTGTTCCAGAGTTCCACCGTCTCCGCGTAGAGAACTCGCCCGTCGCGCAGAGCCCACTCGAGTCGCTGTCGCACGACTTGTCGGAAGACGCCGTCGAAATCGTCGGGCACGTGCGCGGCGAGGAACGCGCGATCAGCGAGGCCGAATTCGCGGCCCGGGTCGAGGTAGTCCGCCATGTAGAGCGCGCGGCCGGTGCGTTCCCAGCGGGCGCACCCGACTGTGTGGTGCCGCACGGCGGCGAGCACTGATTGCCGCCGCTCGCCGTCGGCCTCGAGTCGTGCTGCGGCTGCGGGGCCATGGAGCATCGGCCCTGAATACCTCGTGTCCGGCACGAGCGCGCGAAGCTGTGCCTCCGGCGCGTCGCGCAGGGCGTCGTGCCACCGGGCGGCGTCGTGCCACGCTGCGGCCTCAGCCGAATCGACGTCCATCGCCTCCGCCCACGACGCCAATAGCCCCGCGACTCGCTCGATGTGTGCGCGGCGCGACGAGCTGACTACCGCCCACGGGGGAAGGTCGACCTGCACGGCCGCGCGCCGCTGGGTCAGAGTCAAACGCCGGCACGGAGCTCGTCGAGCCCGCGCTGCCAAAAGTCGCGGCGGGCCAGCTCCGGGTGAGGGACGACGAGGCGGTCTGTGACCACGCTTTGCTTTTCGAACAGAACGATGTCGAGGTCCAGGGTACGCGGGCCCCAACGCTGGTCCCGGACACGGCCGGCGGCGCGCTCGATCCGTTGTAGGGCGTCCAACAGCTCGGCCGGCCCCAGGTCGGTCTCGAGTGCGGCCATCTGGTTCAAGTACGGCGGCTGTGGGATCGGTCCGAGCGGCTGAGTTTCCTCGATCGAGGAGACCGCGCGAAGCTGCGAGCGCGGAATCGCTGCGAGACCTCGCCGCGCGAGCGCGAGGTAGGCGGCGCGGTCGCCGAGATTCGAGCCGAGCGCGATGTACGCCACGTCACGCATCGGCGTCCGGCCGCCCGCTGTCGACCACCACCTCGGCGTACGCGAGCGGTCCGCCGAGCGGTACGTGCGGCTTCCGGACCGCCACACGAGCGCGCCGCACGTATGGGCGCGCCAAGAGGTCACCGACGAGCGTTCGCGCAACGTCCTCCAGGAACCGCAGTGGACCGGCGGTCACCCGTGCGGCCACCGCCTCGTAGAGGTCGCGGTAGTCGATCACCGCGTCGTCGCCGTCGGGGCCGGCGTCATCGTCTGCGCGAGGCGCGCGCCACACCGTGACGTCGACCTCGAGCGGCTGTGGATGGACCTGCTCGTGCGGCAAGACCCCGACGAGCACGTGGAACCGCATTCCGCGCAGGGAGACCGACTCCGAGGGCGCCACGCGACCAACCTAATCCGCGCACCGAACGGGGCGAAAGCGCCGCGGCGCTCAGGCGACCTTCGTGATACGAGCCGTCAGGTCGCTGAGCGACACGACGACTCCGCGGAGCTCCCGGATCGCGCCCTCGAGCTCGCGAAGCGCGCTCGCCTGCCCGTCCGCGGTCGCCGTCGCCTCCTCGGCGCTGCCGCGGTTCCGCCGCGCGATCTCCGCGATGCGGTTGACGCGCTCACGCAGCTTCCCGAACTGCGCTTCCTGATCCTGCGACGTCGCCGCGATCCGCTGCGCGCCGGCCGCGGCCGCCGCCGTCGCCTCGACGATCAGGACGAGTGCCTCGCGCGCGCGCTCGGAGAGCGTCTCGACGTCGCTGACGATCAGCTGGCCGCGACCCATCTGCTGCGCCACCCGGCGCATCTGCTCATCGAACCCGGTTACGATGTCAGCCGCCTCGTCAGACGCACGCGCGCTCTGCTCGGCCAGACGCCGCACCTCGTCCGCAACGACGGCGAAGCCCTGCCCCTGCTCACCCGCGCGCGCGGCCTCGATCGCCGCGTTCAACGCGAGCAAGTTCGTCTGATCGGCGAGCTCGCGGATAACGGTGATGAACTCGGTGATCCGCCTCGTGGTACGCCCGAGCGCCTCGACCTGGGATTCGCTCTCGCGGACGAAGTTCTTGACGCTGATGAGCCGCCCGATCGCGGTGTCGATCGTGAGGCGATGCTCGCCGGCGATCTCAGTCGCGCGCTGGCTAGCGTCGGCAGCCGCCCCGCCGTCGCGCGCGACGCCGGCCGTGGCGTCGTGCAGGGTGTTGGTCACGTCGCGGCTACGCTCGAGTTGCTCGCTCTCCTCCGCGACGCCGCGGGTGATGTCCGCGACGGTGCGCGCCACGGACTCGCCACCGGACCGCAGGGCGCGCGCAGAGTCGGTCAGCGTCTCGAGCTGCGTGGTGACGCGCGTGACGGCCTCGAGGAGAGGCTGCCGCAGGCCGTCGATGTGCAGCGTCGTGGCGAGCTGGTTCGCGAACCGGCGGACGAGCGCGATGTCCTTCTCGCGATACGCGCCCGGCTTATGGTGCTGGAGCTCGAGGAGGCCGACGTTGCGGTCGCCGAAGCGCAGCGGGAACACGACCACACTGCGGATACCCGAGGGCGTGTCGCTCGCGCGCGGGTCCGATTCGGCGTCGGCGATTAAGACCGGGTGACCCGACTCGAGCACCTCGCGGCGGAGCGCGGCGCCGTCGGCCGCGGGATCCTCACGCCGCGCCCTTCCGACACTCGACCCACGCCACACGAGCCGTGGCTCGCCGCCTTGCAGCCGCCAGATGCGGTAGTCCTGCCAATCGAGGAGCCGATGCGCGAGCGCCTCGATTCGCCCGAGGGCGTCCGCCAGCGCGACGTCAGAGGTAACGACCTGCTCCATCGCCAGGATCTTGTTCAATTCCTCGGCCTGAACCGACTCTTCGAAGATCCGCTTCAGGAGCGCGCCGGCCGACAACAGCACGAGCGCCACGACGGCCCACCCAACGCGCCCGAGACTCGTGACCGTGAGGATCGCGACCGCGACACCAACCGCCTTCACACCGAAGCCGATCACCTCGTAGCGCAGCAGCAGCGACTTCTCGTCGTCGAGCAGCTTCGACCGGACCAGGAGCGTGAAGTAGAGCAGCGCACGGCTTATGAAGAAGTGGGCGAACACGAAGAGCGCGAGCGCAGGGAGGCCCTCCGCGGACGCGGCCGTGCCGGCCCCGCTGGCCGCGCTCACTCCCGCGAAGAGGCCGTAGGCGGAGACGAGCGCGAGGACTTCGCGGCTGGCGTTGATCCAGGCTGCCTGCCCGGTCTTCCCCAGCAGCACACGATCGCCAAGGTACACTCCGACGTACAGCGCGAGGGCGGTGGCCGGCGGCCCGACGATGAGCGCGCCGGTCACCGCGGCGACGCCGACGAGGTTCAGCGCGCCATACTTCGTGATCGTGATCTGATTGACGCGCAGGATCACCACGGCGGCGGCGACCCCGGCGATGCTCCACGCCTGGCCCGTCCAGCGGAGGTCGTGCGCCAGCGCGGCGCCGAGAACAATCGTCCCGATGACGCCGAGCGCCTTGGCGTACGCGCCGAGAAAACGCTTCATGTCGGGCGCGTCGGCGGCAGGGCTGCGTCGATCGCGTCTCGCAACGTGCGGGTCAGGCGCACGGCATTCTCCGGAGCCTCGGCCGCGGCGCGAACGACGGCACTTCCGACGACGACGCCGTCGGCCATCTCCGCTACCGCCCGCGCATGTGCCGGGCTTGAGACACCAAAACCGACACAGATCGGGAGCGCGGTGACTCCGCGCAGGCGCGCCACGGTGTGGGCTAGCTCCGGGGGCAGCTCGTCACGCAGGCCCGTGACCCCGAGGCGGCTGATCAGGTAAACGAAACCACGCCCGTGCTCCGCGATCTTCGCCATTCTGGCGCGCGGCGTTGTCGGCGCGACGAGTCTCACGAAGGCGAGCGGACCGGACCCGAGCCACGCCTCCCGGTCGACGTCCGCGCCGAGCGGCAGGTCGGTGACGAGCACACCGTGCACGCCCGCCTCGGCGGCGCGCTCGAGGGCGTCGTCGCCGGCCGCGACGAGCGGGTTGAGATACGTGAAGAGCACGACCGGCACGCGGAGCCGCGCGTCGGCGACGAGTCGCAGTGTCCGGTCGAAACTCATGCCATGCTCGAGCGCCCGCTGCGAGCTCGCTTGGATGATTGGGCCGTCGGCGATCGGGTCCGAGAACGGTACGCCGACCTCGATCACGTCTGCGCCTGCCTCGTCCAGCCCGCGCAAGAGCTCGAGGCTCGACGCCGGGTCGGGGAAGCCGGCTGTCAGATACGTGACGAGGGCGCGGCGGCCTGCCGCCCGAAGCTCCGCGAAGCGCCGGGCGATCGGCTCAGATGAAGTAGTCACCGACGCGGATGCCATACCGTTCGGGATTCTCCGTCTTGATGATCGTCCGGCGGAAATTCCCCTCCGGCGTTCGCTCCGAGAGGTCGACGAGCAGGCCCGGGTGCACGAGGCTGCCGCGATCGTCGGACACGATGCGAACGATTGGGCGGGCCAACATCTCCGGCATCGGGTTCGCGGCGTGTACGACGGCGAGCTCGAACGTGTCGAGCACGACGAGCGTCCCCACCGGGTAGATGCCGGCGAGGTTCATGAACGCCTTGACGATCACCGGGTCCATGCCGCGCCGTGGGTTGTCGCGCATCTCGAGAACGACGTCGGTCGGCGGGTGCGGCACGGTCTGGTAAGAGCGGCGCGACGTCGCCGCATCGAAGCCGTCGGCGACCGCGACTATCTTGCTGAACATGCTCATCGTGCGCGGCCGGATCGGTCGCGGGTAGCCTGTGAGGTCTGTCTTCATGTGGTGCTCGTGCGCCACGACCATCGCCCGATAGGGCAGCTCCTGCTGCCCGCGCACTTGGAAGAGCGCGAGGACGCCGAGCCACGGGTGCGCGGCGATGAAGCGCCACTCCTCCTCCGTCAGCTGCCCCGACTTGTTCAGGATCTCGAGCGGCACCCGCGACTTGCCGATGTCGTGGAACAGGGCCGCCATGCCGAGGTCGTACAGCTGCAGCTTCGTCAGACCGAGCCGCTTCCCGAGGGCGACGGCGAGGATACAGACGTTGACGCTGTGAGTGAACGTGTACTCGTCGTAGTCGCGAATCGTCGTCAGTCCCATGAGCGAGGTCTCCTCGTTCAGGATCTGGTCGACGATACCCTGCACGACACGCTTGATCTTCTTGATGTTCGGGCTGCGGCCGATGCGGACCGACGTCATCAGGTCCTTGGTCACGGCGACCGACTGGGAGTACGTCCGCTTCGCCGCCTCTTTCGCCTTCTCGCGCGCGTCCTCGTCTTCCGCCGCGCTGGACGCGGCAAGGTCGAAGAGTGCGACCTGCGCCTGCTCGAGCTTCGCGAGGAGTTGCTGGAAGCGTGCTTCGGGAGCCTCGTCCCGCCCGGGCGCCTGGAGCAGCGACAGCAGGACGAGCCAGTCGCGGCGCGCAGCGCCCGGACGCACGACGAGCGCGCCAACGCCCGATGCCCTGAACAGCGACAGCAGGTGGCTGAAGCTGGCGTAGTTATCGAGGTCGAGTCGCAAGCGCGTCGAGTTCACGAAAATGAACTCGCTCGACACGCGGAGCTCGAGCTCACCCTCCTGACGCAGAACTTCTGCGGCGGCGCCGGTGAGATCGTCGAGGGCTTTCTGGACGACGGGATTCTCGACGGGGTAGAGCTTGATCGAGCGGAGCGCGCCGTAGAGGCCGAGGATGAGACCGCGGCCGGCTCTCCGGATGTAGGAATCCCCGCCCATTTCGCCGAACGAGTCGGCGGTATAGGTCGGTGGCTTGGCGGCTGGGGCGGCCGGTGGAGTGGCGCTCGACATCAGCCCGGCCCCCCACGAAGCGCCTTGGTCACCGCGTTGCGAACGACGACGTCCTTTTCCTGCACCGCCTTCCGTAGGGCCGCGGACGCGGCCGGCGTCCCGACGCGTCCAAGCGCCATGGCAGCGCACGCGCGTAGCTCCGCGTCCTCGCGCTTTCCGAGAAAACCTTTGCCGTTCAGCAGGTTGTCGAGGTACTCGACGCCTGCGTCGCCACACAACGAGCCGTAGAGCTCGAAGAAGGCCATCTTCTCGGTGAGGTCGGCTTCGCGGACGCCGCGTCCCTTGATGACGCCCTCGACGCGTGGCAGCGCGGCGCGATAGCCGCGACTCGCCAGCGAGCGCGCGGCGGCCACGCGTACGTCTCGCGACTCGTCCTCCACCGCCCGCTCCAGAGCCTGAAGAGCACCCAGTGAGCCGATCTCGGCTAGCGCCTGCACCGCGGTCTGTCGGAGCTCCGCGTCACCGTCGCCAAGCACCTTGCCCAGCGGCCCGACGGCGGCCGCCGTCTTGAGCGCGCCCGAGCGACGCATCGCCTCCGCCGCCACCGCACGATCCGGCGACCCGATGAGCCGCACCAGCTCCGCCGTATTCGCGGCCGCCAGGCGACCGACCGACTGCTCGAGCATCACCTTAAGCCGTTGGTTTTGGACCCGGTGGAGCCAGGAGAGCGCTGGCGCGAGGGCGCCCGGCTGGAGCTGCTCGAAGAGTTCCGCGAGCTCCTGCGACGGTGGGAGCTCGGCCGCGTCGTCCAGCGCCTGCAGAAGCTGGCCGAGTGCCTCGGGCGCGCTGAGTCGCTGGGGCAGCGCGGTCAGCCGACCTCGGATCTCGGGGGCGAGTTCGGTGAGCCGACTCGCCAGCTGGCCTGCCTCGCGGAGCAGATATCCGACATTCCGAAACCGACCAGCGGACAGCAGGTGGAGGATCAGGTTTTCGAGAATGTCGCAGATCTCGGCGCGGACTGCCGGCGTGTTCTGCTGCTCGAAGATGTCGAACAGCATCGCGAGCACGTTCTGCCGCAGGTCACCCTCGTACTCGCGCCTGATCTCGCCGCGGAGATACTCAATCTCGGACTCGTCCAGGAAGTAGGCTGTCGCGTCGAAGTCGGCGAGGTCGATCATGCCTGGGGCGCGGCCCGATTCGACCTGCTCGCGGATCTGCTGAACTTCGATGCGCTCCGGCGGCTTGACGGGGGAGCCGTCAGCAAGCGGCGCGGCCGGCTCCAGTCCAAGGTCCACGTACCGATACCGCAGCAGGGAGAAGTCGCCCTCCCAGAGGAGCGTCAGGAGGTCCTCCTCCTCCGGAGATGCCTTCCGAATGCGCTGCAGGATGTCGAGCAAGGTCGACAGCTCGTCCGTCTCGAACCCTCGCAGGAACTGCAGCTCGCGAATGCCGTCCTTGTAGAACATCCAGGGCAGACTGTCCGCCGACTTGCCCGACTCCTCGAGTACGACGTGTCCGAACCAGCGGAAGTCGGTCTCGCTCACGGCGAGCGTCACCTCCTCGGCGTGCGCCCAGATGGGGACGAAGCCGGCCCGCAGGCCGTCGATTGCCCCTTTGTAGATCGGGTTATTCGGCAGATACAGCTGATGGGCCCGAATCGCGCGAACGAAGAGCCGTGCCAGCTCCTCGACCGGGGCCGGCGGGAAAGGCGGCTCCGCTCGCTCGGCAGCTAGGACCGAATGGGCGAGCGGCGTCTGCGATGCGGCGCTGCTCACTAGCCGACGCGCCCGGTGTGGGCCACCTGCGCCACGTCCTTGTCGCCGCGCCCACTCACGCAGAGCAGAACCGACTCGGTCGCTCTCCACCGCCCGACCTGCGCGGCCACCCACGCGACCGCGTGCGCAGTCTCGAGCGCGGGGACGATCCCCTCGAGGCGGCTCAATAGCTCGAACCCCTCGAGCGCCTGGTCATCCGTGATCGCGACGTATGTGGCGCGTCCGGTCCGCTTGAGGTGCGCGTGCTCGGGGCCGACGCCCGGATAGTCCAGGCCGGCCGAGATCGAATGCGCGGGATGCACCTGACCCGCCTCGTCCTGCAACAAATAACTGAGCGCGCCGTGAAGCACGCCCGGGGTGCCGCAGCTCAGCGACGCGGCGTGGCGACCCGTGTCCAGTCCCGCGCCCGCCGCCTCGACGCCAACTAGTTCGACGTCCGGGTCGTCGATGAAGGCGTGGAACGCTCCCATGGCGTTCGACCCCCCACCGACGCACGCGACGACGGTTTTCGGAAGACGGCCCGTCCGCTCCAGGATTTGCTCCCGCGCCTCCTTCCCGATCACTGCCTGAAAGTCGCGCACGATTCGCGGGTAAGGCGCCGGTCCGACAACGGACCCGATGATGTAGTAGCTGTCTGTGACGTTGGTGACCCAGTCGCGGATCGCTTCGCTCGTGGCGTCTTTGAGGGTCCGCGTGCCGGCCGAGACGGGCAC